>NZ_JAMWYY010000068.1 GCF_024305175.1 Flavobacterium sp.
TTTTCTATACCCTGTGCATCTTTAACAGATGCGCCTCCAAATTTAAATACTTTCATTTTTTAAAACTACTTATAAACTAAGCATAAATTTAGTAATACCTTCTTCATCCATCTGAACAGTAAGCCAGTCCCGTAAAATTTTAGCGCCGGAACGTTCATAAAACTTAATGGCATGTTTATTCCAGTTAAGCACTACCCACTCTATGCGGCGCACACCCTGTTGCTTTGCAAAGGTAATTACTTCTTTATATAATGCGCTGCCCGCACCTGTGCCACGGTGGTTTTCTTTTACAATAAGGTCTTCAAGGTGAATTGTTTTTCCTTTCCAGGTAGAATAACGGTAATAAAAAAGGGCCATGCCTACAATTTCATTCCCCTCTTCCGCCACAAAAGTATAAAACAGCGGATTGCTGCCAAAGCCGTCTTTAGTAAGTTCTTCGGCTGTTAGTGCTACTGCATCGGGTTCTTTTTCAAACGCTGCCAGCTCTTTAATAAGCTCCAATACGGCAGGCATATCTTTTTTTGTTCCTTTACGGATAATCATTGCTGAAATTTAGGGCAAAAATAAGCCGATTAACCTTAACAGATAATTAATTATTTTCTTATCACAAAAATTTAGATATTTGTGCCACAACTCAACTACAACGTTTTAGTAATGGAAGAACGCAACAAAACCCTAGGCGAATTTATAATTGAAAAGCAGGAAGATTTCAAATACTCGTCGGGCGAGCTGTCAAGGCTCATTAACTCTATACGCCTTGCGGCGAAAGTGGTAAACTATAAAGTGAACAAGGCCGGCCTTGTAGATATTGTGGGCGCCTTTGGCGAACAGAATGTTCAGGGTGAAGACCAGCAGAAACTTGATGTTTATGCCAACGAAATTTTTATGCAGACGCTGGTTAACCGAGAAATTGTGTGCGGCATTGCCAGCGAAGAAAATGACGATTATATAACCGTTAAAGGTAATGATGGCTGCCACAACAACAAATATATAGTGCTTATAGATCCGCTTGACGGTTCATCTAATATAGATGTAAACGTTTCGGTGGGAACTATTTTCTCTGTTTACCGCAGGGTAACACCAGTAGGTACGCCTGTAACGCTTGAAGATTTTTTACAGCCGGGCGTTAACCAGGTAGCCGCAGGTTATGTAATTTACGGCACCAGCACCATGATTGTATATACTACCGGCAATGGTGTTAACGGCTTTACACTTAACCCTGCCATCGGTACATTCTACCTGTCGCACCCTAACCTTACTTTCCCTAAAGATGGCAACATATATTCTATAAACGAGGGTAACTATGTGCATTTCCCACAGGGGGTTAAAGATTATATTAAATACTGCCAGCTTGAAGAAGACGACAGGCCTTATACTTCCCGCTACATTGGCAGCCTTGTGTCTGACATTCACCGGAATATGATTAAGGGCGGAATTTACATTTATCCTACAAGCAGCAAAGCCCCGACAGGCAAGCTAAGGCTTTTATATGAATGTAACCCTATGGCATTTATTGCCGAACAGGCGGGAGGCAAAGCTTCTGACGGTTTTACCCGTATAATGGAAATACAGCCAACAGAACTGCACCAGCGTGTACCTTTCTTTTGCGGAAGCTATAACATGGTAGCAACAGCAGAGGAGTTTATGGCGAAATACGGCAGGTAATATATATGCTATGAAAAAGATAAAAGGGATTTGCTTTATTCTTTTACAAACTTACCCGTTATATTATCTATCTTTAAAATATAGATTCCGGCAGGTAAAGCACTTACATTAATTGTATTACTACTTAATTTTTGAGAAAGTACCTGCCTCCCTGTAAGGTCATAAACAATAACTTCATTATCATTTACATTTTCTGCAATATCAATATTCACATAATTTTTAGCAGGGTTAGGATATAATGTAAATGATGTTTGAGCTTTGGCAAATTCAGTATTACTGAGTGTAGAAAACTGGAATAAAGCGGTTACCGGCAAATGGTTAGATGTATTATAATAGAACCCGCCTATTGTTTCTGCTATGGCTTCTTCCTGTAAAGCACTGCTTGTTATATAATTATCATCCAGTTCATTCGAAATGATAATATTTTCAATGATTGGATGTAAACCCCAGCTTGTGTCAGCATCTGTAATGTTACTTGTAATGCCGGTATAGTTGGCCTGGTCGTTCATAAAATTCTTAAAAGGAGAATCGTTACAGTTACAGGCTTCGCTTGTAGTGCCAATTAAATAGTCATTAAAATCTCCAATGACTATTACATTCTTTGTGTTATAGTTACTGCCGTCAAGTAATGCCTTTAAACCTTCTGAGCCTCCTTTCCTGCGTGTATAGCTCGTCGGATTTCCGTCTTCTGCCTTGGCATGTATATTTACAAGAGAAACAGGTATAAGTGTGCTTCCTGCTATAAGGTTTACGTTGTAAAGTGCCGGGTAGCGCCCGCTCGACCAGTTGTAATAGTAAGAGTTACCCTGTGCAGCATTTCCGTTAAGCATTTCGGACGCGCTTACAAGCTGCACTTTCGATTTTTTATAAATAATGGCCTGTCTCTGGTTGCAATCGCCCGTATTAGCGGGTGCAATAGCCCCACCCCATTGCGCGCTGCCCATAAGCGACACTAAAGTTTCTATAGACGGATTTGATGATGTATTGGAAACTTCCTGAAGGCAGTAAATATCTGAATTCATTGCAAGCATTGCATCTGCCACATTATTTATCTGCAAGTCTTCGTTTTCCGGGCCAAAGGTTTCGCAGCCCAGCCATTCGGTATTCCAGTTCGTGATTTTAAAAACAACATTAGTTCCCGGATTTGTTCCCTCCGGGAAACCCGTTACTTTTATATTTTTAATTTCCCACATGGCACTTGCAGATGAACTGCTTATGTAGCGAAAAGCAATTCGGGAATTAGATGATTGCGCAGCTTCCGGAATTGTTAGTGAGCCTGAAGGAACATATTGCCATGCCTGAGTAATATTCTGGTTAAGCCCCTCTAACTCAATCCAGTTTGTTGTTGCAGGATCTCCGGTATATTGTGATGTAGTATAAGCCTTATACCAACCCTGATTTACCCCTACATTCATTACCTCTGCATTACCCCGTGTATGGCTAAAGTTAAGCTGCACATTATTCATTTGAGAAAGGTTCATAACAGGGCTAATAAGCCAGTCTTCGTTCTGGTAACTTTGCCCGTTTGAATAACCGCTGCATACAGCACCATAAAGAGAATTGTAGCCCCATTGCTGCGGGCCGGTTACATTTACCACCGTAAAAGTATTGAAGCTTGACTGTGTAAGCATTGTTTGATCGAGAATTGTAGTTTGTGCCTGTACAATAGAGAACTGCAGACACATGAACATAAGCCCGATAAAAAATCTGGTAATTTTTAGCATTTAATGATGTTTAAGTTGAATACTTTACGGCAACACTTACCTGATTTACAAGTGCATGAAGCTGAATTTTTGCTGGCAAACATACAAATTAAAAATATTAGGCGTATGTTATATTTAAATTATCATTCAAGTTGGCGATGGTAATTAATGACAAATAAAAAAACCGCAACCATTTTATTACAAATGTGTTACGGTTTTTACTTGTGGAGAAGATGGGAGTCGAACCCACGACCTCTTGCATGCCATGCAAGCGCTCTAGCCAGCTGAGCTACATCCCCAAAATTGTGATGGCAAATATAATGCATTTGCTTTCCATTTTACAAATAGCGGGCTAAAGTTTTTAGAAAATCTTTTTTGAACACTATAATTGCTATATTTTTACCTGAAAAATAAATATAATGACAACCACAGCAAAGCCTGAAGGCTCACTTTACACAAAAATAGAAAACCATATAGCAACAATAGAGTTTGGCCATCCTGCAAGTAATTCTTTTCCATCGGTACTGCTGCAAAGGCTTACAGATGAGTTAGAAAAACTAAGCCATAATACTGATATACATGTAATAGTACTAAAAAGTGAAGGTGAAAAGGCCTTTTGTGCCGGGGCTTCATTTACAGAGTTGCTCGAAGTTTCAAACTACGAAGAAGGAGCATTGTTTTTTTCGGGTTTTGCCAATGTTATTAATGTTATGCGCAGCTGTTCTAAACTAATTGTGGGCCGAATTCACGGTAAAGCTGTGGGTGGCGGCGTTGGGCTTGCCGCTGCATGTGACTATGCGCTTGCAACAGAAGAGAGTGCAATAAAATTATCTGAGTTTACAATAGGCATAGGGCCTTTTGTTATAGCCCCTGCAGTAGAACGAAAGATGGGTGTGGGTGCACTTGCCGAAATGACCATAGCAGCAGATGAGTGGAAGAATGCTTACTGGGCGAAAGAAAAAGGGCTGTATGCGAAGGTTTTTGAATCTGTAAAAGACCTTGATAAAGAAATAGATATAATTACTAATAAGCTTGCAGGGTATAACCCCGAAGCACTTTCTGCAATGAAGAAAGTATTGTGGGAAGGCACTGAGAACTGGGATACACTTTTAGCTGAAAGAGCACAGATATCAGGAAAGCTGGTTTTATCCGATGCCACGAAAAAGGCACTTGAACCTTATCGAAAATAATAAGGGCTACCGTACAACCTAAACCTGCAGTGTTATTTTACGTTGGAATAAATTGCTTTTTAAGGTAGCCCTGACACACTACTACTGGGGATATGCTATTGCTGGTAAGCAGCTTTGTTATGTTTTTTATACTTTTTTCTTCTAAGCAGTTTTTCGAGCTTTTTGTGCTCCTGCCTAACAGATAGCTCAATAGGCGTTACACCCGTGTTATTTTCTGTATATGGGTTAGCCCCGTGTTTGAGCAATAATTTTGCGGCTTCATAATTTCCTGTCCAGCCCGCCCAATGCAGCGGGCATTCCATTATGCCGTCACGTGCATCAATGTTGGCATTATTTTCAAGCAAGAGCTTTACAATCTTTACATTATTATACTCTACACCATAATGCAAAGGAGTAATTTTTTCATTATTAGGAATATTTACATCAGCACCTAATTTTACAAAATAGTCAACTAAATGATAATAACTTAGTTTGGCAGCGCGGTTTAGTGGTGTAAAACCTTCAGCATCCTGAACATTAATATAAGCACCTTCTTTTACAGCTTTTTTTATACCCTGAACATCGCCATGAAGAGCTGCAGCAACCAAGGCGCTGTCAGCCTGCGTTTCAGGAATGTTTTGGGCAAATACAGCCGCGTTTATTAACATAGCAATTATTATATAGTTTAGATGTATTTTCATGTTGTACTTATAGGCAGTTAATCACTAAATGAATAGTCTTCAGTAAAATCAGTATTATCTCCAACAAGATTAATGGCTTCGGTAACAACTGTAGTGTTGTTTTGCTCAATCTTAAAGCTCCCGGTTAAAGGAGGTCCGTAATTTATTATCTGTACACCTGCTGTAAAAACATCTATTGCACTATTTGTTTCCATTATATATGTTTTAGTAGCTCCTGTAAAATCATTTTTGTCTAATGATACAGTTAGTGTATTAGGCTGTCCTTCACCATTGATACTCCATAAGGGACTCTCAACATCCCCAGACAGGTTATTACCGGCTAAAGTGATAGAAACATAGTCATTGTTTTCATTTACTTCATTTAGAGTTATTGTAATTTTATATGATGAATCATTGTGTGAATTGTTGTTATCATCATTATTGCTGCAAGATGACAAGGTAAAAAACACCATCATGTGCACTAAAGCGTCAGACAATATATCTTTCATAGCTAAAAAATTAGATTTTTTTATTATTAGTAAACAGTCGCTTATGACAGAGGCGGTATATTACAATTTAGTTTTTTAAAACTTTAAATT
This sequence comes from Flavobacterium sp., assembly GCF_024305175.1. GTDB lineage: Bacteria > Bacteroidota > Bacteroidia > Flavobacteriales > Flavobacteriaceae > Flavobacterium. The sequence continues at coordinate 5,817 of NZ_JAMWYY010000068.1, forward strand.
CTTCTGAATTGCCTCTGCTTCCTGTTAGTTTGATTATATAAACAGCAGAAGAAAGATTTTGCAGGCTTATCCTGTTATTTATGAGCTTGCCTTTTGATATTTCTTTTCCATCATTAGTATATATGCTGAAAGTATAAAAATCATCTTTATTGCTACTAACTGTAACATAGTCATGAGTTGGGTTAGGATACAAAATAATTTTTACTTTGCTTAAACCAGATACGCCTAAATTATCAGCTGTGGTAAAACTCCATATATCAGACCATATGCCAACCCCGGTGTTATCATTTAATCTAACCCGCCAGAAATAAGTAGTTGAAAATTCCAGCCCTGAAAAGTCGACTGTGTTTTCGATTATAATTCCTGACTGTACAACATCACTAAAATTACTATCGGTAGCACATTCATATTCATAACTTTCTGCTCCAGGTAAGGTGTTCCAGCTAAGGCTATCCGTTACAGGCACATTTACAGCTCCATTTTCCGGGTAAACAAGGGTTACCTGATCCTCATTTTCTGAATCTATCATAACAACTTTAGAATATACAGGCCCCCAGTTACCATCATCACCCTTTGTTCTTATCCGCAAAATATTAAGTCCCGCATCAGGGTATAATGCATTATCAGCAATAATACTTTCTAATGCCCGTGTAAAGTCACCGTCAAAAGCAAGCATTACGTTACCGTTACCCTGTCCGGGGTCGTCATTCCAAAAGTATTCTGCCTGCGTTATTTTTGCGGTGTTATTGGTGCTGTTGTCTCCCGAAAGGTTAAAGACTTTCCGGTAAACCGGGCTCCAGTTCCCGTCATCCCCTTTTATTCTTATGGCAAAAGTATGGTTACCTTCCTCCGGTAAAGCAGTGTCATTGCTTAAAACGGTTTCAATCGCATTGCTAAAGTTTCCGTCAAAAGCAAGTAAAGCAGTTCCGTTACCCTGCCCGGGGTCGTTATCCCAAAAATATTCTGCCTGTGTTATTTTTGCAGTATTATTGGTGCTGTTGTCTCCCGAAAGTACAAATACTTTCCGGTAAACCGGGCTCCAGTTTCCATTAACGCCTTTTACTCGTATACCTATTGTATGCATACCGGCAGCGGGCAATACGGCATTATCAGCAAGAACACTTTCCATGGCAGTATTAAAATTGCCATCAACCGCCTGCATTGCATAACCATTTCCTTCGCCCGGGTCAAGATCCCAAAAATACTCAGCCTGAACAAGGTTTTGTGAATGCAGGGCGCAGGTAAAAAGAAATATTAATATTATTATTTTGTTCATATACTATTTAGTAGTTGATAAGTACTAACTGTTTTACCTGTCAAAACCATCTGCTTTAATAATTAAAGGAGACCCGTTAGCAATTATACCGAAGGGCATATCTATAAAATAAACCCTTGAGCTGCCTGTTATTGGGAAATAATTATTGAGTGTATATGAGCCACCGTAACAACCGGCATCGCCCACTGTTAAGTCTAAATCGTAAAACTGGAAACTTGCATCGGCACCATTTTGGGCAGGAGTAGGTAAAATTAGTTCTCCTGTAGCCTGCGTAACAGGATTTTGAGTAAGTATCTGGCTGTTTAAAGATCCTGTAATTACAACATTTTCTGTAAGGTAGTAATAGTTGTTAGATTTTGATGAGGCCGGCGTTACCTCAAAAATGGATGGATTTGCACTTAAAAAGTTTGTTGTTCTTATAAAAATATTATTTCTTATATCTGCATTAGATGCACATGAAAAATAACGATTGTAACTGTTTCCGGAAGTAAAAGTTGTTTTTGGGGTTAAAACGGTATTGTTATAAAACTTAACCTTTTCGTTATTAGTGTCTGCATGTGTATATAAAAATGAAAAAAAGTCGAATGTACCACTAACTCTTTTTATATAGTTATTAAATACATTTAAATATACATTATTATTGATACAACTAATAGACGTACACTTGTTGGCAATAATATTAATAGTATCATTAGCAATAGAGGTAGAATTTGCTATTTGTATAGTGCTATTTGTATCGGATGTCAGATCATTGCCTATAACATTACCATGGGAAATATTAATAATGCCTGAATTTAAGATATTAGACACAATTTGAGAATAGAACTGGTTGTTCAGTATAATATTCCCACCGTCTATCTGGCAGCCCATAACGTTTACATCTGTCCTCCAGCCGTTACCTGTACCTGTTATATTGCCGGTAGTAATATAAGCACCAATAATTGTAACTTTTCTGTTATCAGTTGATTCTATGGTTATATTTCCCTGTATTTTATACCGGGCGGCATCCTGGGCAGATACAAGCTCCAGGGTTTTATTAATGGTAAGGTTTTCTATATACGGGTTTTCTCCTGCTTTAGGATAAATAATGATACGGTCTCCATCTGCAGAAGCAGTTATTGCTGCCGAAATGGTTTGGTATGTTCCTGTAGGGCCATTTTCCTGCACAATAAGGTCGGTAGCTGATACCCTAACGGTTAATAGAAACATAGAAATAATAGCGAAAATAGATTTCATATTTAATGCTGATTTTTTGAATTGATTTATATTAAAAACAGTCTCTCTATTTTTTTATAAACTTAGATACTACCTTTTGCCCGTCTTCAAGTACTGCTGTAAGCATATAAACTCCTTTTGCCAGGCCGGAAACGTTAAGTGAGTTACCATAGTGCCTGTTTATAATTATCTCTTTACCTGTAATGTCATGAACAGAAAGCTGTACCACTGCTTTGGCAGTATCTATAGTAAGTATATCTGCAACGGGGTTAGGATACAGCTTGTAATTATTGTTTACTACTGGTTCATTGTTAGAAAGCTGGCTGAAATTTATGGTGTGCTTTAAGATACCTAAATCAAAAGTGCCTATATATAAAGTAGCGGTGTTTATACCGAATTCCATAGCCACACTGTTAGTGTCGGAGTTTATGTAAAACAAATCCTGTACAGGTATCAGGTTCCATGTGTTGCCCGAATCACCCGAATACCTAACGGCAAATGATGTAAACTGCGTATCGTATGTAACGGCAACCATTTGCCCGTTTACAACATCGGAATGCTTAACAGACTGCACCTCGTTTACTGTTAGCTGAACCCAATTAGCGCCGGCATTAACAGATGTAAACACCCCTTGTGAAGTTGCTATTGTAAGCTGCTGGGTACTTAAGGGGTTTTGGCTTATCTGATAAATTTTGCCGCTTGTAGCAAGAGTTTCTAAGCCTGTACTTTGCAAAATCCATGATAAACCATTATTAATTGTATTATATACTTTTCCGTTAAGTGCAATCCACATCATACCAGGGTTTGCAATATCAAAATGAAAATCTCTTACAACACCCTGCTCCGGTAAATTTATTATAAGCTGGTCTATAGCTGCCGGGTCGCTAAGGTTAAACTCTATAAGGCTGCTGTTCTGGTTATCCTGCGACAGTGAGCACAATATAATGTTCTGATTACCCGGTTTAGATGATACAGCATCTAAAAACATGAACGTAAAAGAAATAGCATCATCATAACTTGCGCCATGATTATTGCTGATGCCCAGTCCTGAACCACCAGAATATGAACTGAATTTATACAGCCTTGCTTCAGTATAATCGTCTGAATAATATTTGCTGGTGGTAAAAGGCAATACCTGTATAGGGAGTGTACCGTATGAGTTTTCAGCTAATGAAAGCATGTTTTTATGCATGTGTCCATTTTGTACCGGGTAGTACAAATGTTTTGCGTTGTTACTTTTATACAGGTTTAACTGTCCTGATATGGATGAAAAAAACGGATTGTTGAATTTTGTAACAGTTGCTCCTCCGTTATCGCTTATTAACGCATAATCATTATTTGTAATTAAAAGCCGGCCTGCCTCAAAAGGATTAAAGGATAAGTATGTACCAAAATAATAATTATCAGGATTTTCCATTTCATTCGGGAATTCAATGACCTCTAATGTTTCAAAGTTGTCATCCGTCCTGATAATGTTATTGGTACCTAAAACAATTATATTGTTTGCATCCGTTGGATTATATTTAATATCAAATAACCCGTTACTTATTACATTGCTTCCCCAGTTCTCATCTACCGGATTCCAAGTGTCCCCTCCGTCTGTAGAGTGGTAAAGGTTTTGGGTGTTAGATGCATACCATGTGCCTAACAATATATCATCCGGGTTATCGGGGTGAAACGTTATTGGGCCAAAATCAATTTCGGGGAGCTTTTCAGTATAACTTAAGCCTCCATCTTCAGATATATAAAGGCCTCCAACATCTTCCGGATCATATCCTCCGGTCCTGCAAATGTATATTTTCTGAGGGTTGGCAGGAGATATGGCAACATTATTTGGGTATATGGTATTAAAATCAAAATTGTAATATATCATATTCCATCCGTCATTGCCGTTTTGTGTATAGTATACCCTGCTGTGAAGCCCTGCCCCGCCAATTTCATAATTATAGATGGCTATTAAAGTATTGCTATCATAAAAATCATATTTATATACAACACCGCTGGTAGCATCAGCCGGTATTGGCACTTCATACTCGTTTGTAATTAAACCTGTGGTAGTATTCAGTATATAAATTTTGTTAGCATTAGTATATCCATCCGTAACAGAAAAAGAAAGCTCATTTGCGTTATGTATTTTAAGGTTTTGAAACCCTTTATAATCTGCACTCGGGAAAGAATACAAAATCTGCCAGTTTTCGCCGGCATCTTCTGATACTACTATATGGTTACCTCCGGTTGCAGCATAAATCCTGTCCGGAATGTTTAGGTCGTAATTAAGATATATTAGCCTGCCAAATTCATTAGAGCCAATTATCTCTGTCTGTGCAAATAATGTATATTGAAAGACTGTAAACAGGAGTATAAGTATCTTCTTCATGTTCTTATTGCTTTACAACCTTAACATTATAAATAGCACCGTTAACAGCAGTTATTTTAAGAAAATAAATACCGTTGGCATAACTAGAAACATCAATAGATCCTGCGGGTCTGTTTATCCTTGCTATCTCTTTACCTAAAGCATCATATACAGCCATGTGCTGTATTTTTTCTATATTACTTAGCATAATAATATTTGTTGCAGGGTTTGGATAAACTGTAAAAGGAGTGTTTGTAACCGGTTGTTCTGAACTTAGGTTTTCTGTAACGAAATAAATACCTTTATCTGTTGCAAACCCGGTACTACTGGTTACTATATAAGGGGTATTGTTAGAATCAAATGTTATTTTGTTAACTAAATAGGGCAGTGCCATTGTAGCAGGCTTTGATAAATTTATCCAGGAAGCGCCCCCATTAACAGACTTGTACAGATTATCTGTAAATACATAATAATTGTTATCGTTATCAATAACAAGATAACCCAGCAGAACATCTGTTCCATCAGGGCCATTTACAACAGTAAATGATTCGTCTGAATGGTTAAATATGAAGGTTTTTACACCTATCTGGGCATACGTAATATCGTTTTTAGAGTGAATACTTATATCAAAACCTGCCTGATCCGGGACACTTATAGTAGCGTTGTTCCACGTTAATCCATTATTAGTTGTATAGAACAACTGATAATTGCCAAGTGATGAATCGAAGTTAAAAAGGGTTACATATATAACACCATTGCTATCTTCTGAAACAGAGGTAATCTGGCTCGCAAATGTATGTAGCTCTGTCCATGTTACACCATCATCTTCAGACATATATAATGTGTTTACCTCATTGCTCTTTAAAACAAACAGCGTATTATCTTCGCCCACGAAAAATCTCGTAATAAAATTGTTAAGGTTATCAGGAGTAATATCAGTATATGTTATGCCGTTATCATTCGATTTTTTTAGCGCTAAAGACAGGTTAACATAAATATTGCCGTTTTGTTTGGTATGTAAGCTGCTTGTACCTATCTCACCCTCATTTAAAAATAAGTTACTCCATACTGAATTAGCATCGGTTAATGTAGAGATAGTGTTGTTGTTATAAGTAGCCGAGAACAGCTTGTTGTCTGCGCCAAAGTCTATGTAGTCTGAAACCCCGGTAAATCCTTCATTAAGGGTACTCCAGGTGTCATCAGGGTTAAGTGTTTGCACTATGCTTTGATATGAAATATTATAAACGGTACCGGTAGCATCAGTTATAACTTCAATAGTATGCTGTACTTCATTGTTAAAAGATGCATCTATCCATTCATCAGCAGGTATCCCGTCAATAAACTTCATATTATATATACCTGTCTCAGTAGTAAGCCATAAAGTTGCTGATGTTTCATCATAAAATATACCTGTGTACCGTTCTGTATTATTAGGCAGGCTCATGGTATCCCAGTTTTGGTAATCATCAGATGTAACCATAAATATTTCGTCCTGTGCCATATTATAGCCTAAAGCATATACGATGCCTGCATCATCTTCTGTAAACTTGTATATCTGGTGTTGGTTTAAACTTGTTGCCTGAAAAGTTTGTCCGCCATTTTCAGAAATTAAGATACCGGCATTCCAGGTACCCATTATAACTGTATCATCAGCAGCCACTAATAATTCTGTAATTCCGTAAACAGAGTTGTTTGAAGGCGCATATTCAAAAAACTGGATTGTTTGCCCGTTATTAGTATATTTCCCTATTAAAAGAACTGTGCCAATAGTAATTCTACCATAAAAAGTATTATTTTCAGCAACATTAGATAGTTCATCTACCGTTTCATGAAATCCGGTAAGCGGATCTGTAATCATAAATTCTATTTGCCAGCTTGCGCCAAAGTCAGATGTTTTTTTTATACCTCCGCCAAGCTGCTCTGCTACATATAATGTGTTAGAGTCTTTATCAATGGTGATAGAAACAGGAGCAATTGGCCCTGAAAACTCAGTATCCAATTCAGTCCATGCACCATTTAATGTTTTAAAGTATATCCTTGAATCAGTAGTCAGCATATATAGTATGCCACTATTGTTAGATACAATATCCTTTGGCGCTACATTTACAGGAAAGTCCGAATAATAAGTCCATTCCTGCGCATTCACAATTAATAAATTAGCAATAAATAGCAGTAATAATAATTTTCTTTTCATAGCTTTTAAATTTTAATTAAACAATTTTCATATTATAGCTTTTTTTGTAAAGTTAAGTATGGAATCATTTCTCTGAAATAGTCTGAAACAGGTAAATTTCAATACTTGTTATCAGGTAATTGAGTTAGCATAGAATAAAAGAGTTCGCAGATTAGACTCCTTAACCGTAACAAATAAAAAAAACCGCAACTTAATGTATTGCGGTTTTTCATTCATTTATTTATTACTTACACTTTATTTAAGCCCTATAGCTTAATTGTTATATAATATTCGGCTATTCTTAAAATCATAAATAGTAGTACTGAAAGAATAACTATTATGACATTTTGTTTTCTGTTTACATTTAATTGGTTTGGGCTTAGTAATAATTTAAATGCTCCTATAACCTGAATTCTTCTTATAAAAAGAATACATGAAATGAGTACAGAATAAAGAACAGCCGCACGAAGGGCACCGATATTAACTGAAAAGACTATATCCTGGATAATAATGTTTGTGAGGATTGTAAGTACAAAAAAACACCCGATTAATCTTGTACGCCTGAATATCATTAATATACCTCCCAAAATCTCTATTACTCCAAGTGTTAATGCAAAGGATTTAGAATAGCCATAAAAAGCCCACATTAATTGCATACCAGTCATTTCTGAAACTCTTAAATCAGTATCTGCAGCACCGTTAAACTGAACTATTTTCCCTGCACCGTATGCAAACATTGCCATTACAACTATATAAGCAAAAGCATTTTCTGTAACTTCAATTAAAAACCTTTTAGAGCCCACCCTCATTATGTATAAATTTTTTCTTATCCCGGCGCCTTGCTTTAAAGCTTTATTCTAAATCCCTCTTCAGGAAAAACTCACCCTCTGTTAATGATAAGTTTTGCCCGTTAGTACCCTGTGCTAAAGATACTGTGCCGAAAAAACTGCCTTTAACAGAACTATTGGTTATTTCGGATATAATTATTACAAAATCTGTAATGTTGCTGTCATGCAGGGAATGATATGTAGTAGTGCCCTCTTGCGATATCCGGAATATCATTTCATAATCGTTTTCAGAATAAGAGCGTGTACTAATTCCTTCAGGAGCTGTAATTTCAAAATCGAAAGCAGGAAATGGTGTGTTGGCATTTTGCCTGGCATATCCGGATATCCTGTTACCGCCTGTATTTAAAGTAGCAACAGCATCAAGCTTATACTCGGTTAAAACACCATTAAGCCTGGCTTTAATATAATAATCCTGATTATTATTTCCGTTTCCGTTATTTTCATCATCACTGCCACATGAAGAAAATAAAACTGCAAAGATTGTAATAAGAGTAAAAAGCGTTTTTTTCATTTTCATTATTATTTTTATAGTTAATATACCTGTTGAATATGTATTGCGGAAAGTTTAAAAAATAGCGGAAAATACCGTTGAATTATTTTTTATAAAAGTATAGAGAGCGCGATTGGTTTGAAATAACTATAAAAAAGTAATTTTAATTACCTGATTTCTGGTAGCATTGTAGTATAGAGGTTATTTAAATTTGCATATAATAAAGTTGTATGAAGAAGTTGATCTGTTTTTTATTGATATGCTGCTGTTATGCTTCATTTTCGCAAAATGTATCATCTCTGAATAATGATGATGATGAAATTAATAAACTGCTAAAAGAAATTAGCACCACTAATAATGACAGCATAAAAAGTATTAACCATTTACGAATTTCGGGGCTATACTTTAAAAATGAAAAAATTAAAGAGTATCAGTTTCATTTGCAAAAAGGAAAGCAATTATCCAAAAAAAATGCTTTTTTACAAACTTATGCAAAATACAATACAGCCTTAAATCATTTGTATAATAATGATTATGACTCCCTCTACCTTGAAATAAGCGAAGTTTTAAAAGAACTAAAACAGTTTAAAAACAGTACATCAACAGAACTTCAGCTTCTGATAGTGCAAAATATAAGTATTTATCATACTATAAATTTAGATTACGACTTATCTATACAAATTTTAATTGAAGAAGGGATACCCCTTGCCAAAAGAACCCATAATTACACTGCCTTAGGTGCTAATTATGAAAGCATTGCAGATTCATTTTTTGAATTAGGCGATTATCGAAAATCGGCAGGCTATTATAAACTGGCTATTGGGAACTATAAGAAAGAAATTCACAAAAGTATCGACTTATTAAGTGTATGTTACATTTACTATTCTAACTGTCTCGCCCAACTGGGTGATTACAGCGAATCAGGACGTATTTTAAGCGAGGCAAACAAAATATTGAAAAAGTATCAGGGCAATAATCTTTACCCGCTTTATTATAATGCATTGGGAGAGCTTAACTTTAAGCTTAAAAAGTATACCGAGGCCATAAGCAACTTTAACAGCGGTATAAAAATAATAGAAAGTAATAACAATGCCGGGATTAATGACGCAACCTACCTGTCGCTTATTTTAAATTTAGCAGCGTCTAAATATGAGATTAAAAATTATAAGGGTTCTTTAGCGGTTTTAGAGAATTTAAACCTTAATACTAATGATAGTAATGAACTCGCAGCAAATGAATTACTGTATAAGAATTTTGATAAATTAGGCAATTACGAAAAAGCATATCATTACTTAAAAGGATATTCATCTTTAAAAGACAGCCTTGATGATGTAACGAAAGGAAAAGAATATCGTATGTTAGAAGCCAGATATAATGTTTCTGAAAAACAGAAAGAAATCTTCAGGCTTGAGAATGAAAAAACTGAAAAAGAGATCAGGCTGCAAAACCTTAGGTTATATTATATGCTTGAGTTTACAGTTCTT
>NZ_JAMWYY010000069.1 GCF_024305175.1 Flavobacterium sp.
TTATATTCATAAAAAAAGCTCCGCATTTGCGGAGCTTTTTTTATTATAGTTTTATGCTGTATGTTTTTCTGCGCTTATGTACAACAGGGTTAAAGTTTTTCCACAGGTTGTTCATGGCGTGGTTCTCTTCCAGTTCAGGTGTGCGAATACAATTACGGATGTTATTTTTATTAAAAACTTTATAATATTCATCAAACACTATTGCTGTAACTCCTTTATTCTGGTACTCAGGGTCTATGCCAATAAGATAGAAGGCTACATCTTCGCTGTGCTTTTTTGCCCTTAGCAGGTGAATAAAACCAAAAGGGAAGAGTTTACCGTTCGCTTTTTTAAGCGCTTCTGCAAAAGAAGGCATTACTATGGTAAAAGCAACAATATTTTTATCGGCATCCTCAATAAACTTTATATATTCAGGATTAATAAGGCCAACATATTTCTTTTTAAAGTATTCAATCTGCACGTCAGATACGGGCACAAATGATGAAAGCCTGTCATACGCCTTATTAAAAAGCGCAAACATCTTATCTACATAAGGCATTATCTCTGCTGTGGTCTTAAAGTTTATGGGTGTCAGGTTATACCTTTTTTGTACCATCTGGCTACCGCGCACAAAAGGGGCAGGGTCTACATCGCGCATAGAAAAAATGCTCTCGCGGTATTCTTTTTCTACTGTAAGGCCAAGCTTTTCAAAATGTTCTTTATAGTAGGGGTAGTTGTACCATGTTACTGCAGTACCAATCTTATCAAAGCCTTCCGTTAGCACCCCAACCTTGTCAAGATTAGAAAAGCCCATTGGGCCTTCTGCCATTTCCATACCTTTTGCCCTGCCAAACTCGTAAACTTTATCCAGAAGGGCTGTGGTTACCTCTATGTTATCTATTACATCAAACCAACCGAAACGCACTTTATTCTTACCCAGCATTTTTACTTCCTGCCAGTTGATGATTGCAGCAGTTTTACCTACAATCTTCCCGTCGCGGTATGCCAGGTAAAATTTAGCTTCGGCATTTTGAAAAGCGGGATTTTTGGCAGGATCAAATGTTTCAAGCTCCTCGCTTATAAGTGGCGGTATCCAGTAAGGATTTCCTTTGTAAAGTGTAAAAGAAAACTTTATGAACTCTTTCAGTTCTTTTTTTGTTGTAACTTCTTTAATGGTTATCATTTATTAATTTTCTCCTTCGGGTTGTACTTCATCAAGGCGCTGCTCCCTTTTCTTTTTGCGTTCTTCGCGTTCTTTTTCTTTTTTCTCCTTGTCTTTTTTCTTCTCCTCGTTATATTCATCCTCACGGGAGCCTTTTCCGCCAATAACTATGTCACGGTAGTTGGCATCAAAACGCCATGAAAAGCCCACACTTGCATATAGTATAGAGGGTGTGTCTTTAAAGTTGCCCGATACAGAGGCATCTATCTGCATTACATCGTTAAGCAGGTGGGCTGCGCCTAAACGCCCTACTATATCAGCATAAAAATCACTTTTATAGCCCTGTAGTTCTGCAAAGCCCGACCATTTTTCGTTAAAGCCCCTTGTAAGGGTAGAAATATAGCCGAAGTTAGGATAATCAGTAAAAAATTTATCGGCTATAATATTATTTACCCACACCCATTTGCCCCAGTGGTTCTGCAATATGGCCATACCTTTAACACTTACATGGTCTTCAGGAAATGTATATGGATTATTACCGCCAATAAGGTTGGCACCTGCATAAAAAGCAATGGCAGGTATAAGCTTCCTCCATTTAAATTTGTGGTTTGCTTTCCAGCTATACAGGTTGGGTTCAGGGTCGTAACCCCTGTCAGGGTCATAAACAAGGTATTTTGCACCTATTGTTGCCTGTTTAAAGTCGTTCCTGTTATACGTGTAAATCATATCTTCTTGCTGGTCAACCTGATATTGTATGTCGGCAATAAATTCAAGTTCTTCCATAAAAGCACCATACCTTATCGCCATTTCGGCACCAAGCCCTTTGGTTTCGGTATTAAGTATGCTGTGCTCTTCTTTTATGCCATACAGCCCCGTTTCTACCTGAAATATACTTAAACCAACAGCAAAAGCTCCCATAGACTTTCCGGGCCTGTTAGTGTTAATCTGGTCTGTATATTGTGCGTTTACAGTGTGTGCGGCAAATAGCATTGCTATTGGCAATATTGTCCTGACAAATTTCATTTTTGGCTCGTTTATTGGTTGCAGATAGTTAGTTTCCTTCAAAAATAGTATATTTTATTATTATTTTAAGAGGACAGATTTAATTTTAAAGCCGATAATGCTTATTTTTGACAAAATTTTATGATATGGTAGAAGCATCTTTTACAGGTATTTTGCGCACAATTGCAATAATGATCCTTGTGTATTATGCAGTTAAGTTCCTGCTTCGCCTTTTTGCACCTGTTATTGTACAGCAGGTGGTAAAAAAAGCCGAACAAAATTTTTATCAGCAACAGCAGCAATACAGCCAGCAGCAACATAACACTAATGATAAACAGGACAAGACTGCCGAAAAGAAAAAAGTAGGCGAGTATATTGACTACGAAGAAATTGATTAAAACCTATACAAAGCCTCTTTTACAAGGGGCTTTTTTATTGGCAGCAGCTCAATAAAAAGATATTGGGTGCCATTATTTTTATCTAAAATAAGTATCTTCACGCCGTTTTTACTTATCAATTTAAAGGCAGCGCTACATGAAGAATATCAATAGGCTTTACCCGCATTTGTTTGCCCTTGTTGGCTTTATAATAGTTTCGCTTATTTATTTTTATCCGGTTTTACAGGGTAAAAAAATATACCAGTCGGATATTGTGCAATATACCGGTATGGCCAAAGAGCAGAACGATTTCAGGAAGGATACAGGCGAAGAGCCTTACTGGACCAACAGCGCTTTTGGCGGTATGCCTACTTATCAGATGGGGGCTAATTATCCGCACAATTATATTAAAAAACTCGATTCTGTCTTGCGTTTTCTGCCACGCCCTGCAGATTATTTGTTTCTCTATTTTATAGGTTTTTATATACTGATGTATGTACTAAGGGTAAGCCCTTTAAAAGCTTTTATAGGTGCGCTGGCATTCGGCTTTTCTACTTATTTAATAATTATACTGGGCGTTGGGCATAACGCAAAAGCCCATGCCATAGCCTATATGCCTATGGTGGTGGCCGGGGTGCTGCTGGTATTCAGGAAGCGTTATATAGCCGGGGGTCTGCTCACGATGGTAGCTGCCGCGCTCGAAATAAATGCCAACCATTTCCAGATGACATATTACCTTTTACTACTGTTGCTGGTATTGGGTATTTATTATGTAATACAAATAGTTAAAGCTAAAGAATATAAACATTTAGGAATACTTTCCGCAGTATTTGCAGGGGCTGCTTTACTTGCCGTAGGTGTAAATGCAACCGGGCTTATGGCTACGGCAGAATATACCGATTTTAGTATCAGGGGCAAAAGTGAACTGACAACAAACCCGGATGGCACGCCAAATACTACCGATTCGGCAATGGAATATGGTTATATTACCGAATACAGCTACGGCATAGCGGAAAGCTTTAACCTTATTGCACCGCGCCTTTTTGGTGGGGGTGCAAGAGAGGATGTGGGCAAAAACTCTGTAATGTATGAGTTTATATCTGATGTGGGGGCGAACCCTCAGGAAGCTAATGAATTTGTAAAATCGGTCCCTACCTATTGGGGCGAACAGCCCATTGTAGAAGCACCTGCATATATTGGGGCTTTAGTATTTTTCTTTGCACTTGTAGCCCTTTTCATCGATAACCGCAAAATTAAATATGCCTTTCTGGCAGGGGCTATACTGTCGTTACTATTGTCGTGGGGTAAGAACTTCCCGGAACTAACTACTTTCTTTATAGATTATGTTCCGCTGTATGATAAATTTCGTGCAGTATCCTCCATACAGGTAATATTGGAGCTCTGCTTCCCTGTACTTGCCGTTATGGGCTTACAAACCTATTTTAAATCAGATAAAACGGAGCAGCTAAAAGCCCTTAAACTGGCAGGCGGCACAGCTTTGGGTATTGTTATAGTTTTATTCCTTTCAATGGGTATGTTCAGCTTTGCAGGTATGCACGATGAGCAGCTCAGGGAGATGTATGGTGATATAGGCCCGGCGTTTGTAGAAGCATTGCAGGAGCAGCGTAAAGACATGTATACGGGCGACCTGATAAGAAGCGGACTTTTGATACTGGCTGCGGCAGGCATATTGTGGGCTTATATGAAAAATAAGCTATCGGCAATGTGGGCTACAGTAGTGGTTGGGCTGCTTATGGTTGGCGATTTGTATATGATAGACCGCAATTATGTAAACAACGACGACTTTGTAAGTGCCCGTGAAATGGACGTACCATTCCAGGCAACCGAAGCCGACCAGTTTATACTGGAAGATACAACCTATTACAGGGTATATGAGCCACAGGGAAGGCTGCAGGCACGCACGTCTTACTTTCATAATTCTGTTGGTGGTTATAGTGCCGTGAGGCCGCAAAGGATGGACCAGTTGTTTAATTACTTGGTAGATCCGAGGGTTAATGCAGTTTTAAATACTATTAATCCTGAAACGATGGAAATTGGGAAGCCGTTTCCGGTGCTTAACCTACTCAATATAAAGTACATGATTTTGCAGGCAGGAGAGGGGCAAAATGTGCCAATTATAAATCCGTATGCTAATGGGCCCGGGTGGTTTGTTAATAGCATAAAAGTGGTTACTACTGCTGATGAAGAGCTTCAATCGCTTGAAAAGCTGGACAGTTGGAATGTAGCGGTAATAAACAAAAGTGATTATCCTGAAGTTGTACAAAAAACAGCATATCCTGCTGATAGTACGGCAACCATAACATTAAAAGAACACAAGCCAAACTATCTTAAATATACGACAAATAACGATAATGAAGGCTTGGCGGTATTCTCTGAAATGTATTATATGCATGGCTGGAAGTCGTATATAGACGGGAAAGAAGCACCACATTTTAGGGCAGACTTTGTACTAAGGGCTATGAAAGTACCTGCAGGCAAACATACTATAGAATTTAAGTTTGAACCGCAAGTAGTAAAAACAGGCAGTAACATTGCGTTGATGAGCAGTATAGGCATGATACTTTTACTTGCAGGAGGTATTTATATGGCTATACGCAAGCCTGTGGCTGGTAAACAGGAATAACTATGGCTGATAAGGATATAAACAGCAATAAGGTTTTAATAATAAGTTATTACTGGCCTCCTGCGGGTGGGCCGGGGGTACAACGTTGGCTTAAGTTTGTAAAATACCTGCCCGATTATGGTATACAACCTGTTGTATATGTCCCGGAAAATCCTACTTATCCTTTAATTGATAAAGGGCTGCAGGACGAGGTAAACCCTCAGGCTGTTATTATTAAAAAGCTAATAACAGAGCCGTATAACTGGGCATCGGCATTTTCTAAAAAAAGCACTAAAGATATAAGTTCGGGTATTATCCCTGATAAAAAAAAGCAGTCGCTGTTGCAACGGCTTATGCTGTGGGTTAGGGGTAACCTATTTATCCCTGACGCAAGGGTACTTTGGGTAAGGCCGTCTGTAGCCTTTCTCAAAGATTATATTACAAAGCATAATATTACTACTGTAATTACTACGGGTCCACCGCATAGCCTGCACCTTATTGGGCTTCAGCTTAAAAAAGAGCAGGGTATAAATTGGGTGGCAGATTTCAGAGACCCATGGACAACTATTGGTTATCACAAAGAGCTTAAATTAAGCAATCCAGCCGCAAAGAAACACAAGGAGATGGAACATGAGGTTTTAAACACTGCCGATCATGTTATTGTTACCAGCCCAACCACTAAAAAAGAATTTGAAGCCATAACAACTAAGCCGGTAACTGTTATTACAAACGGCTATGATGTAGAGAGCATAGGCAGGCAAATTCCTGACGAAAAATTTACACTTGCACATATCGGCTCATTTCTTTCAGAGCGCAACCCGTTAGCTTTATGGCAGGCATTGCAGGAACTGATTAATGAAAATGAAGCTTTTAGAGAGGCATTTCAGCTAAAGCTGATAGGTGCGGTAAGTGCTGAGGTGATAGCATCAATTAATCAGGCAGGGCTTACAGGCTTTGTAAACAACATGGGGTATGTTTCGCATAATACTGCGCTGGCCGAGCAGCGCAAATCTCAGGTTTTACTTTTGATAGAGATAAATTCTGAAGAAACAAAATGTATTATTCCCGGTAAGTTGTTCGAATACATGGCTGCCGAACGCCCCATTCTTGCTATTGGCCCTGAAGGCGCCGATCTTGCCGACATAATGAAAACTACAAATACCGGTGTATTTGCTACCTATAGCGAAAAAGATAAAGTTAAAAATACGCTACTGGAGTTTTTCCAAAACTATAGAGAGGGTAATTTAAAAGCAAATGCAATTGCAATTGGGCTTCAGCATTATTCGCGCAAAAGCCTTACCTCTCAACTGGCTGAATTACTTAAACGGCTTTAAATTAAAATCCCGCCTGCCTCTTATGAAGGACAGACGGGACTTAACAAACCAACCAACCAATTATTAACAAATCTCAAAAAGTAATCCTGAGATTCATATTGTATAATGCAAGTTACATGCCAAACTTAAACAAGTGTAACTTTTTTTATTACTATTAATGTTAAAGTTTAAAAATAAAAACCATCTGAAACAGATGGTTTTACAAAGCAAAAAACAAAACACAACCTGTACTATTCCAACATACTAAAATCACCCGAGCCTGACCTCTTTAAATCCTGCTGCCCGGGGCTGCCTGCAAAAGCTATGTTTCCCGAACCGCTTATACGGCCTTTTAAAGCATGTTTGCAGCACACATTGATATTTCCGCTACCCGAAACCAAAGCTTCGGTTATATCGCTTTTAACGTTGTATGCATCTATATCACCGGAACCCGTAACGTTGCAAATTAAAGTTCCTGCACTCCCGCTCAGTTTTATAGAGCCTGTTCCTAAAACCACTGCTTTAGCCTGTGGCGTAGCTATTTTTAAATGTATTTCTCCTGAACCATCAACCGCAACATTAACAGGGTTGACAAATACATCTTTTGAGGTTACAGAGCCGGAACCCTTCAGGTAAATACTGTTTAATGCTGTATAAGGCACACTTATAAACACCCTGTTGTTTTTATCTGCTTGTAGT
Source organism: Flavobacterium sp. (assembly GCF_024305175.1). Lineage (GTDB taxonomy): Bacteria > Bacteroidota > Bacteroidia > Flavobacteriales > Flavobacteriaceae > Flavobacterium. Next base: position 7,156 of record NZ_JAMWYY010000069.1, read on the forward strand.
TTTACATCCTGAGGGAGCCCTATGCTTAATGTACCGTCTGTAATTTTTATTTCTATCAGCGAAACAATATTTTCAGAACCTTGCATAAATATTTCTGATGATGACGACTCTTGTAGTTTTACTTCAAAAGGGCCTGTAATAGCTATAGCATTAAATGCGCCAACTTCTTTTGATTGCTTGATCTTTTTGCCGTTGCCAACAAGCAGGTTATGTTGTTGTGCCGATGCAGACAGGGCAAAGAAAAGCCCTGCAATAAGTAAAATTGCTTTTTTCATGATTGAACGTTTTTTGATTGATGATTGTTTCTCCTCGCAGAGATCTTGATGATTGTTTTTAGTAAGACGCTTTAAAAGCGGTTATGGTTGTATCAGGTTGTTTTTAAATTTATATCGCCATATTCTGAGCGTATCGTTACGCTGCTGCCTGTAGCTGATTTATGGTATCCTTTGTAAGTAGCACTCATCATTTTTTCTTTTTTCTCTGTAAACTTCAGGTTGTTACCGCCGTTCAGGTTGCCATAACTAAGGCTAAATACAAAGGTATAAGCAAAGTTTTCATCATACTTAAAGTTGATGCCTGTGTATGTGGCATTTATATATACAGCCTTTATTTTTGGGTCAACATGCTGCACATTAATATTACCATAATTTATAGTAACATTAAGCAGGCTGCTCACGTTTCCTACTTTCATCTGCAGGTAGTCGCATGTGCCGGTAATAGTATTGCCGCTCTTAATAAGTAAGTCACCATATTTACAATCGTGCTTAATGGTATTTATCTCATCAATAATAACGTTTGTATATTCAGCGTTGACGTTTATTTCTTCACCCTTATCAATATAAACCCCCGAAAACTTAGCGAGTACATTTCCGCCTTTCCAATAGCCTATCCGGCTTGCACCGCAGTACTCCATTTTAAGGATATTTTTGGTATCATTAAGTTCTTCAGCTTTAATATCTCCAAATTTACAGTTAAGGTTTGCAGCCCCGTATATTTTACCTAATATGATTCCGCCATATTCATTTTCAATAGTTACCGGGCTGCGCTTAGGTATTTTTATGGTATAATTTATTTCCATACCCACATTTTCGCAACTGATGTTTCTAATTTCCGTATCAGCCGAAACGTTGTTTTGTGATGCATTAAAATTAACATCGATACTGTTAAAACGCTTTACAACCAACGCTTCATCATTACCGTTAACAGTTATTACAACATCAATTGAGGTTTGGTTTTTATCCCATGTAGTTACATATACATTACCATACCGGTTATCTACATCAAGCAGAGCCGTAGGGCTAACGTTATACACCTTACTGATTTTCCTTTCTTTTGTGTATTTACCTCTCGGCCCGGATGCTATAGAAGCTATTGGGAGCAGAAGAAATAGGGCAAGAAAATTAAATGTTATTGTTTTCATTGTAGTTATCCTTTATTTTTTTGATGTTTTCTATTTGTATCAGTACCTCTTCAAGAAACGATATCCTTGTTTGCAGGTTGGTAATCATAGCATGGATTATCTTTTTGTTTTCGCCTTTTTTCAGTAATTCTTCTGTCAGTTTTTCATAGTCTTTTTCTAATACCGACATCCTGTAAAGTGCATCTTTAACCAGTTGGCGGGTTTCAGGGCTGTTTTCATTTTCTACTTTTGCGAGTTCTTTTTCTATAACAAGTGCAAAATATTCTTGTGTTTGTGCAACTTTAGGCGGCAGCTTGCCAATGGTTTCGTCTTTTGCCGGAGATTGGATATATATAAACCAAATTCCGAGCATAAGCGCTATAGTAGCGGCAACGGGTGCAAACGTGGTGGCAAGCCTGTTTCTTTTTTTCTTTTGTTTGCCTTCCAGCTTTGCTAAAAACCTGTTTTCATGACCAAAGGCAGGTTCTTCATTATCCCAATGCCCGTTAAGAGTATCAAAAAGGTTTTTCAGTTCATTATCGTTATTCATTGTCCTTTAGTTTTTTCAGCAGGCTTTCGCGCGCCCTGCTGATGGTTGTGCGGCAGTTACCCGCATTTATTTTAAGTATTTCACAAATTTCTTCCTGGTCGTAACCTTCTATATATAAAAGCGTTAATATAATACGGTAGTTTTCTTTAAGCGAGCTTATGGCTGTTTTTACCTGTTCTGCTTTAAGTGAAGTAAAATCAACAGACAGGTTTGTACACTCGCTGTCATCTTCTACTTTATATAACACCGGCTCTAACTCACACACCGGTTCTTTGCATAACTTTTTATAATTGTCCAGGCTGTGGTTTATAACAATCCGCTTAAGCCATGCCCCAAAAGTTACCTCTCCTTTAAAACTATCCAGTTTTGTGAAAGCCTTTAAAAAAGCCTCCTGCATTATATCTTCTGCCCAGTGGCCATCTTTAACTATACGTAGCGCTATGTTATACATAGGCTTGTAATACCGTTTGTACACCTCAAACTGGGCACTACGGTTGCCTTCTTTACATAGGGCGAGTAGATGGTCTGTTTCTGCTACGGCAGCTATCACGCTATTTGTGTTGGTTTGGTATAATGACTGTGCTCCTGTTGCTAATGTTACAGTTGGGTAAAATTATTTTTAATTTTTTTTAGGATTGCAGGCTGTTGTTATTTTTTATGTATAAAAAAAGCTGCCCAAAAGCAGCTTTAATGTTCTTATAATCAGGGATTTATTCCTGCATGGTGTGGTAAACGTTCATTACATCATCGTCTTCCTCAATTTTTTCAAGCAGCTTTTCCACATCGGCAACCTGCTCAGGTGTCAGTTCTTTCGTTACCTGCGGAATCCTGTCAAAGCCAGAGGAAAGTATCTCGATGTTCCTGTTCTCAAGTTCTTTTTGTATTGCGCCAAAGCTGCCGAAAGGGGCATACATTACAATACCGTCCTCATCAGCAAAGATCTCCTCAACGCCAAAATCAATCATCTCAAGTTCAAGCTCTTCCACATCAAGCCCTTCTGCCGGAATACGGAAGTTACAGGTATGGTCGAACATGAATTCTACAGAGCCCTGAGTGCCCATTGTTCCGTTACATTTATTAAAGTAGCTGCGAATGTTGGCAACTGTACGGTTGTTGTTATCGGTAGCGGTTTCTATAAGTATAGCAATACCGTGCGGCGCATAGCCTTCAAACAATACTTCTTTATAGTTGGCAGTATCTTTATCAGATGCTTTTTTAATGGCACGTTCAACATTATCTTTCGGCATGTTGGCTGCCTTTGCGTTTTGCATAACCGCCCTAAGCCTTGCATTAGTCTCGGGGTTTGGGCCGCCTTCTTTTACAGCAATAACAATATCTTTACCTATCCTGGTAAATGTTTTGGCCATAGCAGACCAACGCTTCATTTTTCTGGCTTTTCTAAATTCAAACGCTCTTCCCATAATTATTTTATTTGCAGCACAAAAATAAACTTATTCGCTGTTTTTGCAAAAATATGAAAGGGCTTTTATTTTTGGTGCGGCATGCTGTTACAAATATCTTTTATAATAGCATAGCCTTCCGCAATATAAAGGTCTGTTTTAATAGACTTGCGCTTGTATTCGTCCATGCTTATATAAAATTCATCGTTGTTCTTGCTACTCTTAATTGCGGTTGCCTTTATGGGTATATCATTTTCTTTATCAGCAACGAGTGCAATTTTTGCCCACAATCTATCGGTAGCATGTACATCGTCAAAAACTGTGTTAAAGTTAACCGGCAGCGGTTTCTTGTCTTTTTGGTATATAACGTCAATTTCGCCATTAATCGCTTTTATAGCGTTAAAATCTCCGCTGGCGGCAACACGCTGACTGCTTAGATCCGCAGCACGCCTTAGCGCTTCAGCCGGCATTTTTTTAAATCTTTCAGATTCTGCAAGTGTATCGTTTTTCATAGCTGTCGGCAGGCTTTTTTCCCGGGGGATAAGGCTGTCAAAAAGCATAGGGAGTTCTACATCGGGCAATATACCTGTGTACTGGCTGCTTTTGCCTGTTATGCGGTAAAATTTATCTATCGATATTTTTATAAAATCCTGGTTATTGTTGTCTTCACTTAATGGCAATATTGTTTGCATGCTGGCTTTCCCCATAGTAGGGCTGCCCACTATAAGGGCGCGGTTATAATCTTGCATTACACCTGCAAAAAACTCGCTTGCCGAAGCAGAAAGGCCGTTTACCAATACTACAACCGGTCCGTCATACAGCATGCCGCGATTGTAATCCTGTATGGTGTTGGTGTAGTTGTCTTTATCTTTTATGATGGTAACAGGACCAAAATTAATAAACATGCCCGCCAGGTTAATTACCTCATCCATAGAGCCGCCGCCGTTGTGTTGCAGGTCTATAATTATCCCCTTTATGCCTTGTTTTTTGAGTTTTGCAATTTCTTTTGCCACATCTTCTGCGCAGCCTTTCATTCCGCTGCTGTCGAAAGCAGAATAAAAGCTGGGTATTTTTATATAGCCTACCGGCACAGCATCCCCCAGAATATAACTGTAAACGCTGTGATTGTCTGATTTCATAATCATCTTTTCCAGGTTAACAGAATATATGGTTCCGTCCTTTTTGCGCAACGTAAGCTCAATATTTCGGTATGAATCAGAAAATACAATATCGGTTATGGTTTCCATAGCAGAACAGGATACGGAATATTCTTTATCATTAGCCGCAAGCTTAAGTATCTGGTCGCCTTTATCAATTTTAGATGTTTTATAGGCAGGGCCGCCCGGCACAACATCTTCTACAATTATTTCTTCATTATCGTTTTGGCTTACATAAATACCAATTGAATAATTTTCTGTTACCAGGCTTGATACGAACGATGCTTTTTCATCATAATTAAAATAGGTGGAGTGGGGGTCAAAATACGCACAGAAGGCGGTATAAAAGCGGTTATAGACATTTTCCTCAAAACCTTCTTTAGGATTAAGCTGTGCATCAGCACGGCAAAGGTAGGTTTTGCGAATTTTATTTTTAGACTCCTGGCTTAGCTCCGGTAACAATGCTATGAGTGAATCTTTATTTTTGCTGAGCTTTGCAATGTCCTCAAGAATATCATAGGTTATTTTTTTGCGGATAAACTTCCTGCTTACTGCTATATCTTTATTATAAGGGAAAGCCCTTTTAGAAAAATATATCGTATCGGTTGTATTGAGGGGCAGTTCGGTTTCAAAAAGCTCAGATGCTATTTGCCTGTTGCGCACCAGTGCCATTTTATATGTAGTTATAAAATCTGTAAAAAAGGAACAGTCGCCACTTGTAAGGTAATCATCAATTTTATATTTATGCTTTAGCAGCCTGTCATAATCTTCCTGCAGGAAAAGAATATGGTTATCATCAAGTTCTTCAATTACTGTATTAAAAACATAAACCGATAGGCTGTCGTCTACCGGTTTAGGTTCTACATGCCGTGTTTGCAGCATATAATTTATTTTTAAAAAAACATCGCACGCGTTTTTATGTTCCTGTGCTGTTGCAGATACAAACAGCAGTAAAGCAAGTGCGGCGATATTTTTCATAAGCATTATTTTTTGTAGAACGGGAGCTTAACCACCTTTGCAGGCACGTCATTCTTCCTTATCCTGATGTATATTTCGCTGCCTTCAGTGGCATATTCTGCAGGTACATAACCCATACCGATTCCTTTATTTAAAGATGGCGACATGGTACCCGATGTTACTTTGCCAATCACGTTGCCTTCTTTGTCGGCAATTTCATAATCGTGCCTTGGTATACCGCGTTCTGTAATCTCAAAACCTACCAGCTTTCTTTTTACACCTTCTTCTTTTTGCTTTTTCAGCGCATCAGAATTAGTAAAATCTTTGGTGAACTTGGTTATCCAGCCAAGCCCGGCTTCAAGCGGCGAGGTAGTATCATCTATATCATTTCCATAAAGGCAAAAGCCCATTTCCAGCCTCAGGGTGTCCCTTGCGGCAAGCCCTATAGGCTTAATGGCATAGGCTTCGCCTGCTTCAAACACCTTGTTCCATATTTGCTCTATCTCAGTGTTTTTGGCATATATCTCAAATCCTCCGCTGCCGGTATATCCTGTAGCCGAAATTATAACATGCTCTATTCCTGCAAAATCGGCAACTTCAAAATGATAATACTTTATAGCTGAAAGATCTACAGATGTTAATGATTGCATGGCTTCAACAGCCTTTGGCCCCTGTATGGCAAGCAGCGAGTACTCATCGGAAAGGTTACGCATCTCTACACCCATATCATTTTTAGCTGATATCCAGTTCCAGTCTTTTTCAATATTACTGGCATTAACCACTAAAAGGTATTTCTCTTCGTTAAAACGGTATATAATAAGATCGTCAACAATTCCGCCATCCTCATTTGGCAGGCATGAGTATTGCGCGCGCCCGTCTGTAAGTAAAGATGCATCATTGCTGCACACCTTTTGTATCAGGCTCAGTGCGTTTGGCCCTGTAAGCAAAAATTCGCCCATGTGCGATACATCAAAAACACCAACACCGTTTCTAACGGTTTCGTGTTCTGCATTAACCCCTTCATATTGAACAGGCATATTATAGCCTGCAAACGGTACCATTTTAGCACCCAGTGCTTCGTGAACGTGCGTAAGCGCAGTATTTTTCATTAGTTTGTGTTTGTTTTGTTTGATACCGCTAAAGTATTGAAAAATTAGCAAAAGACTTTTTATCCCGCAAAATAATTAGGATTACTTTAGGCATAGGCCATGCTGTAACTGCCTTTATTTATTTTTAACTTTACTATCCAGAAATTTATGCTACATGAAAATATTTAATGCCGAACAGGCAAGGGAAGCCGATACCATCACCATAAAAAAACAACAAATATCATCTTTGGTGTTAATGGAACGTGCAGCCACACAGGCATACCTTTGGCTTAAAAATAGTTTTCCTGACAAAGAAACCCTGTTTCATATATTTTGCGGGCAGGGCAATAATGGCGGCGATGGCCTCGTAATAGCACGCCTGCTGAAAGAAGATAAATATAATGTTGTTTTAGATATAGCCGAAACAGCAGGCAGGCCCACAGCAGATTTTACCGCTAATCTTAAAGCGGTTAAAGAAGCAGGCATAGAAAGCAACAATAATGAGATTGTGCCTTACACAAAAGGCAAGGTGGTAATTGTAGATGCTATATTTGGTATTGGGCTTACCAGAGAACCTGATGATGCCGTTAAAGCTATTATTAACCGTATAAACAACAGTGGTGCCATAATAGTAGCTATAGATGTACCATCGGGGCTTTTCCTGGATAAGAAAACGGATGTTGCAGTACAGGCCGATTATGTACTTACTTTTCAGTGTGGTAAACTTGCCTTTTACCTGCCGGATAATTACAGATTCGTGAATAAAGTTGTTATACTGGATATAGGGCTTGATGCACACTATATTGAAGATACTCCATCAGATTATCATTTAACTGAAAGGTATGCAGCCGTGAAGCTCTATAAACCGCTATTGCCTTATGCGCATAAAGGCACACAGGGGCATGCACTGATAATTGGCGGTAGCTATGGCAAAATTGGTGCCGTGTGCCTTTCGGCTAAAGCTGCACTGAAAGCCGGATGCGGGCTTGTAACCACTTTACTGCCTAAATGCGGCTACACCGTTATACAGGGCTATTTTCCTGAAGCAATGGCTATAACAAGCGGTGAAAATTTTATAGAACAGATAAGTTATGATGGTAACCCTGATGCTGTGTGTATAGGTCCGGGGATAGGGCAGGAGCCACAAACGCAGCAGGCATTGTTTGCGTTTTTACAACAGCAGTCTAAACCTGTAGTTATAGATGCTGATGCGCTTAATATACTGTCGGTTAATAAAGAGCACCTTGCCCTGCTGCCTGCGCAAAGTATACTTACCCCACATCCCAAAGAGCTGCAAAGGCTTATAGGGGAATGGAGTGATGATTTTGAAATGCTGCAAAAAATTAAAGATTTTTCAAAAAAATATAATGTAATTGTAGTTGCCAAGAATGCCCATACTATTGTGGCGTATAAAGATGAGGTGCATATAAATACTACCGGAAATGCAGCACTTGCCACTGGCGGCAGCGGAGATGTACTTACCGGCATTATAACAAGCCTGCTTGCACAGCGGTATACACCTTTGCATGCAGCGATTTTAGGGGTTTACCTGCACGGACTTACCGCCGATGTTGCAATTAAAGAAATCAGTGCACAGGCTTTTACAGCCTCTGATATAATAGCTTATCT
>NZ_JAMWYY010000007.1 GCF_024305175.1 Flavobacterium sp.
GATATATTCAGTTTCTCTTTTAAAGCCCGAATCATTGATAAACTTAATTTCCTTTTTCCTGAAAGAATTTCAGATTTTCGGGAACGAGCACCTAAAATTTCAGAGAGTTGAGCATCGGAAATGTTCAGTTGCTCCATCCGATATTTTATAGCTTCTAGTGGAGTTGGCTCAGGAACGGGATAATGTTCATCTTCATACTTCTTAACTAACATTGAGAGAATTTCCAGTTCATCAGACTCTGGTGTATCAGGCTGCAAGTCCATTTGCATCAGTTCATAGATGCGCGCAAGTGTATCTTCGTATTGCGAGTCATTTTTTATCAGTCTTAACATAGCTAATCTCTTTTGCGTTAATCTTATCGTACTCCTTATGTGTTCCTAGCCAGACTATAAATACTATCTTCAGTCGGTACTCAATATCCACTATCAGCCGGTAGGTGTTGCCATGAATATTAAAAACAACACGCTTGCTTGTCAGTACCGAGGCATTGCCATACTGGCCATTCAAATCGTTCGGGCTGCTCCAATCGGCAGCAGTCACTTCTTTATACCAGTATTGGAGCGGCCTTTCTGCATCCGGAAATTGCTCCCAATAGTTCTTTAAGGTTTTTACAGCAATTATTCTCATTGCAAATATATAAAATTGTTACCAAATTGGTAACATGTTTGAAGATTTCTTTTCGCTTATGTTGTAATTGTAGCCGCACTGGGGCGATAATTAATTATCTGCATATTCGGAGAACACCTTTACCTTCAAGCTTTTCATTCCCCGTCATATTAAGCTTGGCTTTTAGCTCTCTAATTTCTTTTTCCATTTTTGAAATAATTGCTCTTGTATCGTCAGGTGGAAGATCAGTTTTAGCGTTCCCCAATCTCTCCTGTAATTGCTTCATTTCCTTTCCGATAGACTTCTGCTCAGTAATAGCATACTCTTCGGTCTGCTTTACCGATTGATGGCCTAGCATTTCTTTAACTACATGAATAGGTACATCATTATTTAGCGTTACAGTGCTTCCGAAAGTACGCCTGGCTTTATGTGTATTCAATGTACTTTGAATGCCGCACAGGTCAGCTATCTCTTTGAGATAGGCGTTCATCTTCTGGTTTGAAGTTACCGGAAGGACAGAATTTCGTTCCAGGCAAATCGGATGGTTTTTGTAACGTTCCATAATAGCTTTGGCTTTAGGCAGTAGAGGTATATTAATATTACTGCCTGTTTTCTGCCTTTCGGTAATAATCCACATTTCACCATCAATGCCGATTTTCACATCGGTTTTCTTCAGGTTGAAAGCGTCTATGTACGCAAGTCCTGTATAGCATTGGAATACGAAAATGTCCCTTACCGCCGCCAGGCGTGGTGTAGAGAAAGTATGATTTTCCAATAGTGCTAGTTCATGGCTGCTAAGCGGTTTCTTAGGTACTTTAATTTTCTTAGCCTTAAAGCGTTTGAAAGGGTCGTGGGTAATAATTTCCTTGTCAATAGCCCGAAGTACAATTTTCTTGAAGTTTGTTATGTACTTTACTGCTGTATTGTTGCTGATATTCTTTACGGTCTTCAGGTAGAATTCGTAATCCTTAATGAATTCGAAGTTAAGCTCCCGAAAATCCATATCCTGCATATCGTACTTGAAGCGTACAAATTCCTTTATGTGCTTTTTTGATATTTCAAATCGCGTATGCGTACCGATAGCATATTCACCTCTTTTTACCAATGCCAGAAGTTCGTCATTATGGAGCTGGAACTCTTCTACAATCATAGCTTTGTCAGTTGACTTGCCCAATACATAATCCATCAGCTTTTGGCTGGTAATTGGCCGCCCATGATTTATGAGCTCATTAATGTACTGATGGACTTTTGTCTGTAGTGTATCCAGAAAGAAGTTAGTGGTTCGGGCATCTTCACGGTTTCCTGTGGCACGCTCTTTACCTTGGTCCCAACGTGTAGCATCCCATTTTCTCCGGGTAGAGGTTTCCTTTGGAATACCGTCAACGGTAATCCCCAGGTAAATCATTTTCTCATTGGTCTCTTTTCGCGGGGTCTTCAGAAAGAAGGTTATCCCAAAACTTGCTGCTAGCATAATTCAACATTTTAAGTATTAATAAAATTAGAATTATAGCGTCCTTAAATCAAGATGTTAAGCAGGCTTATTAGCTGACAGTCAAAACATTAAATCACATTCTGTGGCACATTTTCCAAACTGTTCAATGTGCCACAAAAGTGCCACAAATCACTGTGCATTTTTCAAAATTTTGACCGTACAGGGATAAAATAAAAAAACCTGCAACTTCGTAAAGTGCAGGTTTTCTGTGATTTAGCTTACTTTATATAAAATAAAGTTAGATTTTAGTGGGCGATGAGGGGTTCGAACCCCCGACCCCCTCGGTGTAAACGAGGTGCTCTGAACCAGCTGAGCTAATCGCCCCAATATGTTGCAGTACTTAACCGTGACCAGTTTCGTATTGCGACTGCAAATATAACCCGGTTTTTAGTAATTACAAGTTTTAGAGGTAAAATTTTATTGCTTTTTTACTTCTTTGAGTAGCACCTTATTTTCATAATTAACCATTACAACTTCAATGGGCTCTCCTTTAGCAGTTTCGCTTTCTATTACGTAAACAGTACCTCCTTTATATTTTTCTTTACTTTTGGAAAAATCCACATCTCCATCCTGAACAGAATTCCTTATATCGTTAAGCGTTACCCATTTTTCATCAAGCGTTTTTTGTGCTTCTGCAGAAATAGTCATATTCTTGCTGCGTATGTTTTTAAGTACTCGGCAGTTGGGTAAATAGCAAAACTCAGCCTTTTTGTTGGCTAAAAAAAACATAAGGAACATCACTCCTATTAGCATTCCGAAAAGGTAATATGCAAGCCTGAATTTAAATTTCATTGTATTATCTAATTTAGTTTCCTTCGCTTTCTTTCAGCGCTTATAAGGTTAAGTTCCCTGCTGGTTTGTCCTGCTACAGATGTATTTTCTTCTGCCCGCCTTATCAGGTAGGGCATTACATCTCTTACAGGGCCAAAAGGTAAATATTTTGCAACATTGTAGCCGCTTGCGGCCAGGTTAAAGCTAATATTGTCGCTCATGCCATACAACTGCCCAAACCAGATGCGGTTGTCTGTTGCTGCTATAGTATTAGCATGCATCAACTGCATCAGCTTATAAGAGCTTTCTTCATTATGTGTCCCGGCAAAAATAGCCATGGTATCTATATGCTCAATCATATAGGCTATACAGGCATCATAATTATCGTCTGTAGCCTGTTTAGAAATGCATATCGGCGACTTATATCCTTTTTCTTCGGCACGCTTGTTTTCTTTTTCCATATAGGCGCCACGAACTACTTTCATCCCTATATAAAAACCTTCCTGCTTTGCCTGCTCATGTAGATTTTTAAGATAATCGAGCCTGTCCCAGCGATACATCTGAAGTGTATTAAAAACTATAGTTTTTTCTTTATTATACTTCTGCATCATTTGTGTTACAAGTGCATCGGCAGCATCCTGCATCCAGCTTTCCTCAGCATCAATAAGTAATGCTACATCATTATCATGAGCCGATTTGCAAACCTGCTCAAAACGTTCCACTACCCTTCTCCATTCTGCCTGTTCAGTTTCATTGAGTTCCTTACCCTCACCAAGCTTTTCATAAAGTTCAAACCTGCCAAAGCCGGTTGGCTTAAACACTGCAAAAGGTATAGCATTCTTTTCTTTTGCAAAAACAATGGTTTTAAGCGTTTTCTGCAATGCCATATCAAATTCCATCTCGTCTTCTTTGGCTTCTACAGAATAATCCAGTACCGAGGATACCCCTTTAGTGTACATTTTATCTACCACCGGCAGGCAATCCTCTTCTGTAGTACCACCACAAAAATGATCAAATACTGTAGCCCTTATAAGCCCTTCTACCGGAAGGTGTGCCTTTAACGCAAAATTGGTAACCGCAGTACCTATGCGCACAAGCGGCTGCGAGGCAATCATTTTAAATAAAAAATAGGCCCTGTCCAGTTCGGTATCGCTTTTAAGGGAAAATGCAACTTCGGTATTATTAAATATTTTTTCCATTGCTTTTAAAGAAATTTGTGCAAATATAAATACTGCACAAGAATTAATAATATAATTTGCCTTATTTTGCGGATATTTAAATTCATTAAACATGGAAGCTGTAAAAACAGCAGATTATACAATTTTCTTTAATGACGACTGCTATCTGTGGCTGTACGAAAATGTAAGGCTTAACCGCTACTCTATGGCAGTTATAATTACCGACAGCAATACACAGCAGTACTGCCTTCCTTTATTTTTACAGCGTTTTGAAACCGACCTGCCCATAGAGATCATAGAACTTGAGCCGGGAGAAGAAAACAAAACTATCGAAACCTGCACACAGGTTTGGCAAACACTGGCAGATATAAGCGCCGACAGGAAAAGCATTATTATTAATCTGGGCGGTGGCGCAGTGACAGATCTTGGCGGATTTATAGCAGCTACATTTAAACGCGGTATAGATTTTATAAACATCCCTACCTCTCTGCTTGGTATGGTAGATGCCGCAATTGGCGGTAAAACCGGGGTAGATTTAGGGAGCCTTAAAAATCAGGTAGGTATTATCCGCAATCCTGTTGCGGTACTGGCTGACACTTCATACCTGGCAACCCTGCCTGCTGAAGAAATACGTTCCGGCTTTGCAGAAATGCTTAAACACGGTTTAATATATGATAAAAAATATTGGGAAAACGTAGTAAGCCTTACCAACTTAACCAATGATGATTTAGATGCAGCCATTAAACGCTCGGTTGAAATTAAAATGGGGGTTGTTGAGCAGGATCCTTTCGAGAAAAACATTCGCAAAATTTTAAATTTCGGACACACGCTTGGGCATGCAATAGAATCGTATTTTCTTGAAAGTAGGGATAAAAAGATACTTTTACATGGAGAAGCAATAGCTGCCGGAATGATACTGGAGGCTCATTTATCTATGCAAAAAAAGATGCTCTCTGAAAATGAATATAATTACATTAAAGAAGTGCTTACAGGCGTATTCGGGAAACTTGAAATTACAGAAAATGATGAGACAGAGATTATAAAATTGCTACTGCACGACAAAAAAAATGAATTTGGCTTAGTGAAGTTTGTGTTATTGCAGGAAACAGGAAAAGCGGTTATAGATCAGGAAGCTGATAACCCTTTAATTTACAATGCATTCCGCGACTACCAAAACTAACAATTTTTTAAGAGAATAGTTTTTAAATACGTTGTATATTTTTTTACATTTGTCGCAATGAAAAAAGTAAACAGCATCTTTTCCCATTGCGGTACTATCAGTAAATACAGGGCATTAGCAGATGTAAAGCCACTGGTTAAACTGCTTGTTAACATTGTGGCAGCCGATGTTTTTTGCGTTAAGGCAAACCAGCACGAAAAACTACAGATTATATATGCCAATCTCAGGGTTTGAAACCGTTCATATTTTCGCGTTTTAAAAATATAAACTTTCAAACTTTTAGCTACAGAAATGAACACAAAGTATTCAGACCTCATTAACCAGACATATTATTTCCCGCAGGAAGAGTTTACATTAAATAAAGACAACCTGCTTTTCCACAACATCGACCTGATGAAGCTTGTAGAGAAATATGGTACGCCTTTAAAATTTACATATCTTCCGCAAATTTCCAACAACATTCGTAAAGCCAAAGAATGGTTCAGGGTGGCAATGGAGAAAAACAAATATGAAGGTAAATATTATTATTGCTATTGCACAAAAAGCTCTCATTTTGAGTATGTGATGAATGAGGCTTTTAAGAATAATATTCACATAGAAACCTCTGCCGCTTATGATATTAATATTGTTGAAAAACTGCTTGAAAACGGCAAGATCAACAAGAATACATACATAATTTGCAACGGCTTTAAAAGAGATGAATATGTAAGCAACATTGCGAGGCTTATAAATAACGGGCATAACAAAACAATACCTATTATTGATAATTATGAAGAGCTCGACCTTTTACAGGAACAGATAAAAGGAAAGTTTAAAATAGGTATCCGTATTGCAGCCGAAGAAGAGCCTAAATTTGAATTTTATACCTCAAGGCTTGGTATCGGTTATCGCAACATCGTTCCGTTTTACAGGAAACAAATTCACGAAAATAAGAATGTAGAGCTTAAAATGCTCCACTTTTTTATCAATACAGGTATTCGTGACACTGCTTACTACTGGAACGAATTGCTTAAATGCCTAAAGGTATACATAAACCTTAAAAAAGAATGCCCGTCGTTAGACAGCCTTAATATTGGTGGCGGTTTCCCAATCAAAAATTCGCTGGCGTTTGAATATGACTACCAGTACATGATTGACGAAATTGTGAACCAGATTAAAATTGCCTGTGAGGAGGCAGAAGTAGATGTACCGAACATTTTTACAGAATTCGGTTCTTTTACTGTAGGCGAAAGCGGTGGTGCCATATACCAAGTGTTGTACCAAAAACAACAAAATGACAGGGAGAAATGGAATATGATAGATTCTTCTTTCATAACCACCCTACCCGATACATGGGCAATAAACAAGCGTTTTATAATGCTTGCTATTAACCGCTGGAATGAAAGTTATGAGCGCGTACTTTTAGGAGGCTTAACCTGCGACAGCGACGATTATTATAACTCTGAGCAGAATATGAACGCCATATACCTGCCAAAATATAATAAAGAAAAACCACTGTATATTGGCTTTTTTAACACAGGCGCCTATCAGGAAACCATTGGCGGCTATGGTGGGCTGCACCACTGCCTTATACCGCAACCAAAGCATATATTAATAGACAGGGATGAAAATGGTATATTAGCGACAGAGGTTTTCTCTGAAATGCAGAAAGCTGAAGAAGTTTTAAAAATACTTGGTTACAATAAAGAATAAAACTGAATAAAAAACACCCGAAATGAGTAAAGGACCTATAAGCCAGTTTATAGAAAAGCACTATCTGCATTTTAATGCCGCAGCTCTTGTAGATGCTGCAAAAGGCTATGAAAAACAGCTTGCTGACGGCGCTAAAATGATGGTAACGCTTGCCGGTGCCATGAGTACTGCAGAACTTGGCAAGAGCTTTGCCGAAATGATTCGCCGCGATAAAGTACAGATAATTTCGTGCACAGGAGCAAACCTTGAAGAAGATATTATGAACCTTGTTGCCCACAGCCACTATGAGCGTGTGCCAAACTACAGGGACCTTACACCTGAGCAGGAATGGGATTTACTGGAAAGGGGCCTGAACCGTGTTACCGATACCTGTATACCGGAGCATGAGGCTTTCCGCCGCCTGCAAAAGCACATCCATAAAATATGGAAAGATGCTGATGACAAAGGCGAGCGCTACTTTCCGCATGAGTTTATGTACAAAATGCTTTTAAGTGGTGTGCTGGAAGAATATTATGAAATAGACCTTAAGGATAGCTGGATGTATGCCGCAGCCGAAAAGAACCTGCCAATTATAGTACCGGGATGGGAAGACAGTACTATGGGTAACATATTTGCTTCTTATGTTATAAAAGGAGAACTTAAGGCTTCTACTATGAAATCGGGTATTGAGTATATGGCTTTCCTTGCCGACTGGTATACCAAAAATTGCAGCAACGGTATTGGTTTCTTCCAGATTGGCGGTGGTATTGCGGGAGATTTCCCTATATGCGTAGTGCCAATGCTATATCAGGACATGGAGATGCACGATGTACCTTTCTGGAGCTATTTCTGCCAGATATCAGATTCTACAACCAGCTATGGTTCCTATTCAGGGGCTGTGCCTAATGAAAAAATTACCTGGGGAAAACTTGATATAAAAACACCAAAATTTATCATAGAATCTGATGCAACTATCGTTGCACCGCTTATATTTGCCTACTTATTAGATTTATAATACCGATGAAACGAGTAATTGTTGACTACGCTAAACTGACAAACGAGATTTTGACCTTATTGGTCGAAAAATTTCCGGAAGGCTATGATGATTCAAACATTATACGCTTTAAAAATGCCAAGAATGAAACCATCGAGGCTGTAGAGGTTCGTACCGAAGATACCATATACCTTGTAAAAGTAAGTACCAAGCTTGCCGACAGGATTGAGAATTTTGAAGATGACGATATGGTAGATGAGCCATCTGATGACATGGATGCACTTAAAGACCTTGAAATAGCCGATGAAGGCGGCGAAGAAGAAGAGGAAGACGAATAGGTCTGAGACTTTAACTTATACTAAAAAGAACCCTTTACGGGTTCTTTTTTTGTTTGTAGAAATATTATAAATCTTCCCATGGCCTGTCTTTGCCTTCAAAGTTTTTGGCTTCTATATATATTTTTTTAACCGATGGATACTCCTTTTTAATCTGGTCTTCTAAATGTTGAATGGTACCAAATAGTTCTTTTACCGTCATGTCGCCTTTAAATTCCACATCAAGTGCAAGCAATATTTCATTGGGTGCCAAATGCATGGTTAGCGGATAGTATAAAGTATGCACTCTGGGCTCGTTATTTACAAGATTATATATACCTTTTACTATTGGCGTGCCGGCGCTCTCGCCTACTAACAGCCCTTTGCTTTCCCTAACCATAGTTATAGCAACAAATACCAACACCAAGCCTATAAGTATAGATGCTCCTGCATCAAAAACCGGATTCTGAAAATAATGCCCGAGCCATACACCCAAAAGCGCAATAACCAAACCGGCAATAGCAGCGCTCTCTTCATAGATAACTGCAAAAAGCCCGGGGTCTTTACTCAGGCTTAACTCTTTCCAGAACCCGAGCTTTCCCCTGCTCTTATTAAATTGCCGAATAGTATAAAAAAGTGATGCACCTTCAAAAACCATAGCAGCAAGCAGCACAATATAGTTCCACATCGGGTCAGACAATGCTACCGGATGCTGTAAATGGCTTATGCCTTCATAAACAGACATGCCTCCGCCAAGCGAAAATACAAGTATGGCAACAATAAGCGACCAAAAATAAATTTCTTTGCCGTGCCCAAAAGGGTGCCCTGCATCTGCGGGCCTTTGGCTTCTTTTCATGCCCAGCAAAAGCAATAAAGAGTTGCCACTGTCAACCGTACTGTGAATTCCTTCCGAAATCATTGCGCTACTGCCTGTTATAGAAGCCGCTACAAACTTTACAGCAGCAATACACAAATTGGCGCCAAGCGCGCCATATATCGCAAATTTTGAGTTTCCTGTCATAACTTTTACTAATAAAAATCCCCAATACTATTGTACCGGGGAAGGTTTTTTATCAGGATATTAAAAGTTTAATATCTCTCGTTCGTTTCTTCAAAATCATCGTCATCACTTGATATTGACTGGTTTTGGTCTTCATCAAGATCAACATTGTCCTGCAGTATATAATCATCCTGGTTAAAGGCATCAGAATATTCGCTGTTACCGCCTTCTGCATTCCATTTATCCGCTTTGTTGTTACTGTTGTAACCATCTTCATCAGATAAATGCACAGAGCCGCTCTCTTTAGTGTACTGCACACCCGGTTGCTCCATAGCAAGATATTTATCGGTATCATCTATATTTTCAGGTGCACGGTCATTAGCGGTTGCATGCATGTCGTCATTCAGGTTGTTACTGCCGGCATTGTCATTCCTGTGAAATTCATTTTGCCCGGAAGTATCGCCGTTGCCTTTACTTTGGTCGCGCAGGTTTTCGTTTTCGGTATTGGTATGTGGTTCTTTTTCCATAGCATATATTTTAAAACAGCAGTATACTGCTTATCTCGTTTAGTTTAAGCAATTTAAGATTTGTTTTTAAAAGATTCTTAACTAACTGGTTGCAGCTAAGTACTTCGGGCTTTTCAGTTTCTTTCTCCAACTGTGCAGCAGCTCTTTCATAAAGTACTGCATTTACCGCATTGGCGCTGCTTTCGTGGTTTACTAGTCGTTCCATAGCAATGAGTGGTTTAGTTACTTGTTTTATGTACTTCTAAATTACAAACTCAAAATGGTATACAGTGCTAATTATTCTATAACAGATTATTAAATAATAGCCAAATAAAATGATGGTTGGAAGTCAGGTTGCATCCGCAAAGTCAGGCGGATGTTTTATGCTACTAAATGTAGTGAATTTAAGCAGTCATGTCAAGAAGATATGCCAATATTAACGTAAGTATTATATACTCAGTTAAAATAAGGCGAGTAGTTACACAAGTCCGTTTATATTCCACTGTTTTTCAGCAATATAATGTAACTGACCTTGTTTTACAGTGAGAGGGGAATCAAAATTATTGGTATAAAGCGCACCCGTACCCAGGCCCTGAGGCATAGGATTGTTCTTACTATAGGTAAACTGCGCTATAGCATTAAGGCCGATATTACTTTCGAGCGCCGAAGTTATCCACCAGCCAACATTGTTTTCTTCGGCTAAGCTTATCCATTTTTCAGAACCGTGAATACCACCCACAAGGCTTGGTTTTAAAATAATGTATTGGGGATTGATTTTTTTAAGCAGCTCTTTTTTATCCTGCATATTAAAAACACCTATAAGCTCTTCATCCAGAGCAATAGGTACAGGGCTTGTTTTACAGAGATTGGCCATCTGTGTAAACTGCCCCTGTTTTATGGGCTGTTCTATACTGTGCAGATTGTATTCAGATAATCGTTGCAGTTTTTCAGGAGCTTCTTTGGGAGTAAATGCCCCGTTGGCATCAACCCTTATTTCTATCGTTTCAGGGCCAAAATGCTGCCTTATAAAACGGAGCAGGGCCAGCTCTCTCTCAAAATCAATTGCACCAATTTTGAGTTTTATGCAGTTAAAACCCTGAGCGAGCTTCTCCTCTATCTGCTCTTTCATAAACTGCTCCTCTCCCATCCATACAAGCCCGTTTATGCCAATAGTATTTTTTCCTTCTGTAAATAACGATGGAAATAAAACAAAAGGCGATGTGCCTTTTACTGACAGAAAAGCTGTTTCCAGACCAAATTGTATTGAAGGAAATTCAGTTAATTCGTTCAACAGCGTTTCTTCGCCTAAATGTATATTTTCACAAACCCATTTTAGCTTATCTTCATAATCAGGACGGTCATCTATACTGAGCCCTCTCAATATGCCGCATTCGCCTATACCCTTTTTACCGTTTTCTTCAAGTATAATGAACCAGGTTTCTTTTTGGGTAAGAACGCCCCGCGAAGTTCCGCTAGGGCGTTTAAAATTAAGTACATATTTTTTATAAGAAGCTTTCAAAATATTATAATTCTAAAGATGAGCCTATCTCTAAAAGCATAAGGTCTTTATTTTTATCGTAGAATTTTCGTTTGGCTTCCTCATGGTTTATCTTAATATAGCCGAAGGTATCATAGTGATAGCCAAGTATTTTGTCGCACTCTAAAAAGTCAGAAGCTATAATGGCATCCTCCACATCCATAGTAAAGTTGCTGCCTATCGGCAATATGGCAAGATCAAGCTTTGTCCTGAGCGGTATAAGCTTCATATCATAGGTAAGTGCGGTATCTCCGGCAATGTATATGTTTTTATGCTCTCCCTCAATCACAAAACCTCCCTGGTTACCGCCATAGGTACCATCAGGAAACGAGCTTGAGTGGATAGCATTTACATACTTTACTTTACCAAAGTCAAAGTTCCAGCTTCCGCCGTGGTTCATAGGATGAGCCTTAAAACCTTTCTTTTCATAATAGCCTGCAATCTCGGCATTAGAAACAATTACAGCACCTGTATTTTTAGCAATGGCATCCACGTCAAGTATATGATCGCCGTGCGCATGGGTAATCAGGATGTAATCTGCCTCAAGTTCATTTATATCAATGTCTTTAGCAAGTTCATTCGCTGAAATATAGGGGTCAACAATAATTTTTTTGCCTCCCACTTCAATCCCGAGGCTGGCGTGTCCGTAGTATGTTATTTTCATAATTTATTATTTTGGGTTTGGTTATTATAATTGCAATGCTATACACAATAATACTGAAAGCAAGAAAGTGCTTAACGCTACTTTTTTAAGTTCGGGGTCCAGCGCTTTTGGTATATTGTTTCTGGCTACGGTTTTTATATGCAGCAAAAATGGCACATATGCCGCCAAAAACAGGTACTGTACCGGCTTAAAGCCATACAATATAGCGAATGTTAGCGTTAAAACCAATGCAGTAACTATTATAAAATAATGATAAAGTTTTGCCTTTGCAGGTCCCATTTTTACTACCAGCGTATTTTTTCCTGACATTGCATCTGAGACCTGGTCGCGCATGTTATTAAGGTTTAGTACGGCAACACTAAGCAGCCCTATGGCAATGGCAGGCAGTACTATCAAACTGTCTATCTGTTTTGTAAAGAGGAAATAGCAACCCAATACGCTCACCAGCCCGAAAAAAATAAACACAAATACATCCCCCAGCCCCCTGTAACCATAAGCGCTGGTGCCTACAGTATACTTTATGGCCGATGCTATTGCCGCAAGCCCTAAAAAGAAAAAGAAAAAGGAACTTGCAAAGTCGTCTTTGCCAAATGCGAGGTATATAAGCGTTATTGCCGAAGCAAGTGTGAGCAATGAGGTTATAATAATGCCTCTTTTCATGGCTGCTACTGTTATGGCGCCACTTTGTATGGCACGTTGCGGGCCTATGCGGTGCTCATTGTCAGTGCCTTTAATACCATCGCCGTAATCATTTGCAAAGTTAGAGAGTACCTGTAGCCCCAGTGTGGTAATAAGTGCAAATGATAATATTCGCCAACTAACAAAGCCCTGAGAAAAAGCATAGAAACTGCCTACCAGTATTCCTGAAACCGATAGAGGCAGTGTCCTTAAACGCGCGGCTTCAAGCCATGCTTTTGCATTCATTTATATGATGTTTTTAATTTAATGCCTGTTACATCCAGTTTTTATCTGTGGCTTCTACACTATACAGCCAATAGTTGGCAAGCTCCTTAAGACGTGTGTAATCGGCTACGGTAAAAGAAAGATTTCCGCCTGCTGTATATAATTTTATCGCCCCTAGATTGGCCTTTTTTTGCCAAAAGTACTGTGTTAGCCGTACTGCCTGTATTTTATGCGGCGCAAGGAACTCATTGTCTATATCCCAGGCCCCGCTTTGTTTAATTATAAAATCTTTGGTACTGTACAGCCTGCTGTTCCTGTAGCCGAAATATATCATGCTGATAATAAAAGTAAGATACAACGGCAGAAATATCATATATTCAAATAATTCGTTGTAAAACCATATTGCGCAAACAAAATATAGTGCGAGCGGTATAATAATAAACCTGACTGTATTTAATATAATTTTCCTGATATTCGGTTTTAGCCCTTCTCCCTTTTGGGGTATCTGCCCAAGCAGAAATGTTAAAAGCTCATTCTTCTCAACTTCGCTGCATCCGGGAATTTCTATTGCTTCCTGTTGCTGTTCTTTAGAATCATCGTTATTAGATGCCTGGCTTATCCTGACATCCTGTATGTCCATTTTTTTCTGAAAATAATTGCGCCTCAAAGCAACTATCTGTACTTTTTCAGGTCTTATTATCGTGTTCTTGGTATTCAGCAATCCGTATGACAACAGCAGGGATTTGTTTTGCAGAGTAATAGTATAGCCAAAGTACTTCAAGATGGTTCTAGAAAGATTTACCAAAAGTGTGAGCACTAAAATGGCAATAGCAATAAATGCGGCAAACTTTAGCAGTACTTCACCATTCACATATTTATCAAGCGGGTCGTTTTCATAACCTTCGCCTTCAAAATAATCTTCTATGTTCTGGTAAACAGTAATTACAAATGCAAACAACAGCGCAAAGCTACGGGCATAGTTACTGGTTATGCCTGTTTTAAGCAGGCTTGCAAAACTTATACTGATAAACGGGTAAGCTTTATCTGTATGGCTGCTATCTTGTACATTGCCATCTTCCAGGATCTTTTTCTCAGAATCTAATAAACGTTGTTTAAGGGAGAGTGCCAAATCGTGTGTTATGGCTTTAATAGTTACTTCCTTTTTGCTGCTCCCGGCAGTATCTACCTCAAGCGAATGAACACCTATAAATTTTTGTATTAAAGACTGGTTGATGTTTACCTGCTGTATCTTATCAAGTGGTATGGCAATACGGCTTTTGTTTAATATACCTTTCCTTATAACAAACTCCTCATTCTCCTCATCAAGAAAAAAAGTAAAATTGTAAAATTTTAAATAAGCAATTATAGCCGTTAAAATAAGTGCCGAGCCAATAACAATTATTACATACAGGCGGTTCATCTGGTTAATGCGAAACGCCCACACCAGCAAAAACGGCCATAATGATCTTAAGGTACTTTGCAGTGTGTCGCCAAACATTACAATAAGCCCTACAAGCGACTGCCGCTGCGGGCTGCTGAAATCACTCTTCATGCTGCTCTTGTATGTTTAAAACCTTACCCATTAAAAGTTGTTTTATACTTTCTGCATGCTCTTTATCAAGTCCCGGTATCTTAACATCGCTGCTGTCTCCGCCGGCAGTAAAAATCTCTACCCGTGCAAGGCCAAGCCTGCGTGACAGCCACCCTTCATGCAGCGCTACGTGCTGAACACGGTTGTATGGCACAATAACAGTGCTTATGGCTATAGCGCCACTGCGGTATATAACATCGTGCGTGCGATAGGCAAAGCCTTTATTCTTAAAACTGATACGTGAAATGAATAACGAAAACAGCAACAATACTATATACAGCACCAATGCTATATACCAGTATGCCTGAGTAGTGCCCTCTACAAAATAGAGAGCACAACCGGCTACTATACCGGCAATGAGATAGCGGACAGCTATATTAAATAGTATCACCTTGTAGTAGGAAGATTGTAGCGGATTGAGCTTCACTTCTTCAAAGCGTGGCAAGGATGCTGTATCTATAGGTTCGTTTATAAAATTATCCATATATAGTTTTACAAATGGTTATGGTATCCATTTGATATCCCTGAAGTTAGGCTTCCTTTTTTCAAGAAAAGCATCACGCCCTTCTTTAGCTTCTTCTGTCATATAAGTAAGCCTTGTGGCCTCACCCGCAAATACCTGCTGGCCTACCATACCATCATCGGTAAGGTTAAAGGCAAACTTAAGCATCTTTATTGCCGTTGGCGATTTACCTAATATTTCCTGTGCCCATTCATAAGCAGTACTTTCAAGTTCGGCATGCGGTATAACAGCATTAACCATACCCATTTCATATGCTTCCTGTGCTGAATAGTTCCTTCCTAAAAAGAATATTTCACGGGCACGCTTCTGCCCTACCATCTTGGCAAGGTATGCCGAGCCATAGCCACCATCAAAACTGGTTACATCGGCATCAGTCTGTTTAAATATAGCATGTTCTTTACTGGCAAGGGTAAGGTCGCACACCACGTGAAGGCTGTGCCCGCCACCTACAGCCCAGCCCGGAACAACTGCAATAACTACTTTGGGCATGAAACGTATAAGCCGCTGCACCTCAAGTATGTTGAGCCTGTGCATACCGTCATCGCCCACATATCCCTGATGCCCGCGGGCTTTCTGGTCGCCGCCGCTGCAAAACGAATAAACCCCGTCTTTAGAAGAAGGCCCTTCGGCAGATAACAGCACCACCCCGATAGAGGTATCTTCGCGTGCATCTAAAAAAGCTTCAAAAAGCTCGCTTGTTGTTTTGGGCCTGAAGGCATTACGCACATCCGGCCTGTTAAAGGCTATACGGGCAACACCATCACATTTTTTATAGGTAATATCTTCAAATTCCTTTACGGTTTTCCAATTTATTTCGCTCATCGGTGTGTATTATTTTACTGTAAAAATAAGCCATTTTTCGCATTTGCCCAATCAAAATAAATGCAGTGTGGCGGTTATGGTAATAAAACGCTTTTAGTCAAAAACTTAAGCGGTTTAAGTTACAAAATGCAGAAGTATTTAAATGTTAACGCTTATTTTTTTATACAAAAAATATTTTCGGATGTTTATATTTGCTTTTTATGCATATTTGAAAGATGAAGTTTTTTAAATTCCCTATATATATACTCTTGATGTTGCTCACCTTTTCCTGCAAACCGGATAAGGAGCTGCTTGCAGAACACAAACCCGAAATAAAAACAAAAGATACCGCGCTGGTTATACACCCGCTCGATATTAAACTGAACAGGCTCTCGCCCGGATACAAAAGCCTGAAAGCCCTGCACATTGATGATTTTTACAAAAAGAACTGGACTAAGAACGACCTTAGCGGTGGTTTTTTAGTGGCAAAGAACGGACAGGTTATTTATGAAAAATACGGAGGCCTTGCCAACAGGGCAAATAAAGAAAAGATAACAGCACACACACCGCTGCATATTGCTTCTGTAAGCAAGGTATTAACAGCTGCGGTAGTGCTTAAGCTAATTGATTTCGGAAAGCTGGAGCTGGACCAGAAGGTTAATACTGTACTACCCGAATTTCCGTATGAGGATATAACTATTAAAATGCTGCTTAACCACCGTAGCGGGCTGCCCAATTACGCCTATTTTTGTGATGACAGGGCTATCTGGGACCGCAGTATGCTAACCAATCAGGATATACTCGATTTGCTTGCTCAGCACAAACTAGGGCTGTATTTTAAACCGGATAAAAAATTTGGCTACTGCAATACCAACTATGCCATGCTGGCGCTTGTAATAGAAAAACTGACACACATGAGCTATGCCAGTGCCATGCAGAAAATATTGTTCGAGCCACTTGGCATGGAAGATACGTATGTGTTTGATTATAAACTACATAAAGATTCTGCAAGCCTTTCTTATAAAGGGAACAATGTATTGTATGGATTTGATTTTCTTGATAATGTATATGGCGATAAAAACATCTATTCTACCCCGCGCGACCTGCTTAAGTTTGACCTTGCCACCTACTCTGATACTTTTTTGAACCCTGATTTGGTTAAACAGGTATTTAAAGGCTACAGCTATGAAAGCAAAGGAATTAAAAACTATGGCCTGGGCATACGGCTGAATGAATGGAAAACAGGAGAAAAGATGTTTTACCACAACGGATGGTGGCACGGCAATACATCATCTTATGTAACACTGAAAAAAGATACTGTAGCACTTATTGCGCTTAGCAACAAATTTTCATACAAGCCTTACCGCATTTATAAACTGGCTACGGAGTTTGGTAATTATCCCATTAAAGGCGATAAAGAGGAATCAGAATAAGTAATTGATTAAAGATTAGTTAATCTATCAAATAAATACCATCTTCTTTAATATCGATAAGCCTTTGTTTATATAAGCTACCGATTGCTTTTTTGAAAGCTTTTTTGCTCATTTGCAGTACAGTCTTTATATCTTCGGGGTGGCTGTCGTCATTAAGCCTTAAAAAGCCGCGGCTGGCATTAAGTTCGGCAAGTATTCTCTCGGCATTAGGTTCAATCCCTTCTACACCAGATTTTTGCAGGCTTACATCTATCTTATTATCAGGCCTTATGGTTTTAATAAAGCCTTTCATTTTTTCGCCGGGCCTCAGGTCATGATATACTTCATCTTTATAAACCAGCCCTTTGTGCCTGCCGTTTATAATTACATTAATACCCATATCAGTTATATGCGAAATCGTAAGATTTACCTCTTCGCCTTCGGCTACTGTCAGTTCTTCGTTATCAAGAAAACGCCCTATCTTGCTGCTGCCGGCAAGCCTGCCGCTCTGCTCATCATAATACATATGTACCATATAGCGCTTGCCCTGCTCCATTGGTTTTGCCTGTTCCCTGAAAGGGACAAACAAATCTTTTTCGAGCCCCATGTCTAAAAAAGCACCAAATTTATTGGTGTGGTTAACCCTTAAAAAAGCAAAGTCGTTGAGTATGATATACGGCTCCAGGGTGGTTGCCACAGGCCTTTCTTCCTGGTCGAGATATACAAAAACAGTAAGTATATCGCCTATTTTGTAGTTTTTTGGCACATATTTTTTAGGCAGCAGTATATCGGTATTGCCATCTGTTAAAAATAAGCCGACCGAAGTTTCCCTTGCAATAGTAAGGGCATTATATTTTCCTGTTTCTATCATTTTGCAAAGGTAACAAAGAAACGCTACACCAACTCCTTAAAATAAGCTTTCAGTATTTTATCATTATCTTTTGTTGGGGTAAATACTTCCAATAACTGCGGTTGCGCTGAATCCTTAAAGAAATTTTGCATAGCCGATGCAAGTTCTTCCTCGCCTTTTGCAGAAGCATAACCAAAGCCGTACATTCTGGCAAGGTGTTCTCCTGTAAGGGTGTGCTCGGTTTCAAAATAGGTATTGAAGACAGCATTTTCTGAATGGCCAGGCAATATCCTGAAGATACCCCCGCCCCCATTATTTATGAGTATTATCCTGAAATTCTTAGGTATATAGTTATTCCACAAAGCATTGCTGTCATAAAAAAAGCTGATATCTCCTGTTATCAGCGTGGTAGGGATTCCGCTTGCCACAGCCGCGCCAACGGCTGTAGAGGTACTGCCATCTATACCACTGGTGCCACGGTTACAAAATACCGCAACCGAAGGCTTAATGCTGAATAATTGTGCATAACGTATGGCGGCACTGTTGCTTATCTGGAGATGCGAATTTTCGGGCAGTTGTGGAATGATTATTTGGAAAGCCTTGAAATCTGAAAAAGGTATTTTTGCAAGGTATTCATTATGTTTTTGCTGCCTTAAAGCTCTAATATGCTGAAAAGAATTGCTATACTCACTCTGAACAGGGTGTGTGTTTTGAAGCAGTTCCGATAAAAATACCTCAGGCTCAGCTTCTATGTGCTGAGTTAAAGCGCCATAGGTGTCATAAGCCCTAAGCGGATCGGCATGCCAATGCTCTGCAGGCGCATAATTTCGCAGCCATGCCTTAATTCTCTTAGATACTACCATCCCGCCGAAAGTAAGCAGTATTTCAGGCTTCAGCTCATCAAAATCGCTTTGGGTGAACGGGGTAATTATAGTATCAATATTATCAATAAAACTTTCGTGGTGAAGGTTGCTTGTAGTTTCGGTCATAACAACTACAGAAGGGTCTGCCGCCAGCTTTTCAATTACAGAAGCAGGCAAAGTGTCAGGGTCATCTACACCAACTAAAACCAGCTTTTTTTGTGCCGCGTTCCATTTTACAGCAAATGGGGTTATATCCGCAGTTAAAGCATCTTCAACAACCGGAATTTCCTGCACAACCGGATTAACAGTCACATCTTCTACCGTTTCATACAGCGGCTCCTCAAAAGGTGCATTAATGTGTACCGGGCCTTTTTGGGTTATCGCTCTAATCAGCGCTGCATTTATCTTTTTATCATTTTCTTCGCCAGCTTCCTCTGTAAGGTTTGCACTATACAGTATATGGTTGGCATACACGTTTTCCTGCCGTATGGTTTGCCCGTCGCCAATATCTATTTTATCATGCGGCCTGTCGGCAGAAATTACTACAAGCGGTATCTGGCTGTAAAAAGCCTCGGCAACAGCCGGATAATAATTCAGCAGTGCCGAACCGGATGTACATACTAACGCGACAGGCTTTTTTAGCTGTTGCGCCATACCCAGTGCAAAAAAACCTGCACAACGCTCGTCGGCAATGCTGTAACATTTAAAATGTGAATTATTTGCAAAACCAATAGTAAGCGGTGCATTGCGTGAGCCGGGCGATATTACAATATGCTTAACCCCCTGTGCAAGGCATAATTGTATAATGCTTTGCGCCAGGGGTATTTTAGGGTAAATCATTTCAGGTACATAATGGTAAAGACAATTAAGCCTTTACCCAGTTTACAATTTCAGGATCGGTTGGCAGGGTGCGTGGGCTAACCACTTTTTCAAGCTCGCCGTTTTTGTTTATAAGGTACTTCTGGAAGTTCCAATCCACTTCGCTGTCCTGAAGCCCGTTCTGGCTTTTCTGGGTTAGGAATTTATATATCGGCGCCATATCATTACCCTTTACCGATATCTTATCCATCATAGGGAAGGTTACACCATAGTTCTGCTCGCAAAAAGCAGCAATTTCCTCATTGGTTCCCGGCTCCTGACCTGCAAAGTTATTGGCAGGAAAACCTACGATAACAAGCCCTTTGTCATTATACTCTTTATAAAGTGCTTCAAGGTCTTTATATTGTGGAGTAAGTCCGCATTTAGAAGCTGTGTTAACTATAATAACCTTTTTGCCTTTAAGCGATGCAAAATCAAATTCTTTGCCGTACAGGTCTTTTACCTTAAACTGGTATATAGTTGCTTTTGCCATTGGTTGTGATGTTTCAGATGATGCTAATGTTTGTTGCACAGTGTCTTTAGCTGTGTCCTTGCAGCCTACTAAAAGTATTATGCTGCAAGCGAGTAATAGTATGTTTTTCATCTTTTTATTTTTGGATAAATTTACATATAATTTCAATAAAACCGATATATTTAACCATTGTTAACCTACAGCCCGGCCATGTATTTTTTCAGGACTATTTTTACATTTCTAAAAAATCCCGAATACAGGGATCTGCTTTATACTACTGCGGTTATACTGGCTATAGGCACTGTTGCCTACCATTTTATAGAAGGCTGGGGTATTATAGATTCGCTTTACTTCTCGGTAGTTACACTTACCACAATAGGTTTTGGCGACCTTTCCCCGAAAACAGATGCAGGCAAGCTCTTTACCATTGCTTATATAATTATGGGTATAGGCGTGATACTCCATTTTATAAACACACTGCAAAACCATTATAAAGAATCGCAACAGGACAAGCGCAAAAAATAAAGGCTGCCAAATCTGACAGCCTTAGCTTTATTTATTTCCTGAGATATTTCCTGTACTTGAAGAAAGAGAATATCCCCAGTATAATTACGCCCAACGCCATCCAGAAAAAGTACATTGGCGTGCGTACCTCACCACTTGCATAACTGTGCAACCCTGTAAGATAGAAGTTTACACCAAAGTAGGTCATTAATATCGAGGCAAACGCCAGTACACTAAAGAAATTAAATATCCACGAGCCGCGCAGTGCAGGTACAAAACGCATGTGTATAACAAATGCATATACCATAATACTTACCAGCGCCCAGGTTTCTTTAGGGTCCCAGCCCCAGTAGCGGCCCCAGCTTTCGTTAGCCCACTGCCCACCGAGGAAGTTACCAATGGTAAGCATAACAAGCCCAACGGTAAGCGCCATTTCATTGATATAGGTAATCTCTTTTATGTTTAAATCTACTTTAGCCTTGTTCTTGTCGTTAACAGAAAGCATGAGCAACATTGATACAAGACCGAGTATCATACCGAGTGTAAATGGCCCGTAGCTTGCCACTATTACCGCCACGTGTATCATTAGCCAGTAAGAGTTAAGTACCGGCACAAGGTTACCAATTTCAGGGTCTGTCCAGTTCCAGTGGGCAACCATAAGCACGATAGAGGTTACAAAGGCAGCCGCAGCAACCGTTAGCTTAGACCTGTTGCCGAAGGCCAAACCGAAGAACATGGTAGCCCAGCCTACGTAAATAACCGACTCATAAGCGTTACTCCACGGGGCGTGGCCTGATATGTACCAACGTACAATTAAGCCTGCGGTATGTAAGGCGAAAAGTAACCCTACAATTATGTGGAACGACTTTATGCCTATTTTCACCCATTTACTGTTATTAAAAATATTTACAATAACAAAGAATAACATCAGCAGCCCGGCGTACATATACCAAGAGAAGAGCTTTTTAAAGATATCATATTTGTTATACAATATCTCTGCCTCTACTTTGTCGTCTTCGGGCATTACCTCAGCGCCATATTTATGCTGGTATTTTTTGAGCCCTTCCAAAAGGCTTTCCGATAATTTGTAATCATTTGTTGCAGTGGCATTGGCAAGTGAGGTTAAATAATACGGCAGCACATTTTTAACCGTATCAAGTGCGGTGCCTGTAGGCTCACTGATTTCAAGGTAAGAAACCCATTTATTATTTTTATCTCCGGGTACAGGGAAAACTTTTAATATCTGGCCGCTAAGCGCTGAATATAAAAGGTTGATGCGCTTATCAATTTCCATAAAATCTTTCTGGAACTTGTTAGGAACAGGTTCTCTATACGCTTCATCCAGTAAAGAAGAAAGTTTATAATTACCCTTAGCATCAAAAAAGTCGGCAAGAGCGGCATATTTGGCATCTTTTTTTATACCTGCAACACTTCGCAGGCTGTCATTACCGCGACTAAGGTAGATAACAGGCATGTTGTACCAAGCCTGATCAAGCATAGCCATAGAGAGCAGCACCTGGTCGGCGTTCATGCCCTTGTAAGTATCGCTTTTACTGACCTTTCTTAACAACTCTGATGAAAAGGTGTTTACCGGCTTCATCCTTCCGCCTGCATCCTGAATTATAACACGCCCAAATTTGGCTGCATGCTCTTCGCTTACCTTATATTTCTGGATAAGTGAGTCAAGCTGTTGCTGTGAGAACTCCTCATGTATATGATCCTGTGCAGAAACACCCAGAGTGAAAAACACTAATAATGCAGACATGTAGGCTGCTTTCTTTTCTTTTACTTTTTCAAGTTTACGCTTCAGGTCACCAAAACGCGTGTTCTTGTCAAACAATATTGCCATAAGCCCGATGTAAAGTAAAAAATAACCTATATAAGATATCCATGTACCCCAAAAATCGTGATTAACCGAAAGGATAGTTCCTTTTTCGTCCTGGTCGTATGATGCTTGGAAAAAACGGTAACCCCTGTAGTCGAGCACATGGTTCATATAGATGCGCGCATCAAAATTATTATTTTGTTCAGTATCCAGTACGGTTACTTTACTTTCAAACGATTCATAGCTCGATTCGGTTCCCGGATATTTAGTGGCGATAAAGTCGTTCAGCTTTACGGCAAACGGAAGCTCGTGCACCTTACTACCAAAAAGCAGCGTAAACTCAAGGTCGCCTATTTTAAATGCCTGTGGTATGCCCATTTTTTTGCTGCCACCTAAAAGTGTCACTTCTTTTTCCTGCCCCTGTGTGCGTACTACTACGGTTAGCGCTGCGTTTTCTTTCGATTTAAAATCGTTATCCGATTCATAAGTTATAGCACCTTTAACGGCAGGCTCAGGGAATACAAACTGTGAACCACCTAAATTATAAAGCGAACGCAGCATTAAAGGCTGCACAGAGTCTTTTGCAACCGTACCCTGAAACTGGTCGGCCATGCGCATAAAGCTGCCTTCAAAAGGGGTGCTTATAGTATAGTTCTCGCCATCGGTAGTAATATTGATAGCTCCCGGAGTAGGTTTATTAACAGCATAAAGCAGGTTGTGTATGTTCTGCACCTCGCCTTCCTTCAGGTAGTGCTCATGCCTTCCGCCGTCTCCGGCTTCCACCATTTTAATATAAAATACACCATTGGGATCTTCCTTTATAACTTCCTTGGCGCCCGTCATGTACTCTTTATACTCTATTTCGAAAGGAATGTTGTTAAACTGGTCTGAAACAGAAAAATCATTGCTGGCAAGTAAAGGTATCTCTTTAGAGGTCATTATAAGCGGCTCTTCATAAGTACGGCGGCGCATTTCGCCCTCATACTCCCCATCTACAAAAACGGTAAGGTAAGCCTTGTCGCTGTAAAACTGGCTTTCGGCAGCACCTTCCCTAATGGGCATCATACCCTCAAAGCTTATATAGCGTGTTACGGCTGCCCCGAATATGATAAGTATAAAAGAAAGGTGCAGCAGCAGCGTAGCCCATTTCTCGCGTTTATGAAGCTGGTAGCGTTTTATATTGCCAAAAAAATTGAGCATAAAAAGCAGCATTATCAGCTCGAACCATTTGGCATTATATATAAATTTACGGGCGGTATCGGTATTATAGGCATCTTCTATAAATGTGCCGATGCCCATTGCAGCAGCAAAAATTATAAAAAGGAAAGCCATTAACCGTGTGGAGGAAAAAAATGAAATTATCTTAGGCATGAGTAAAAAATCGATGATTATAAATTCCTGCAAAATTACTCAAAACTTCACTTTTTAAGGCTATTTTAAGAATTAAAAATTGATAAAAATGCACTGCCAGCACGTAATGTTTAACAAAGCCTAAAAAAGTGATGCATTTAAGCACAGTATTTTTTGTTCTGTTTAATTGTAGTGTATATTTGGGTTACAATTTGCTATGTAAATGAGGTTTTCACTTAAACTGTTTGTCTTGTTTTTATATGTGCCCTTTGCGCAGGCGCAAACGGTAGCCGAGACTAAAGACGGGCGGCAGGTTATATTAAATAATAACGGCACCTGGATTTATGCCGACAGCCTGTGCAATTATTTTACCCACAGTAAAACCTATGCCGACGGCAAAAGCGTTACCTATGCCAATAATTCAATAAAGATTAATGGTGAACAGGATAAATCCGGGCTTGAGGTTACGTTGCTTAAAACATCACAATCGGTTGTAATTAACATTGCTATTGTATCTCCTGAAATATGGTGTACTGATGAGAACACCAAGGCCATAATCGTTTTTACCGATGGTAAGAAAATTGAACTCATAAACATGGGCGGAAAAAACTGCAAAGGGCTTTTTTCTTGTTTTTTAAGCCCTGTTATGGGTAACAAAAAAGAACTTGAAAGACTAATTGAGAAAAGCATTAAAACCATTGCTATATCATATGCGATTAACAACAGTGAAACCACTGAAACCAATACTGTAGAAACCCTTTTAACCAAAGGCGAGGCTTTCCGTATTAAAACCATTATGGAGTGCCTCTCTCAACAAAAACCATAATATGAAACTGAAAACTATTAAATTATTATTTGCTTTTGCCCTTATAGGGCACACGGCTTTTGCGCAGGAAGCAGAGCCCAACAACCAGTCTAAATTTGATGATGTAATGTACCGCCGCGGCAATGTATACCGTTCGGCATCGGGTGTTCCCGGCCCGCAGTACTGGCAAAACAGCGCCGACTATGTTATTGAAGCCGAACTGGATGACAAAAACAGCATACTGAAGGGCAGGCTAACCATGACCTACCATAACAACAGCCCTGAAGACCTTAATTTTATATGGATGTATGTAGAGCAGAACCGCTTTAAAAGCGATTCGCGGGGTACACTTACAACCGCTATGCAATACAGCCGCTATGCAGGCGATACCGATGGCGGTATGGCTATTACAGGATTAAGCGCTAAAACCACAGGAAGCCCATCTACTAAATATCTTATTTCAGATACGCGCATGCAGGTATTTTTTAATGAGCCGCTAAAGGCAAAAGGCGGTAAGGCAACCATATCTATGAATTTTGAATTTAAGATACCCGAAGAAGGTATGGACAGGATGGGCCAGCTTGAAACTAAAGACGGTATTATCTACTCTATGGCACAATGGTATCCGCGTGTTGCCGTTTTTGATGATGTTACAGGCTGGAATACTGAACCTTATCTTGGCGCAGGTGAATTTTATCTTGAATATGGAAATTTTGACTATAAGATAACCGTGCCTTACGATCATATAGTGGTTGGTTCAGGCGAGTTGGTAAATGCAAAAGAAGTATTATCTAAAGAACTACTAAACCGTTGGGAAAAGGCAGCGGGCAGCGACAAAGCTACTTACTTAATTTCCCCTGAAGAAGTAGGCAACACCAAACTGACAAGGCCGCTGCAAAATGGCAAGGTAACCTGGCATTTTAAAATGAACAACAGCCGTGATATTGCCTTTGCAACCTCTAAGGCTTTTATTTGGGATGCAGCAAAAATTAACCTGCCAAGCGGTAAAAAAGCAGTTGCCCAGTCGGTTTACCCGGCATCTGTGGCGAGCAAGTCGGCATGGGGGCGCTCTACAGAATATACGAAAGCCTCTATAGAACATTACTCACAAAAATGGTTTGAGTATCCTTACCCCAGTGCGGTAAACGTAGCCTCTAACGTAGGGGGTATGGAATACCCGGGCGTGTCTTTTTGCAGCGTGAGGAGTTTTGGCGCCGACCTTTGGGATGTTACCGATCATGAATTCGGGCACAACTGGTTCCCGATGATAGTAGGCTCTAACGAACGTCGTTATGCCTGGATGGATGAAGGATTTAACACGTTTATCAATTATTACAGCACGGTAAACTTTAATAATGGCGAATATACATCTGACGTGGCTAAAAGTCTTAACCGTGTGCAGTGGTTTAAATGGAAAAACCGCGAAGGTATTGATACGTACCCTGATGTTGCAAAAAGCATGAACCTTGCCTTTACAGCTTATTATAAGCCGGCAACAGGCATGATACTGCTAAGGGAATATATACTGGGGCACGAACGTTTTGACAATGCTTTTAAAGCCTACATTAAAGCGTGGGCATACAAGCACCCTCAGCCCACAGATTTCTTTAACTGTATGGAAAACGTGGCAGGAGAAAACCTTAACTGGTTCTGGAGAGGCTGGTTTAAAGGTACCGGCAACATTAACCTGGGCATTACCAACGTTGCCGACAACGCAGGCTATACCACGATTACTTTTGCAGATAAGGGAGATGTACCGATGCCGGTGCGCTTTAAAGTTGTTTTTGAAGACAATACATCAGAAACAATTATGCTGCCGGTAGAGATATGGCACAGGCAGAATGAGTGGGATTATATTATAAGCTCGCCTAAAAAAGTAAAATCTATAGATATAGACCCTGAAAGATTTTTGCCGGATATTGACATGAAAGACAATTCCTGGATAAGGGAAAACTAAAATAACAATTGAAACCCGGCACTGTTTTTTAAGCCGGGTTTATTTTTTAATTTAGCAACCATGATAAAAGTAGCGGTTATAGGCTCGGGCAATGTGGCGCAACACCTCATAAAAGTGTTAGATGCCGCGCCCGGCGTTACGCTGATGCAGGCATTTGCAAGGCAAAAAGAAAGCCTTTTACATTTACTACCTGAAAGTAAAATAACCGACAGTTATACTGATTTACAGGAAGCTGATGTATATATTATATCGGTTTCAGACGATGCCATTGCAAAGGTGGACTCTCTCCTGCCGTTTACAGGCAGGCTTGTAGTGCATACATCGGGCAGTGTGGCTATGCAGGAGCTTAACCCTGCCAACAGGCGCGGCGTGTTTTACCCGCTACAGACATTTTCTAAAAACAAGGAAGTTAATTTTAAAGAAGTGCCACTTTGCCTTGAAAGCGAAAATCCAAATGATTTTGAGCTGCTGCAAAAGCTGGCAGCATCTGTTTCAGATAATGTATATGCCATAAATTCAGGGCAGCGGCAATCGCTTCATGTGGCAGCAGTGTTTGTCAGTAATTTTGTAAACCATATGTACACCATTGGCAGTACTATATGCAATGAGCATAATGTGCCTTTTGATATACTGAAGCCCCTAATTAAAGAAACCGCCGAAAAGGTGCAGCAACTGCCGCCTGTACAGGCACAAACAGGCCCTGCAAAAAGAGGCGACAGCACCACTATGCAAAAGCATATAAAATTTTTACAGGACAATAACCTTATAAATATTTATAAACTGTTATCTCAATCGATACAACATTATAATGAGCAAAAGCTATAAAGAACTGATGAATAACATTACCACATTTATTTTTGATGTGGATGGCGTTCTTACCGATGGCAGCATACACGTTACCCCAACCGGGGAAATGCTGCGCAATATGAACATACGCGATGGTTATGCCATGAAGGCAGCCGTAGAAAACGGATATACCGTATGCATAATATCAGGCGGAAAAAACGAGGGGGTGCGCATAAGGTTACGCAACCTGGGTATTACCGATATATACCTGGGTGTTCCTAACAAGGTAGAAACCTTTAACGAATTTACCGACATTTATAATATTAAACCCGAACAGGTGTTATATATGGGTGACGATATACCCGATTACTGGGTAATGCAAATGGTTGGATTACCTACCTGCCCGCAGGATGCCGCCCCCGAAATAAAAGAAATAAGTAAATATGTGTCGCATAGAACCGGGGGTACCGGCTGTGTGCGCGATGTAATAGAACAGGTAATGAAAGTGCAGGGCAAATGGATGGAACATTTTAATGCCCGATACGACTAAACAAGCTAATTTAACAACCTTACTTACGCTCTGATGAAATTTTTAAAACAAATCGGTATCAATTACCTGCTTCTTATCGCTTTTGCACAGCTAACGTTACGCTATGGCCTGCTTGAAGAAAATGCTCCTATACTGGCGCTTAACGACTGGCAGTTTGCGCTTCTGGTTTTGGCAACAGTACTGGTTGCCGCAGGTGGCTTTTTTGCAAACAACGCACTTAGCGAGGAACCACGAATGAATGAAGGGAAGTTATATAATATTTATGGCGGATTAACACTTGCAGGGTTTGGTATTGCTTATTATCTCGGTAACGTAGTTGATAAGCCTTTGTTGATAGCTGTATTTATTATAGGGGCAGCCTTGATGTACTTATACGCATCGAGCCTTAAACAGGTTATTGTAGTAAGCAATATTATGGTAGCGGTAACCGCAGTGATACCGGTGTTTATTGTTGCCCTGTATAATATGTACCCCATACTGGTACCTGAAACAAAAGATACATTTGCAACCATGCTTAGCCTTATGTTAGATTATGGCTTATTTTTGTTTATACTCGTTTTTATTATAACGCTGCTGTATAACTTAAGAGATACCAATAAAGATTACAACGCAGGCAACAGCACGCTGCCCATAGCATTAGGTAAAGAAAGGGCTACACGCATTGCATTCTTTGTGGTGTTAGTACCACTGGCCATGCTGTTTATTTATACTGATAAGTACCTGCTTAACCTAACCATAACACTTATTTATGTGCTGCTGTTAATAGCAGGGCCTCTTATTTATTGCATGATAAAACTGTGGGGGGCTAAATCAGGTAAAGAGTATCATCATCTGATACAAGTAATGAAGATTATAATTTTCTTTACCATAATTTCTATAATAGTAATTACCTATAATATAGGTATGGTAGTAAAGGATGTATAATATGCTACAGGAAAAATTATCGCCATATAAAGTAGTGCTTGCCTCGGGTTCACCCCGCAGGCAGCAATTTTTGCGTGAACTGAATATTGAATTTGAAATACGACTTAAAGAGGTTGAAGAGGTTTATCCTGATCATCTTAAAGGCGAAGAAATAACAGATTATCTTGCCGGGTTAAAAGCGGCAGCGCTTCAGGAAACGCTCTCTGAAAACGAGATACTGATTACAAGCGATACCATTGTATGGCATAATGATAAAGCGTTAGGAAAGCCTAAAGATTATGATGATGCTTTTGCCATGCTGCAATCGCTTTCGGGCAACACGCATAAGGTTATAACATCTGTAAGCATAAAAACGCTTACCAAATCGGTTACTTTTAATGAAACTACCAAGGTTACTTTTAACAGTCTTATTGACGAGGAAATAAAATACTATTTAGATAACTATAAGCCATTTGACAAGGCAGGCGCCTATGGCATACAGGAATGGATAGGGCTTATTGCCATTGCAGGCATTCAAGGCTCTTATACCAATGTGGTGGGCATGCCTGTAGATAAGGTTTACCAACACCTGCTTACCTTTACGGAAAGATAATTATGCAAAGTGATTTATTTTACTATACCTATTTTGACAGGTTTATAATTACCCTGGTAACGCTTGCTGTATTTTTACTGCTGCGTTTCATCATCAATAAGATAACAAAAAAATATGCCGAGAAAGCACATTTAAGTGAGCACCGTGCGCACCTGGTAAGCAAATACATTGATATTTTTATGTTTATCCTGCTTACGGTTATTATGTTTGCCATTTGGGGCGTAAATACAAAAGACCTGTTTGTGGTTATGTCATCTGTATTTGCAGTTATTGGTGTTGCGCTTTTTGCGCAGTGGTCTATACTGAGCAATATTACTT
Source organism: Flavobacterium sp. (assembly GCF_024305175.1). Taxonomy (GTDB): domain Bacteria; phylum Bacteroidota; class Bacteroidia; order Flavobacteriales; family Flavobacteriaceae; genus Flavobacterium. The sequence continues at coordinate 29,798 of NZ_JAMWYY010000007.1, forward strand.
CGGGGATAATACTGTTTTTTTCATTCCCGTTCCGCATAGGCGATTTTATCAAGATACATGACAAAGATTTCCCTATAGAAGCCCAGATTGAAGATATAAAAGCATTCCATACGCTACTGCGCACAAAAGAGGGCGAACTTATTACCTACCCTAACAACCTTTTGCTGCAAAAAGGTATTACGGTTGTGGCGGAAGAAAACGAACAAAAAGAATTTTACGATTAAAGCCCGAAAAGCTGAATTATCATGCGTATAAAATATTCATTACTATTAGTACTTACAGCACTATACGGTTTTGCACAGCCCAACCTGCCTGACAAGCCAACATCGGCAGAGATATATACCAAATTAGAAAAACTGAACTTTTTAGGTTCGGCACTCTACATAGCGGCACACCCTGATGATGAGAACACAAGACTAATTTCCTTTCTTGCCAACAATGTAAAAGCGCGCACAGGCTACCTTTCGCTAACGCGTGGCGATGGCGGCCAAAACCTAATCGGTTTTGAGCTTCGCGAGCTGCTTGGCGTAATCCGCACACAAGAGCTTATCGAGGCACGCAAGATTGATGGCGGCGAGCAGTTTTTCAGCAGGGCAAATGATTTCGGCTACTCAAAAGTACCGGATGAAACATTGCAGATATGGAATAAAGGGCAGGTATTACAGGATATGGTTTGGGTTATCCGTAAGTTCAGGCCCGATGTTATTATTAACAGGTTCGACCACCGCTCGCCGGGTTCAACGCATGGGCATCATACCTCATCGGCCATGCTTACACAAGAGGCTTTTACGCTGGCAAACAACCCAAATTATGAACCGGGGCAGCTTCAATACACTACAACCTGGCAACCCAAAAGGGTACTCTTCAATACCTCATGGTGGTTTTTCGGCGGCAGGGAAAACTTTGAAAAAGCTGATAAGTCAAAATACATAAACCTCTCTACAGGAATATATTACCCGCTTTTAGGTAAATCAAATCAGGAAATAGCAGCGTTGAGCCGAAGCAAGCACAAATCTCAGGGGTTTGGCACAACCGGTGCCCGCGGTGAGGATATGGAATACCTTGAACTTATTAAAGGCACTGAGCCTAAAAACAAGCAAAACCTTTTTGAAGGTATCGACACTTCATGGAACCGTGTTAACGGCGGAAAACCCATAGGCGAAGCAGTGGCGGCTATTATTAAGAACTATGACTTTAAAAATCCTGCCGCATCTGTACCTGATTTGGTTAAGGTTTACAGCATGGTTAACGAACTGGACGATGAATACTGGAAGAACGTTAAGCTGAAAGAACTTAAAGATATTATAGGAGCCTGCTCAGGCTTATATCTTGAGGCATATGCCGAGGCACAGTCGGCTACTCCCGGCGACAGCATAAAACTACACTGGGAAGCCATTAACAGGAGCAGCAATACTATTATACTTAAAAATATTAAGCTGCAACCCGATAACACCGACTTGTTAGCAAATGAAATTAAGCTTGCTAACAACATGAACCAGGAAGCCACTACAGATGTACAAATTCCAGAAAATGCAGCTTACACATCACCTTACTGGCTTGCCGAAAAAGGCACAGCGGGTATGTATCAGGTTAATGACCTGCAAAAGATAGGGCAGCCGGACATACTAAGGCAGCTTACAGCTACTTTTACAGTAGAAATTAATGGTATATCCATACCTTTTGAAAAGCAGGTAGTACATAAGTTTAACGATCCGGTTAAAGGTGAGGTTTACCAGCCTTTTGATGTGGTTCCGGCTGTAACAACGCAAATACTGAACAAAGTACAGTTATTTAAAGACAACCGCAGGCAAACTGCCATGGTTAAAATAAAGGCAGGCAAAGATAACTGCAAAGGAATACTGAATTTTATACTACCCGAAGGCTGGCAGGTTTCGCCCGCTTTTATACCGTTTGAGCTGCAAACCAAAGGCAGTGAAACCATTGTATCGTTTGAGGTTACTCCCCCATCCTACCCGGTTGAAGCCACAGCAAAAAGCATTGCCTTAATTGACAATAAAGAATATAACTGTGAGCAGATTATCATTGATTATCCGCATATAGCCACACAACAGGTGTTGTTACCATCGGTAGCAAGATTTACCAAAGCCGACCTTAAAATAAAAGGTGAAAGAATTGCCTACATTATGGGAGCAGGCGACAACGTGCCCGAAAGCCTAAAACAGATGGGTTATGAAGTAGCATTGCTTACGCCTGAGGCAATTTCTGAAGAAAGCCTGAAAGGTTTTGATGCGGTAGTTTTAGGCATAAGAGCCTATAATGTGCTGGAAAGCCTTGCACTAAAGCAGGATGCACTATTTAATTTTGTGAAGAATGGCGGAAATATGGTTGTGCAGTATAACACAACCGGGCATCTTGCCATAAGGGATTTTGCACCCTATCACCTGCGTATATCGCGTGACAGGGTTACAGAAGAAGATGCAGAAGTTACCTTTCTTGACGCAACCCATCCGGTTTTAAATTATCCTAATAAAATAACAGCTAACGATTTTAAAGGCTGGGTACAGGAGCAGGGGCTTTACTACCCTGATGAATGGGCTAAAGAATTTACACCTGTACTATCGGCACATGATATGGGCGAAACACCCAAAAAAGGCGCGTTGCTTGTAGCTAAGTACGGCAAAGGTTATTATATTTATACCGGGCTGAGTTTTTTCCGCGAACTACCCGAAGGTGTATCCGGAGCTTACAGGCTTATGGCCAACATAATTGCGTTGGGCAAATAATGTAACAAATATGGGCTGTAACAGTCCTATAGCAATAAAACAAACACAGTAGTTATGAAAGAAAATCCTGCTTCATGGAAAAAAGGCTATACGCTTGTACTGCTGCTTAATTTAGTATATATAATAGTTTTTTACTTTTTAATGCAAATTTATTCCTGATATGCAGTTAATCGACTGGGTTATCCTTTGTGTTACGCTGCTTTTTATAGTAGCCTATGGCGCTATTAAAACACGTGGCAGCAAAAACGTAGAGGAATATATCCTTGGCGGCAATAACACCCCGTGGTGGACTGTAGGGCTTTCGGTAATGGCTACTCAGGCCAGTGCCATAACCTTTTTATCTACACCCGGGCAGGCCTATCATGACGGTATGGGGTTTGTGCAGTTTTACTTCGGGCTGCCCATAGCAATGGTAGTTATCTGTATCACCTTTATACCCATATACCACCGGTTAAAGGTTTTTACAGCTTATGAATACCTTGAGCAGCGCTTTGACGTAAAAACACGCACACTGGCTTCACTCCTATTTCTTATACAAAGAGGTCTCGGAACAGGGCTTACCATATATGCACCGGCCATTATCATGTCGTCTTTACTGGGCTGGAACCTGAACCTGATGAACCTGATAATAGGATTACTGGTAATTATATATACCGTTTCGGGCGGTACAAGGGCAGTAAATGTTACGCACAAGCAGCAAATGTTTGTAATTATGTCGGGTATGTTTATTACTTTTTTTATTATCCTGAGCTATTTGCCCGAAGAACTGAGTTTTAATAACGTACTGCATATTGCAGGTGCAAATGAAAAGATGAATATTGTCGATTTTTCTTTTGACCCTGAAAAGCGTTATACAATATGGAGTGGTATTGCGGGAGGGTTCTTCCTCGCGTTATCCTATTTTGGTACCGACCAGTCTCAGGTGCAACGCTACCTTTCAGGAAAATCTATCCGGGAGAGCCAGATGGGCCTTATCATGAATGGCCTGCTAAAAGTGCCCATGCAGTTTTTTATCCTGCTTATTGGTGTAATGGTATTTATATTTTTTCAGTTTCATGACGCCCCACTGCATTTTAACCCTAATAATGTAGAGTTGGTAGAAAATTCTGCCTATAAAGATGACTACCAAAAACTTGAAGGCGAATTAAAGAATGTAGCGGAAGAAAAGAAAGAAATAAGCATGCTCTATGCCGGGCAACTGCACCAGGATTACGATAATAAAGAACTGCACAACCGCATGATTGCGCTTAATAGCCGCGAAAAAGACCTTCGGGATGATGCCAAGCAACTGATAAGCAAAATAAACAGTAACGCAGAAACAAATGATAAAGACTATGTTTTTTTATACTTTATCCTGAACTTTTTGCCGAAAGGACTGGTGGGCTTACTACTTGCAGTAATATTTTCAGCGGCGATGTCATCTTCGGCATCAGGGCTTAATGCCCTTGCTTCTACCACTGCAATTGACCTTTATAAAAGAAATGTTACCAAAGAAAAGTCAGAAAAGCATTTTGTTGATGCAACTAAATTGTTTACGCTGCTGTGGGGTGCTGTTGCCATACTTTTTGCCTGCCTCGGTACACTTTTCGAAAATCTTATACAGCTTGTTAATATTATCGGTTCTATTTTTTACGGAACAGTACTGGGCATATTCCTCGTGGCCTTCTATATAAAATACGTAAAAGCGCAGGCCATATTCTGGGGGGCGGTAATAAGCCAGTCTGCCATATTCTATATTTATTATATAGATGTAGTTAGTTTCCTTTGGCTTAATATTATAGGAGCAGTACTTACTATTGTGCTTTCTTCTCTCATACAAATGTTTATGAACAACAACACACCGCCGCTTGCCGAAAGTGAAATATAAAAAAGGCTGCCGGATCCGGCAGCCTTTTTTATATTAGCCTGTACAGGATTATTTCCTGCTCCACTCCTGTATAGAATCTTTGTTCATTTTAACATAGTCCTGGTTATTGGCTTTTTCTGCAGCAGCTAAAGATTGTTTTGCAGTTTCTATAGCACCTTTCTTATCGCCCATTTTAGCCTGTATAAGGGCTTTTTGCCTTAGGTAGTAAAATGGTACATCCTGCCCTTTAGGAGTCTTTTCAATTGCCTGGTTCATCCATGCCAAAGCCTGATCCAGTTGCGAATTGCTCTGGTAGTAGTACTGCGCAGCGGCAAAATAATCGCTGGCCGAAGGCCCTGCCATAGCTATTTGTATGCTCTTCATAGCTGTTTCCTGTGTAGGTACTTCTACTTTAACGGCAACCATTGTTTTTTCCCATGCAATTTCAAGAAAACCAAAGTTATTGTCAAGATTATTCATCCCGATGGTCAGGGTCTCAACATTACGGTTTAAGAATTCCGGCTTTACGCTTACACGCAATGCTTCTTTACTATCATCCCACTTTTCAGGAAGGCCCCAGTTGTTGGTATCAGTATAAAAAATAACGTCCCAGCTATCTGCTTTCGGCTGTGTAAACAATGCATATTTACCAGCGGCAAGTGGCTTACCACCAATAACTACGTCATCAGAAAAAGTTATAATTGTGTTAGCGTTTGCACCTGTCCTCCATAAACGGCCAAACGGAACCAACTCACCATATACAGCCCTTCCGCGTGCACTTGGGCGTGAATATTCAATTTTAACATTTGTAAGGCCTACCACCTGCTCTATTTTTGCCATCGGGCTGGCCTGTGGTGTGCGAACTTGTGCTGTTCCTACTGTTAAAGCCAGTAAAAGAGCACCTGTAATCAGTATTTTTTTCATAATCTTAAATTTATATTTTTTGTATTGCAAAGGTACTGCGCGAAATTAAGAATTTACCGCTATACGTTTGTTAAATGTATTAAAAAAACTTACAATTTAATTTTAAGATAATCATGTGTTTTCTAACTTCACACATTATTAGAAAAACATGAAGCTGTACACACTGCACCGCAAACAAAACCTTCCTATATCATTACAGGAAGCGTGGGAGTTTATTTCTGATCCAAAAAACCTTTCTGTCATAACGCCCGACTCTATGGGTTTTAATACGCTCTCAGGCGACGAACGAAAAATGTTTCCCGGACAAATAATTCACTATACCGTAACGCCGCTTATGGGTATTAAATTACAATGGGTAACAGAAATTACGCATGTTAAAGAGCTGGAGTTTTTTGTTGATGAGCAACGTTACGGCCCTTACAGGTTTTGGCACCATAAGCATTTTGTTAAGGAGATACCCGGTGGTGTAGAAATGGAAGATATAGTACACTACAAACTGCCAATGGGCTTTTTGGGGGACGTAATGCACCCCATAATGGTAAAGCCAAAACTTGAAGCAATTTTTAAATACCGCCATGCCAAGCTTATAGAGCTTTTTGGCGAAATGAAATAAATGTTATGAATATATTTTGGTTTAGGCGCGATTTAAGGATTAAAGACAATACAGGGCTTTTTGAAGCGCTAAACTCAGGTGAGCCGGTACTTCCGGTTTTCATTTTTGATAAGAACATACTTGGCGAACTTCCTGAAGATGACCACAGGGTTACATTTATACATACTCTATTACAGGATATTAATACCGAATTGCATAAACACAAACGTTCTTTAGCCGTTTTTTATGACACCCCTGAAAATGTTTTTAAAGAACTCAGTAAAGCGCATGGTATAAAAGCTGTTTACACCAATCATGATTATGAGCCGTATGCACGCCAAAGGGATGAAAATATAAAAGAGTTACTCGAAAAAGAAAATATTGCCTTTTATACATTTAAATACCAGGTAATTTTCGAAAAAGATGAAGTTGTAAAAGACGATGGCAGCCCCTATGTAGTATATACACCCTATATGAAAAAGTGGAAACAGGAATTTAAAAAAATAAACATTCGCCTGCACCACCCTGAAAACAAACTGGCAGAAATTACCACTCACTCCTACCCTTTCCTTAGCCTTAAGGATATTGGTTTTAAAGAATCCGGGCTTAAGCCTGCTCCATTTGATGTAGGTGAAGATATTATTGATAACTATGAAGACACCCGCAATTTTCCTGCGATAAAAGGTACATCAAAACTTAGCCCTTATCTCAGGTTTGGTGCTGTAAGTATTAGGGAAATCGTAAAAAAAGCCACCGACAGTAAAAATGAAACTTTCCTGAATGAACTTATCTGGCGGGAGTTTTTCATGCAGATTTTATGGCATTATCCTGAGACCGTTACAAAGAGCTTCAGAGCAAAGTATGATGATATTAAATGGCGTAATAATGATGTCGAGTTTAAAGCCTGGTGCGAGGGTAAAACAGGTTACCCTATGGTTGATGCCGGTATGCGCGAACTTAACGAAACCGGCTACATGCACAACCGGGTAAGGCTGGTGGTATCAAGCTTTTTATGCAAGCACCTTTTAATAGACTGGCGGCGCGGCGAAGCCTACTTTGCTAAAAAACTATTTGATTATGAGCAAAGCAGTAATGTGGGCAACTGGCAATGGGCTGCAGGAAGCGGTGTAGATGCTGCGCCTTATTTCAGGATATTTAACCCTGCTGAGCAAATTAAAAAGTTTGACAAAGACCTGAAATATGTAAAGAAATGGGTACCGGAATTTCAGGAAATTGACTACAAGCCCATTGTAGAGCACAAAGAAGCACGCGAACGTGCCCTTAAGGTATATAAAGAAGCTGTAGCTTAAAGATTTTTTATATAGCTGCTGTTAATCTCCGAAAAATCGGTAATAACCATATCGGCTTCGCTTGTGTCCTGCATAATTGTGTGCCCGCTATTGTAGGCAATGCAGTATAGGCCTGCCGCTTTGGCTGCTTTTATGCCATTGGTACTGTCTTCTATAACGAGACACTCGTTTAAGGAGTAACCTGATTTTTCGGCAGCTTCAATAAAAATGGCAGGGTGCGGTTTAGAGAATTCAAAATCTTCTCCGCTAATTTTAGCATCAAAATAAGGGTGCAACCCAAACCTGCTGAATACTTTTTCTATTTTTCGCTTAGATGCTGATGAAGCCAGTATAAGCCTGAAGCCGTTATTATGTAAATCTGCTATCAGGTTACGCACACCCGGCATCAGGTCAAGATCGGGAGCGTTATCAAAAGCATCAAAATAGTATTTATATTTTTCCTCCAGCAATTCTTCGTGGGTATGATCCAGCTTATATAATTCTTTAAGCTTTTGGATGATATTCTTATCAGAATTGCCCATAAAAGTTGCATATACCTCATCAGGAACGGTAATGCCCAATGCTTTATACATTTGCTGATTGGCCCTGTAACCAATTGGCTCGGTATTTACTACAACGCCATCCATGTCAAAAATTACACACTTTTTCATGCCTTCAGGTTTTTAATTTTATCAGCGTTAAGCTCATTAAAGTGTGAAATAACCATATCGGCCTTGGCAAGGTCCTGCATTTTAGAGTTTTCGCTTGCATAGCCTATACAATACAACCCGGCAGCTTTTGCTGCCATTATTCCGTTGGTGCTGTCTTCTATTACTATGCATTCTTCTTTTTGCATACCCGAAAGTTCGGCTGCCTTTTCAAAAATAGCAGGATGCGGTTTCGATTTCGGGAAGTCTTCGCCACTGACAATGTGGCTGAAATATTTATGAAGCCCGAATCGCCTGAAAACCCTCTCGATAGTAACTTTTGAAGCCGAAGAGGCTAATATCAGTAAAATACCGCTGTTGTATAAATCCTGTATAAGGTCGTGAACGCCCATTAAAAGCTCAAGGTCTTCTTTTTCATCAAAAGCATCGTTAAAAAGACTCCGCTTTACCTGCACAAGTGCTTCTACCTCGTCAGTAAGTAAAAAGGTATCTTTTAATTTCTGGTAAACATTTTTGGTAGAATTACCTGTAAATGTGGCATACATTTGGGGTGTTACTTCAATTTTTAGCTGCTCAAAATGCTTGTGGTAAGCAAAATGGTGCACGGGTTCTGTATCAACAATAACCCCGTCCATATCAAATATTACAGTTTTTATCATAGTTGTGCTTAAGCGGCAAAAATACAACTTACAGCCCTATACAAAAAGCATCCGCTTATTAAGTTGCTGTTAATATGTCATACATTCTTCTGCACACTTTCTGCAGGCTTCTGCACATTCGCGGCAGTGGTCGTGCTCGTCTGCAAATTTTTCGCATTCATCGGCACAGGCATTGCATATATCCGCACACAATTGCATTACCTGCTTTGCGAAGTCAGAATCCCTCTTTTCGAAAGTAACACACTGCAGGCATATATCACCACAATCCCTGCAAAGCGCTATACATTTCAGGTGCCCTTCATTAACCATGTTGATACACTCGGTTGCACATTCTTCACAGGCTGCAAAACAATTTAGGCATGCATCTATCATTGACTGATTTTTCATAACATATTGATTTTAAGGTTTAACGTATTACGAAGTTACCCTTTACACAACTGAATGACTGGTAAAACCCTGTTAAACGTTTTTAAATAAATACTAAATGTGCAGCTATTAAACCTTTTGCCGTAACTTTAGTCTTATTAGCTGAATACCTGATAATTTTGGAAGACGAAAAAGTTTTTATTGCAGAACTGCTAAACCCAAAAACCAGGGAAACAGCTTTTAAGCAGCTTGTAGCGCAATACGGCAGGCCGTTGTATAACCATGTCCGGAGTATAGTTCTAAACCATGATGACACTGATGATGTATTGCAGAATACCTTTATAAAGATTTTCAGGAACCTGGAAAATTTTAAGGGCGAAAGCAAGCTTTTTTCTTGGATGTACAGGATTGCGACAAACGAGGCAATTACTTTTATAAGCCAGCGTGCTAAAAAACAGGGGTTAAGTACCGAAGCAGCACAGCAAAAAGTAATTTTAAACCTGAAAGCAGATGATTATTTTGAAGGTGATGCTTTGCAGTTAAAGCTGCAACAGGCAATTGCCATACTGCCGGAAAAACAGCAGCTTGTTTTTAAGATGAAATATTTTGAAGACCTTAAATATGAAGAAATTTCGGAGATACTGGGCACATCAGTTGGTGCTTTAAAAGCATCTTATCATCATGCCGTAAAAAAAATTGAAGAATATATAGTTAATAATTAAACTTTTGAACAATAAGTAAGTCTTACTGACATGAATGATTTTAAACTTGATAATGAACCCAAAATCCGCACAGGCTTTAAAGTACCCGATGGCTACTTTGAATTGCTAACGGACAAGGTAATGCAGCAGATACCGGAACCTGAAGTTAAAACCATACCGCTATACCGAAGGCTTACCACATGGTATGCATCAGCAGCGGCCGTTTTATTACTTGCTTTTGGTACAGGTTTATATTTTAAATTGGGAGTACGGGAAGCCCAGCCTGATAACCTGGCTATAGAAAATTATCTGGTATATCAGGCTAACATCAGTAATTATGACCTGTACCAAAACCTTGATGAAGATGATATACACGACCTTGAACAATCTGTTGTAATCAGCGATGATGCAATAGAAGAATATATTTCCGGACAGGGTAATTATGAATATTATTTAAATGAATAACATTATGAAAACTAAATATTTACTACCACTATTATTACTTTTTTCTTTAAGTATTTTTGCACAGGGCGGCAAGGAAAAAAGAGAACGTATTAAAGCGCTAAAGGTTTCTTTTTTAACCACAGAATTAAACCTTACCAGCGAAGAGGCCGCTAAATTCTGGCCTGTATATAACGCGTTTGAAGAAAAAGAGTTTGATTTACGCCACAGGAAAATGAGGGGGCTGGTTCGCAAACTTGATGAAGGAGGGCTTGACTCCATGACCGACAAAGAAGCGCTTTCTTATTTAAATCAGCTGGAGGCAGCAGACGAAGAATTATTTAAGTTAAGGCAAAAGCTTATAGCTGACCTTAAAACCATTATAGGCCCTGTTAAAATACTCAGGCTTAAAAAAGCGGAAGATGAGTTTAACAAACGACTACTCGCTAAGTATAAAGAACGTAAAGGATAAATAATAAATTTTAAGAGCGGCAATGCCGCTCTTGTTGTTCTTATAGCTTGCCGTAATACATAGCTTTAACTATACCGTCTGAAAGGCCGATTTTAGGCACGTAAATGTTGCGTGCACCGCTCCACTTCATGGCATTGAGATATATGCGTGTTGCATATATTATAACATCCGCACGGTCAGGATTTAGCCCAAGTTCTGATATGCGCTGCTCATAAGTTAGGCTGTTCAGGAACTGGTACTGCGAATTAATATAAAAGTAAGAAAGCGGTAATTCCTGCTTTTTACCTGATAGCTTGAAGAGTTTATTTATATTTCCACCCGAACCTATAAGGGTTACATTATCAAAAGGCTCTGTAACCGTTTTAATCCATTTTTCTATTTCATGCCATACAATATCATTAACCATATTGTTAAGCAGCCTTACAGTGCCGTTTTTAAACGATTTAGATGCTACAATCTTGCCGTTGGCAAATAACGAAAACTCTGTACTGCCACCGCCAACATCTACAAACAAGTAAGTATGCTCTGGTTTTATAAAGCTATGCAAATCGGTAGAGGCTATAATAGCAGCCTCTTTTTTACCATCTATAATTTCAATTTTCAAGTCAGCTTCCCGCTCAATTAAATCTGTTATTTCTTTACCGTTAAAAGCCTCACGCATAGCAGAAGTAGCACAAGCCATATAACGCTCTACTTTATGAACTTTCATTAACAGCTTGTAGGCTTTCATGGCATCAACCATGCGCTCTATGTTTTCGTCAGATATTTCTCCAACGGTAAAAGCATCCTGGCCAAGGCGTATTGGTACACGTACTAAAGAGCTTTTTGAAAACTGTGTTTCTTTTCCCTCCTGCTCTACAATATTCGCGACTAAAAGCCTCATGGCATTAGAGCCAATATCTATGGCAGCATATTTTTTTATGTTAATCATTCCTGCACTGTAAGGCACAAAAGTATAGTTATGCCTTTCTTATAATTGTTCGTAAATAACCTCAAGCTTGTTCCTGTAATAGATATAGGTTTCCAGCTGTGCCCTGAATATTTTATTATTATGCCTTTTGCGGTATTTATTGTCAAGTTCCTCGCTATGCAGCCTTGCCTTTACATTACCTTTCCAGCCAATCTCAAAAGTATCTATAAGCTCCTGCTTTATCTCATCATCATATACCGGGCAGGTAACCTCTACCCGTGCATCCAGGTTTCGTGTCATAAAATCAGCTGAAGAAATAAATACATCAGGATTACCGCCATTGGCAAAGATATATATCCTTGAATGTTCCAGGTAATTATCTACTATACTGATAGCCTCTATATTCTCGCTCATGCCTTCAATATCCGGAATGAGGCAGCATATTCCTCTTATTATAAGCTGGATACGCACTCCCTCACGGCTTGCTTCATACAGCTTATCTATCATCCTGAAGTCGGTAAGGCTGTTCATTTTCAGCTTAATATAAGCTTCTTTACCGGCTATTGCATTAAGTATTTCCCTGTCAATCAGCTTATTGAATTTACTACGCGTATATTGTGGCGATACCAGCAGGTGCTTGTAACGGTGCACACGGTAGTTTACCTCGAAAAAGTCAAATACTTTATTTACTTCTTTCATTATCGGCTGATGGCTGGTAAACATGGTAACATCAGTATAAATGCGCGCGGTAGATTCATTAAAGTTTCCGGTAGAGATAAAACCGTAACGTTTTACTTTTTTATCTTCTACCCTTTCTATAACACATATCTTGCTGTGTACTTTTAAGCCCTTTACACCAAATATCAGGTTGATGCCTTCACTCTGCATCATTTCTGCATAAGAAATGTTGCTGGCCTCATCAAAACGTGCCTGAAGCTCTATCTGCACCGTAACCTTTTTACCGTTTCTTGCAGCATTAATCAGCGAGCTGATAATCTGGGAGTTTTTGGCAAGCCTGTATAATGTTATTTTTATGGATATAACCTTCGGGTCCAGAGCTGCCTCCCTTAAAAATTTAATTACATAAGCAAATGACTGATAAGGTGCATACAGCAGGTAGTCTTTCTTTTTTATTTTTTGCAGTATGCTACCCTCAAGGCTCAGTCCGTTAACCGGTAAGGGTACGTTTTGCTTATATAACAAATCTTCACGGCCCATAGTGGGAAAATCCATATAATCCCTGCGGTTGTGGTACCTGCCGCCGGGAATAATACTGTCGGTTGAATCAATTCCCATACGCTTCAGGAAAAAAGCAAGTGTATCTTCTTCAATAGACTGGTCGTAAACAAAACGTACAACCTCTCCCACTTTTCTCTCAAGAACCCCTTTGGATATTTTTTCCATAAGGCTCTTGCTCTGGTCGCTATCTATTTCAAGTTCGGCATCACGGGTAATTTTTACCATGTGTGCCGAAATAGTTTCATATTTAAATATATTAAATATGTGATGCAGGTTGTAACGTATTACATCATCCAGCAATATTACATATTTATTATTGTTAACATCAGGCAAAACCACAAAACGGTTGATGTTTTTGGGCATTTCTATAATGGCATAACGCACCTGCTCTTCTACCTTGCCATTATCCTGCCACCCCGGTTTCATAACCAGCTTTACAGCAAGATAGCCCGATGAGTCCCTTAATAACGGAAATTCGTCAAGGTCATTAAGTATAATAGTAACAAGCTCCGGGCTTACTTTTTGTATAAAAAAGTCTTTTATAAAAATACCCTGCTCTTTGGTTACTTCTTTTTCATTAACGATATGTATATTTTCTTTTTCAAGCTCTTTTTCTATAACGCTAAGTATGCGCAGGCTTTCAGACTGCTGTTCTATAACAACCTCTGTAATTTCCTTAAGAAGCTTTTGGGCTGTAACGCCCCCGAGTATTTTTTCGCCGGTTTCACCTTCCAGGCTCAGGCGGCGTATGGCGGCATAGCGCACCCTGAAAAACTCATCTAAATTGTTTGAAAAAATCCCTAAAAAACGAAGCCTGTCTAAAAGTGGAACATTTTCGTCGGCAGCTTCCTGTAGTACCCTGGCGTTAAAAGCAAGCCAGCTTTTTTCTCTGTCAATATATCGGTTTACCGGTGAGTGGTGGATCATATTTCTTTAAGTCTCTTGGAAACAATAGCTTTTCTGTTTTCCCTTTGCCTATTTCCTTCCAGTTGTCTTCTTCAAATGAAAGGGATACAAAACCTGCTGTAGGAACATTCTCTACAACATGGCTCCCAAAGGTATTAACAAAATTAGTAATAGCATCGTTATGACCAAAAAGAATTAAGTTATCAAATTGGTTGTCGCAGCTTTTAATGGTGCGCTCCAGGCTCTTTTCATCAAAAGTATAAAGGTCGTCTTTAAACACTATGGTTTCTAAGGGTATAGATAAATTAGCGGCAAATATATAAGCCGTATTTTTAGCTCTTTGCGCGGTGCTGCTCCATACTATGTAAGAATCAGGTAAATGCTCATAAATATTTGCAGCCATCAGGTGGGCATCATTAATGCCGCGTTTAGAGAGCGGCCTGTCTTTATCTATAAGGGGGGCATCCCAACTGGATTTTGCGTGGCGTATCAATATCAGGTTTTTCATTATATTCAGGTTTAAGCATTATAAATCAAAAACTTAAATATCATAAAAAAACCAATTGAAAAAACATTATTTGCTGTTAATTTGATATTAAAGTTTATGGGGCAAGCCTCTCCTTTACCCAGTTCAGGTCTTCGGTAAGTGTAAAGCGGATCCGGTCGTGCATGCGGTTGGGCCTGCCCTGCCAGAATTCTATGCTTACGGGCTTAACAATATAACCACCCCAGTGTAGTGGCCTTTGTACTTCTTTACCCTGATATTCCTTTTCAAGCTGTTGCAGTTTTTCATCAAGATACTCGCGTGACGGTACCACCTCACTTTGCGGTGAAGCTGCGGCACCAAGACGGCTGCCTAACGGGCGGCTTTCAAAATATCCGTCAGAAAGGTTTTCGGCTATTTTCTCTGCTTTCCCTTTTATGATTATCTGCCGCTCCATTTCATGCCAGAAAAAAGACAGGCAGACATTTGGATTGGCAGCTATTGCACGCCCTTTTTCTGAATTGTAGTTCGTAAAGAATATAAACCCTTCATATGTAAACTGCTTTAGCAGCACCACCCTCGATTTTGGAAAACCGTCCAGCCCTATAGTAGATACTGTCATGGCATTAACCTCTGCGGTCCCGCCAAATTCTTCCATCTGTATAAACCAGTCCCTGAACAATACAATAGGGTCATCCGGCACTACATCTTCTGTAAGTGCGCTCTTTTCATACGATTTGCGGTAGTTACTAAGGTCTTTCATAAAAATTACAGATTTAGGCTGAATTTATATTTCAAAAATTTTTCCGTCATCGGCAACCTCAACATTTTCAAAAACTGTGGCAGCCTCCTGCTTAAAATTATCAATATCATCATACCGGGTAGAAAAATGCCCAAGTATGAGCTGCTTTGCATTAGCCGCTTTGGCAATGGCTGCTGCCTGTTTTGCAGTACTGTGCATGGTTGGCTCGCATAAATGCTTTTCTGACTCTAAAAAAGTACTTTCATGGTACAATGCATCTACGCTTTGCATTAAAGGCACTAAATCTTCATTATACATGGTGTCGGAACAAAAAGCATAGCTTTTTGGTGCGGGCGGGTCAAAGCTCAGTTCAGCATTGGGTATAGTCCTCCCGTTTTCAAGCGTAATATCTCCACCGTTTTTTATTTTCTGGTAATAGCAAACATCAATACCATATTTTTCAGCAGCAGCTACATTAAGCTTTCTCTCAAAGGGCTTTTCTTCAAACAAAAAGCCGTTGGTATAAACCCTGTGCTTTAACGGAAGCGTTGTCACTTTTACTTTATCATCTTCAAAAACAAGTTGCGGCTCCGCCGAGTTCAATTCATGAAAGTAAAGGTTATAACCTGTCCACGAATTAGAAAGCCTTAACTGCAACAGTATTATTTCTTTAACCCCTTTTGGGCCATATACATGCAAATCGGTTTTACGGTTAAGCAACGAGAATGTAGAAATTAACCCTATCAGCCCGTAAAAGTGGTCTCCGTGCAGGTGAGATATAAAAATATGGTTGATTTTAGAAAATCGCAGCTTGTTTTTGCGTAGCTGCACCTGCGTGCCTTCACCGCAATCTATAAGGAACATCCGGTTTCTTATTTCCAGCACCTGCGATGTAGGGTTGGTCATAGACCGTGGTGTAGCGGCATAACAGCCTAATATGGTTAACTTCATGTATTCCTTTTACTCCTGCCGTTTGTTGGCAGGCTCATTAAAACCCTAAATCGCGCTCTATCTCCTCCATCTGTATAATATCATGCGCTTCAAGCAGTGTTGGTACAACCACCATTTCTTCGGGGGCATCGTTATAGTTAAAATCGCCGGTAACCAGTACAAACGATTTTTTTGCCTGCCTGTGTTTGTTAGAAAGCTCGAGAAAAGACAATACCTGCTGTAGTGTAAGTTTCCCGTCAGCCGAAAGATCGAGTATAATATTCTTATCCTTAAAGCTCTTATATTCAGAATTTACTTTTCCGTTAAAAGCTATTAAATCAGCTTTAGTGTCTTTTATTACTACGGTATGCCCTTTTTCTTCTACTTTCATTGTTATAGTGTTATCAGTACTAAATTACTAATATAGTATATAAAGATAAAGCCTTTAACCTGTTTTTAATAACTGTGTTATTTTATTTTACTTGCCAGCAGGTAAATTACAGCCATGCGCACGGCAACACCGTTTTCTACCTGGTCTAATATTACCGATTGTTGCGAGTCGGCCACATCGCTGGTTATTTCTACTCCCCTGTTTATAGGCCCGGGGTGCATTATTATAACTTCTTTATTTAATGAATCAAGCAAAGCTTTATCTACTCCGTATTGCTGGCTGTACTCCCTTGTTGAAGGGAAATAATTTACATCGAGCCTTTCGTTCTGCACCCTCAGCATATTGGCAACATCGCACCATTCTAACGCTTTGCGCAGGTTTGGCTCAACGGTAACCCCTAATGATTCTATATATTTCGGGATAAGTGTTTTAGGTCCGCATACTTTTACTTCGGCACCCTGCATCTGCAATGCAAAAATATTAGAGAGCGCAACGCGGGAATGTAATATATCGCCCACAATAACCACTTTTTTACCACCTACCCCACCTAAACGCTCGCGGATGGTATAAGAGTCGAGTAATGCCTGCGTAGGATGCTCGTGTGCTCCATCGCCTGCATTTACTATGCTTGCTTTTACATTTTGCGATAAAAAGTAAGCCGCACCGGGACGCTCATGGCGCATAACAACCATATCTACCTTCATAGACAGGATGTTGTTTACCGTATCTATAAGCGTTTCTCCTTTTTTTACGGATGATTGTGCCGCCGAAAAGCTGATAACATCGGCTGATAGCCTTTTTTGCGCCAGCTCAAAAGAAAGTTTGGTACGTGTGCTGTTTTCAAAAAATATATTGGCTATGGTAATATCCCTTAGCGATGGTACCTTTTTAATAGGGCGGTTAATTACTTCTTTAAACTGGTCGGCAGTTTCAAATATAAGATCAATATCCTGCGGGGTTATATATTTTATGCCTAACAGGTGATTAACGCTTAATTCTTTCATTGTAGTTGTTGTGTTGCGGTAAGCATTAAATTAAATAAACACTGTCTTCGCCATCATTTTCCTTCCACGAAACCTTTACTTTTTCATCATTTATGGCATCTACCTGCCTGCCCCTGTAATCGGGCTGAATGGGCAGGTGGCGGCTAAAGCGGCGGTCTATAAGCACAAGCAGTTCTATCTGGGATGGCCTCCCGAACGACTGTATTGCGGTAAGGGCTGCCCTTATGCTGCGCCCTGTGTATAATACATCATCAATAAAGACTACTTTTTTGCCTTCTACCAAAAAATCGATTTGCGTTTTATTGGCTTCCAGCGGCTTTTCTGAACGGCGAAAATCGTCCCTGAAGAAGGTTATATCCAAAAAGCCAAGCTTTATGTCCTGCACGCTGTAATGCTGTTCCAGTATCTCTTTTATCCTTTCGGCAAGAAATCGCCCACGCGGCTGAAGCCCAATAAGGATTGTATCTTTAAAGTCAAGGTGATTTTCTAGTAACTGGCAGGCCAAACGGTGTAGGATGATATTGACTTCGCGTGAAGTAAGCAATATTTTCTGGCTCATAATACTAAATTGTGTTTGGTTTGTAAAAGTAAAGAAAAATACATTCTCTTAAAAATTACCACACGCCAATTACTTTACACATTGCCAACATTACTTCTTAAAGAAGATATAATTAATTTATTTTTAACTAAATAAGGTTTTACAACCGCTACCTTTATTGTATAACCTAAAACAAAAGTTTATGCAAAACAGGATAATAAAACTCGGTATGTTCGCTATACTGCTATCATTACTAACAGGCTGCGAACTGGCAGGTGATATTTTTGAAGCGGGTATGACTGTTGGTATAATTATAGTTATAGCCGTTATAGTACTTATAATATGGCTTATAAGCAAATTCAGGAGATAAAGCTTACTGAACCTTATAAAAAAACAAATGCCCGCTGTTCTCACAACGGGCATTTTATTTACCTTATAATAATTATTTTACTTCTTCAAAGTCAACGTCCTGAACTTCATCATCGCCGCCGCCTTCTTGCTGTCCGCCTTGTGGCTCTCCCTGCTGGGCACCACCCTGGGCTCCTTCTGCCTGAGCTTTATAAATTTCTTCAGAAGCATTTTTCCACGCTTCGTTTATTTTATCAAGCGCCGGTTGTACAGTATCAATATCTTTTGTTTCATAAGCTTTTTAAGCTCTTCTAATGCCGATTCTAAAGATTGCTTGTTACCTGCCGAAAGTTTATCGCCATAGTCTTTAAGCTGCTTCTCGGTCTGGAAAATCATACCGTCAGCTTCGTTTAGCTTATCCACTTTTTCTTTTGCTTTTTTATCAGCTTCGGCATTTGCCTCGGCTTCACGGCGCATCCTGTCTATTTCTTCCTGGGTTAACCCTGAAGAAGCCTCTATACGGATATCGTGTGATTTACCTGTACCTTTATCTGTAGCAGATACCTTAATGATACCGTTGGCATCTATATCAAAAGTTACTTCGATTTGAGGTACTCCTCTTTGTGCAGGCGGAATACCGTCAAGGTGAAAACGCCCGATAGTCTTGTTATCGGTTGCCATTGGCCTTTCACCCTGTAACACATGTATTTCTACACTTGGCTGGTTATCTGCCGCTGTAGAGAACACCTGAGATTTTTTTGTTGGTATTGTAGTATTGGCTTCTATAAGCTTTGTCATTACACCGCCCATAGTTTCTATACCTAATGATAGTGGAGTAACATCCAGCAAAAGTACATCTTTAACATCTCCTGTAAGTACACCACCCTGTATAGCTGCGCCAATAGCAACAACCTCGTCAGGGTTTACGCCTTTAGACGGTTTTTTACCAAAGAACTTTTCAACTTCTTCCTGTATTTTAGGGATACGTGTAGAACCACCCACAAGTATTACCTCATCAATATCTGATGTTTTTAAACCTGCATCTTTAAGCGCTTTTTCGCATGGCAGCATAGAACGCCTTACAAGGTCATCTGACAGTTGCTCGAACTTAGCCCTTGAAAGCGACTTAACAAGGTGCTTAGGCCCCGAAGCGGTAGCTGTAATATATGGCAGGTTAATTTCTGTTTGTGTAGAAGATGAAAGCTCTATCTTAGCTTTTTCGGCAGCTTCTTTTAAACGTTGCAATGCCATGGCATCTTTACGAAGGTCTACACCCTCTTCAGAGTTGAACTCGTTTGCAAGCCAGTCTATAATTACCTGGTCAAAGTCATCGCCCCCAAGGTGGGTATCACCGTTTGTAGATAATACTTCAAAAACGCCGTCGCCAAGTTCCAGTATAGAGATATCAAAAGTACCACCACCAAGGTCATACACGGCTATCTTCTGGTCTTTACCTGCTTTGTCAAGGCCATAAGCCAGTGCCGCAGCAGTAGGCTCGTTTATAATCCTCCTTACTTTAAGCCCTGCAATTTCTCCTGCCTCTTTGGTAGCCTGGCGCTGTGCATCGTTAAAGTAAGCCGGTACAGTAATAACAGCCTCTGTAACGGTTTGCCCAAGGTAATCTTCAGCGGTTTTCTTCATTTTCTGAAGTGTCATTGCTGAAAGTTCCTGTGGCGTATATAAACGCCCGTCTATATCTACACGTGGCGTGTCATTATCTCCTTTTACTACCTTATAAGGTACATTTTGTGCTTCTTTTGTGCTCTCTGAGTATTTGTTACCCATAAAGCGTTTTACAGAAGATATGGTTTTAGTTGGGTTGGTTACCGCCTGTCGCTTTGCAGGGTCACCTACTTTAATTTCGCCGCCTTCTACAAAAGCAATTACCGATGGTGTCGTTCTTTTCCCTTCAGCATTAGCAATAACCACCGGCTCACCACCTTCCATTACGGCTACGCACGAATTGGTTGTTCCTAAGTCAATTCCGATTATTTTACTCATTTCGCTTATTAATTTTATTTTCTGAATTTGTTTTTCTAAAATCTCGCTTTAAGATTGTCAATCATTGTGCCAATGGGAAAAACACCCTTTAATTGTGACAGTAATATGACAACATGACACATCTCAACAACTGTTAAAAAAATTTCGCTATATAGTTAAAAAACACTATTTTTATAAACACCACATATTAAAAAATTATTAAGTGAATAACACCCAAGAAACTTATTGCAAACTGGCGCGATTATCAGCAGTGATGGTAATATTGTTGGGTATATATGTACTTTTTTTTAAAACAATCAGCCGCTTACCTGTTAATTTAGGCGACCTGCCGATGGCGCTTGATTCCGGTTTTTGCTTTTTATTGCTGGGTATTTCATTATTATTACAATTAACTGCAAAAAAAGAATTTAAATTATTATCATTTATATTCTCAGCAGTAGTTGGTATTCATGCTTTAGTATTGCCTCCGGGTATATTGTCAGGTCATCCTGCTGTTGAAAGATTAAATTTTGGTATGGCACCGCAAACAGCATTATGTTTTTGCCTGTGTTCAGTTGCCGTAATTTTAAGGCAGGCACGCCTTACAATATTAAGAAAGGCATCTGCTTATGCTTTTAATACGGTTACCCTTATTGCTCTTGTGGTAACTATAGGTTATTTAATCAGCGTTCCTGAGTTATATTCTTTTTCTTTTGTGCCTATGTCTATATATGCGGCAGTGGGCTTTATAATCTTTTCGGCTTCTGCCTCCCTGTTAAATCCTAATATGGGTTTAACATCTGTATTTACAGGCAAAAAAATAGGCAACATCATGGCACGCCGAATTTTTGCCGAACTTATCATATCTATAATACTGCTTGGCTATTTGCATGTTTTAGATCATAGGTATCATTGGTTTAGTCATGAATTTAGTGCAGCTTTACAAACTGTTATACTTATTTTTATAGGATTATTTATAATATGGGAAACTTCTGAAAAGCTGAACAATGCCCAGGCCGAAAAAGACATGGCCCAGGAAAACTTTAAAATTGCTGTTGACTCTGCACCTTATGCCCTTGTTATTTCTAATGCCGATGGTAAGATTATACTTGCCAATCATCAAACTGAACTTTTATATGGTTATAAAAAGAGGGAGTTAATAGGCCAGTCGGTAAAGCTGCTTCTGCCAAAAATAATGCACAACGATTATGAAGAAAGAAAAGCAAGTTTCTTCAGGAGGCAGGTTACTGTTCATTTTAAGGGCACAGAAGATGATGAAATGCTTATAACTGCTGATAAGTATGGCAATGAATTTCCTGTAGAAATGGTTTTTATACCTATAAAAACAGAAAGAGAGGTTTTGTGCCTTACCTCTGTAATTGATGTTACTGAAAGGAAAAAATATGAAGATATAATTAAACGGCAGGTTACAGAGCTGCAGTTTAAAAACCAGGAACTGGAACAATTTAATTATATAGCCTCGCACGACTTGCAGGAACCGCTTCGCACTGTTGCTAATTACATTCAACTGCTTGAAGAAGATTACCCTGAACAGATAAATGATGAAATAAAAGTACACCTTTCTGCTATGGATGCTGCCATTGTAAGAATGAGCACGCTGGTGAAATCATTACTTATATTTGGTAAGCTTGGGCGTAATAAAAAGATGACACTGATTGATTGCTCTGTATTAGTAGAAAATGTACTCTCTGATCTTAGTAGTCTTATCTCCTCAAAAAATGCAGTAATAGAAGTTGAAGGAAAGTTGCCAATACTTAATGGTTACGAAACAGAATTGCGCCTGCTTTTCCAGAACCTTATAAACAACGCTATAAAATTTACTGCACCCGGCACAACACCTTTTGTAACAATATCATGTAGTGAAGAAAAAGGCTTTTACAGCTTCTATATAGCTGATAACGGGATTGGGATTGACCCTCAGTATAATGAAAAGATATTTCATATATTTCAGCGGCTTAATAAAGCCGAAGAGTTTGAAGGCCACGGCATAGGCCTTGCCCATTGCAAAAAAATTGCAGAAATGCATGGCGGCAAAATATGGGCCGAACCACGCGAAGGAGGAGGTACAGTTTTTACATTTACCATATTGAATTTAAAGGGTTATGAGACAGCTTAATTGCATAATGCTTATTGATGACAATAAGATTGACAATTTCTTTCACGAAAGGGTAATCCGCAAAAATAATGCGGCACATAACATTATAATCAGGGAGTCCGGGCGTGAAGCTCTTGACTACCTTACTGATACTAACTCGTTACTGCCCGATCTTATTTTTCTGGACATTAATATGCCCGGAATGAACGGGTGGGAATTTATAGAGCATTATAAGCTACTTAATCCGCAATTGCAAAACAGCATGATTGTGGTTATGCTTAGTACATCTGACAATCCGGACGACAGGGCAATGGCACTGACACAAGGAATTCTTGCCGATTTTAAATCGAAGCCCTTAACCAAAGAAATGCTTGATGAGGTATTTAACAGGCTTTATTCCGAATAAATTTAGTTTACCAAAAAAAGTGCGTTACTGAAAAGTAAATTTCCGTTTTCCCAAAATCCCCTGAATAAAGGGTTATCTACCATATATATTACTTTACCCTTCCCTTTCTGCTCTACGGCAAAGGTTACGGTATTTTGCAGTTCTTTTTTGAGGTTGCTGCCAATAAAGCCAAAACTTTTATAGCCTTGCGGCACATAGATAACATTTTGCGCACCGGCAAGCAATTGGTAATACTGCCCTGATGTTTTAAGGCTGAAATATTTAGTGCCAAGCCCATATGCAAGCGGGTGGCTTACATCTGCTATATTCTCTACAATAGCTCCGGGTACAGAATTTGATATTGAACGCCTTTCTGAACCTTCATAGTCAGAGAAGCGTTCCGATAAATAAGTTTCCTCCCCTGTAACTTTATCAGCGTCTTCAGCAAATTTTGTAAGGCTGTATCCGGGCGCGTCTTCAAAAATATTTAGTGCACCGCCAACAGCTATAACCTTACCGCCATTGGTAATAAAGCTGCCAATCTTTTCTTTTTGGGCATCTGTAAAATCATACCGTCCGTCTGCCAGTACGAGCGTATTAAACTCCGAAAAATCAATTCGGCTAAAGTGCTGTATATCTATTATACTAACCGGGTAATTGATAACATTGTCCATATAATGCCAAACCTGTCCAAAATCGGTAGCGCTTATACCCTCACCAGCAAGCAATACTACTTTAGGCGCTTCGAGAAGCGGGTAAAACTCACCGCCCAAGTCAGCACCGCTCACAGAAAAGCCGCTGTCTATTACTTCATAATCGGGCTTGTCTGCTACTAAAATACTTATAGTTTGTTCAAAATCAGCTATATGCCTGTTGTCGCTTTTAAGCACAATAAGGTCGCCCCTGTTTATCTTTATGCCCCTTAATGCCGATTCTTTGGCAGCATGGCGCACCTGCACTCCATTTTTATGAAGCAGTGCAAGTAGTTTTACCGACTCCCTGCCATTCCAGGGTACATAATAAGCATATACATTGTCATACTCCAGTTTGCCTTTATAGGATATGGTCCTTTTAGTTTTTACACCGGGTATGGTTTTAAGCGCATAGCTTTCTACACCATAAGCATGGGGCAGCGCCCATGCAGTAATATCATAAGACAGGCTGTCAGAAAGGCGCTGCTGCGGTTCAAACAATACCTGCGTGAGTAAAGCCTTTGGCTGGTTTGTGGTTACAATAAGATCATTAGGCTCTAATGTAAATTCTTTTTCACTGTCAGACTGGTAATGATAACCCGTCAGCTTGCGGGTTTCGTCAGCATAGGCATAAGCAATGTTGTTACGCTTTAGCAATTCTGAAAGCTGTATATTCTTACCGTTATTTTTTACTATATAAGCCCTGTATTTTCCTTTTGGGTTTTCCCGGCTGTCCTTAAAATAGCTCCTGAAGTTTTTAATGAGCTTTTCTTTTTGAAGGAAGGCTGTTTCAACAGCAGTAAGTACTGCGGCTGTGTGGTGGTTTATCCTGTCCTGAAGCGTTAAAACAGCTCCGTTGCGCATTTTTACGGCACGCCCGGCATTAATGCCGCCCTGCTCATATGTCATGCCTATGGCGCCGTTAAAGCACGGATAGGTATCGCCATAACTCGGGTAAAAAAGGTCGAACCGCTCGCGGGTATAGTAGCTCCACCCCTCTTTATCAAATTTTTTAGACGTATTCTGTCCTATCGATTCATGGAAATC
Source organism: Flavobacterium sp. (assembly GCF_024305175.1). Lineage (GTDB taxonomy): Bacteria > Bacteroidota > Bacteroidia > Flavobacteriales > Flavobacteriaceae > Flavobacterium. The sequence continues at coordinate 54,212 of NZ_JAMWYY010000007.1, forward strand.
TTTCTGGTACTGCGTTATAAAATCATGTATTGGTTCGGCAGCAGGCGGAAAGAAATACGGTTCATTATACCCCATTTCATGTACATCTACATGAACCATCGGCATCCATTCATTATATAAAGCCATGCGCTGGCGGGTTTCGGGCTGTGTTTGCCAGGCCCAGTCACGGTTAAGGTCATAAACATAATGGTTTTGCCTGCCCCCGGGCCATGGTTCCATGTGTTCCCTGTCCTGTGTGCCCGGGTGGGTGTTGAAGCCTGTAACTGAGCGCAGCCAGTTGCCATAATGCGCATAACCGTCCGGGTTAAGGCACGGGTCAAGTATTACAATTGTATTTTTAAGCCATTCCTGCACATTGGTGTTTTGTGAGTTTACAAGCTCATAGGCTACCTGCATGGCGCTTTCGGCAGCGGCAGGCTCATTACCGTGTACATTAAAGCTTAACCATATAATGACTTTATCTGCAATAACAGTTGTTTTAGCCGTCGCCATTCCTATTGCATTCAGGTGGCTTTGCCTTATGTCCTGCAATGCCTTAAGGTTTTCGGGCGCAGAAATAAAATAAACGTTCAACTCCCTTTCTTCAGGGGTTTCACCATAAGGCTGCTGCATAATGCGGTCTGACTGCTGTACAAGCTGTGCAAAATAACTTTCAAGCTGGTGATAATAGGTAACGTGTTCTCCGTAATTAGGTAAAAACTGCTCAGGGCTTTTAACCTGTGCCTGTACCGCAAAGGTTACTGCAACAAACAGCAGGGTTATATATATTTTTTTCATGTACCGTTTTTAGAAATCCAAATGTAAGGATTTTACAACATACCTTTTAAAACAACGCGGAACAGCATATATAATTTCTCTAAATAACAATAAGGGCAAAGCTATTTAAGGGGTAATTATTATCTTTGCTTGCTTTAAAAAGAATCACCAAATGCGTATATCCTATAACTGGTTAAAACAATTCATTAAATTAGACTGGACTTCTGAAGAAACTGCAGCATTACTCACTGATCTTGGACTTGAGGTTGAGGGTGTTGATAAATATGAATCGGTAAAAGGCGGTTTACAGGGCGTTGTTGTGGGCCATGTGCTTACCTGCGTACCCCACCCGAATGCGGACAGGCTCCGCATAACAACAGTTGACCTGGGTGACGGTACACCCGTTCAGATTGTTTGCGGTGCGCCAAACGTTGCGGCAGGGCAAAAAGTGCCTGTAGCCACAGTTGGCACAGATTTATATGATAAGGAAGGTAACCATATACACATTAAGAAAGGAAAAATCCGCGGGGAAGACAGCTTCGGGATGATATGTGCCGAGGATGAACTTGGCCTTGGCGAAAGCCACGATGGTATTATGTTGCTTGCAGAAGACCTTAAGCCAGGAACACCTGCTTCTAAGCTGTTTAATATTGAGAACGATGAAGTATTTGAAATAGGGCTTACACCCAACCGCGCCGATGCCATGAGCCACTGGGGCGTGGCACGCGACCTGCGTGCAGGGCTTACCCAGAAAAATGTGCATACAGAACTTATTACACCTTCTGTAAGTAACTTCAGGGTAGATAAGCGCACGCTTAAGATGGATGTTAAGGTTGATGACAATAAACTGATACCAAGATACTGCGGGGTAACTATTTCCGGGATAACGGTTAAACCGTCTCCTGCATGGCTGCAAAACAGGCTGAAAGCTATAGGCATCACTCCGAAAAATAATATTGTGGATGTAACCAATTATGTGCTGCACGAACTTGGGCAGCCGCTTCATGCTTTTGATGCCGCAAAAATAAGAGGCAATAAAGTTATTGTTAAAACAGCTGAAGCAGGCACAAAATTCGTTACGCTTGACGATGTTGAAAGGACATTGCACGAAGAAGATATTGTTATTTGCGACGAAAACGGGCCAATGTGCATTGCGGGTGTTCTGGGCGGAAAAAATTCGGGGGTTACAGAGAACACTTCTTCTGTTTTTCTTGAGAGTGCTTACTTTAATCCGGTATCCATACGCAAAACAGCAAAAAGGCACAGCATAAGCTCTGACTCATCTTTCCGTTTTGAACGGGGCATAGACCCAACCATAACGCAATATGCACTTAAAAGGGCTGCATTGCTTATACAGGAAACAGCAGGTGGCGAAATAACATCAGACATTATAGACATACACCCAAAAAAGATAGAAGACCATGCTGTTTTCCTTAACTTTAATAATGTAAAACGTATTATTGGCCAGGAAATTCCGGTAGAGACTATAAAAAAGATTTTAGTATCGCTTGATATAAAAATAACTACAATGTCCGAAATCGGGCTTGGGCTTACCATACCTTCTTACAGGGTTGATGTAGAAAGAGAAATAGACGTTATTGAAGAAGTGCTTAGGGTTTACGGATATAATAATATTAACTTTACCCAAAAGCTTAATGCCTCTATATCCAACTCTTCGAGAACAGAAGATTATAAACTGCAAAATATTGTTGCAAACCAGCTTACAGCGCTTGGTTTTAACGAAATGATGGCTAATTCACTTACAAGGCCGGAATATGCAAAACTAAGTGACAGCCTTAAAGAGGAATTTAATGTTTTAATGCTTAACCCTTTAAGCAGCGATCTTTCTGCCATGAGGCAGTCATTACTCTTTAGCGCACTTGAGGCGGTATCATTCAACATTAACAGGAGGCGTGCCGACCTTAAGCTGTTTGAGTTCGGCAAAACATACCACAAGCTGCCGTCGGGCTATGATGAGAACAAGCACTTATCATTAACTGTTACGGGTAATCGTCAGACAGAAAGTTGGACAAAACTTAAAAATGAAAAAACGGTAAGTGATTTCTGGATGTTCAAGGGAATAATAACAATAGTACTGGAAAGACTTGGCATATCAAAGTATAAAACAGAACTTATAAATAATGATGTTTTTGCAGAAGGTCTTGCTTTTACAGTAGGATCTGATATTATCGTGGAAATGGGTACTGTTAAAAAAAGTATTTTGAAGGAATTCGGAATTTATAGCCAACCTGTTGCAAAAATGTTTGACGAGTTTGAACAAAATGTTTTCTACGCTGACTTTAACTGGGGCGCTATTATTAAACTGGTATCGGTTAAAATGAAGTTTACCGAAATATCAAAATTCCCTGCAGTCCGCCGCGACCTTTCCCTGCTTGTTGACTCTGCCACTTCTTTTGAGGAATTGTATAACATAGCAAGACAAACGGAAAAATCGCTCCTTAAAGAGATTAGTCTGTTTGATGTTTATGAAGGCAAGAACCTGCCGGAAGGTAAAAAATCATATGCAGTAAGCTTTACATTACAGGACAGCAACAAAACGCTTACAGATGAGCAGATCGATAAGATTATGAACAAAATTAGGCAGAACCTTGAAACACAGGCTGGAGCCCAGTTAAGATAATTCATGTACAGATATAAAAAATGCCCGCATTAGCGGGCATTTTTATTTATATGATGATAAGATATTATTGCTGTGCTTTCAGCGCTTTGTACTTATCTGTCATTTCAAGGCCCTGGTACATTGTTAATAAAAGGCTCCTGATGTCTTCATTCTTAGGCTCAATTTTGTTTGCCTTTTCAAGATAAACAACCGCCTTTTTATACATGTCGTCTCTTTGCTTCTTTAGCTCGTCATAGCGGGCCATATCTTTTTTAGAAGTGCCCAGCTTGTTCATTTCATCTACAACTTTCTGTTCTCCGTCAAGCTGAAGTATCGCAAGGTTTTGGTAAGCAGCCACAAAATCGGGCTTAAGCTCTATTGCTTTTTCATAATATTGTTTTGCTTCTGCTGCATTTCCTGATTTAGATGTAGTTACACCCAGGTTAAAATACAAGTTAGGATCTTTAGAACCTTTATTAAGTATTTCTGTTACCGCTTTCTTGTAGTTCTCTAAATCATTTGCCTCAAGAAAAATCTGTGCTTCTGCGGTAAGCAGCGTAATATCATCAGGGTTTGCTTTCTTAGCAGCGGCAATAGCTTGTTTTGCCTTATCTGTCTGGCCCTGTTGTATGTAAAGTAAAGCAAGGTTCTTGATGATATCTCCCCTCTTAGATTCTTCCCTGAAGATGCCCGGTTCTGTGTAACCATTTTTAGCTACATACAGGTCACGTACTTTTTTATCTCCGAAATATTCTACTTCACCTTTAGAGTTTTTGGCAGTATAGTTTACAGATTTACCTGTAAAGCCTAAATCCCTTAACTCTGTGTAATATTCAATTGCCTTGTCATAATCCTGTCCGTTAACAGCATAAGCAGCGGCATTATAAAGGTATAGCGTATCTGTCGGGCTTATTCTGTAAACCTTTTCATATAACGGGTATGCAGCCTTAAAATTATTGGCTTTACCCATAGCGTTAGCCTGAGTTACAATACCTGCTTTTAGTTCCGGGAAAATCTGCTTTTGTATTTCCTCTGTATGCTCTTTCTTTTTCATACCTTTCTCAAGCTCAATAACCTTATTAAGGTCTGCAACAGCATTGTCAAGATATTTCATACCGGCAGCAGGGTTTGTAGCCATCTGTATAAAACCGTAAGCACCTTTATAGTAATAATAATCTGCCTTTTGCTCATTATCGGCATTTGCCATTTTAGGCTCAACCTCTTTAAGCAGCCTTTCAAATTCCTTAAGGTCTTCTGCAGTAGGCACATCTTTATTTGATATCTTTTTCAGCGCCTTCAGCTCATCCTTTTGGGCAAAAGCTCCTGCAGATAATAACAGTGCCGCAGCCACAATTACATATTTTTTCATTATCGTTTCTGTTTAAGTTATTCCTGGTTTTCGTTTTCGTCTGTAGCTTCAGTATCCGGCTCTATAAAACCTGTAACGCCGTTTTCGGCATCCATATTTTCAAGCACTTCATCTATAGCCTCGTCAACCGCTTCATCCTCACGCATTACTTTTGCCACCGCAGCAATAGAGTCGTTACCTTTTATGTTGATTAATCTCACTCCCTGTGTGGCACGCCCCATTACCCTTAAATCGGAAACCTTCATACGGATGGTTAACCCCGACTTGTTAATGATCATCAGGTCATCAATATCTGTAACACTGTTTATAGATACCAATGCCCCTGTCTTGTCAGTAATATTAAGGGTTTTAACACCTTTACCGCCACGGTTGGTTATCCTGTAATCTTCGAGGCTGGAACGCTTACCAAAGCCTTTTTCTGAAACTACAAGTATTTCACTCTCCATATCATTTACAGAAACCATGCCGATTACTTCATCATTATCATCTGCAAGCGTAATTCCGCGTACTCCCGAGGCACTGCGTCCCATTGGCCTGGTCTTGCCTTCTTCAAAACGCACCAGCTTACCGCTCTTAACAGCAAGAAGCACCTGGCTCTCGCCTGTAGTTAGCTTAGCCTCAAGTAGTTCATCATCTTCGCGTATAGTTATGGCATTAATACCATTAAGCCTTGGGCGGCTGTATTGCTCAAGCAATGTCTTTTTAACAACACCTTTTTTGGTAGCCATAATTACATAATGGCTGTTAATGTATTCCTCATCTTTTAAATCCTGCGTGCAGATAAAGGCTTTTACTTTATCGTCGCTCTCTATATTGATAAGATTTTGTATGGCGCGGCCTTTACTTGTTTTGGTTCCTTCGGGAATTTCATAAACACGCATCCAGAAACATTTTCCTTTTTGTGTAAAGAAAAGCATGTACTGGTGGTTGGTAGCCACGAACAGGTGCTCAAGGAAATCCTGGTCGCGGGTGGTAACACCTTTTTGGCCCACGCCCCCCCTGTTCTGGGTTTTATATTCGCTAAGCGGGGTACGCTTTATATAACCCGCATGCGATATGGTAATAACCACATTTTCGTCTGCGATAAGGTCTTCAATACTAACATCGCCACCGGCATATTCTATTTGAGAGCGGCGCTCATCGCCATATTTATCCCTAATTTCAGCAAGCTCTTCTTTAATTAGGTTCATTCGCAGTTCCTTACTTTCCAATAGGGCTTTTAACTCGGCAATAAGTTTCATTATATCTTCATACTCTGCCCTTAGCTTGTCCTGCTCAAGGCCTGTAAGCTGCCTTAGTCGCATTTCTACTATGGCACGCGCCTGAATTTCGGTCAGGTTAAACCTTTCCATTAATCTACCCCTTGCCTCTTCACCGTCTTTAGAGCCACGGATAATCTGTATAACCTCGTCAATATTATCAGAGGCTATAATAAGCCCTTCTAATATGTGCGCCCTTTCTTCGGCTTTCCTCAGGTCAAACTGTGTACGCCTCACCACAACATCATGCCTGTGCTCTACAAAGTAGTGTATCAGGTCTTTAAGGTTTAGCATTTGCGGCCTTCCTTTAACAAGCGCAATATTGTTTACACTGAATGATGCCTGTAGCTGGGTATATTTATAAAGTGTATTAAGCACTACGTTTGGCACAGCATCCTTTTTAAGGATGTACACAATACGCATACCTTTCCTGTCCGACTCATCACGTATATTGGAGATACCTTCTATTCGTTTTTCATTAACAAGGTCGGCGGTTTTTTTAATCATTTCCGCTTTGTTAACCTGGTACGGTATCTCGGTAACAATGATACATTCGCGCCCGTCAACCTCTTCAAACTGAACTTTACCGCGCAGCACTATCCTGCCGCGGCCTGTTTTAAAAGCTTCCCTTACTCCGTCATATCCATATACCACACCTCCGGTAGGGAAATCAGGAGCCTTAACGTGCTCCATCAGCTCATCTATTTCTATATCTGTATTATCAATATAAGCAAGGGTTCCGTTAATAACCTCTGTAAGGTTATGTGGCGGCATGTTGGTAGCCATACCTACTGCAATACCGGAGGCGCCGTTTACAAGCAAATTAGGTATTCTTGTAGGCATTACGGTTGGCTCGTGCAGGGTATCATCAAAGTTAAGCTGAAAATCTACTGTTTCCTTTTCAATATCAGCCATTATTTCTTCCGATACCTTTCGCATCCTTGCCTCGGTATAACGCATTGCCGCCGGGCTGTCGCCGTCTATAGAACCAAAGTTACCCTGGCCGTCTACAAGCATGTAGCGCATGCTCCAGTCCTGCGCCATACGCACCATTGCATCATATACAGAACTGTCTCCGTGGGGGTGGTATTTACCTAATACCTCTCCTACAATCCTTGCCGATTTTTTATAGGGGCGGTTAGACATTACGCCCAATTCATTCATTCCGTAAAGTACTCTTCTGTGTACGGGTTTCAAGCCATCTCTAACATCAGGAAGCGCCCTTGAAACAATTACCGACATTGAATAATCAATGTAGGCTGACTTCATTTCGTCTTCAATGTTAATCGGGATTAACTTTTCTCCTTCAGCCATAAGTATTTAAATTATATTTTTATATTATTATAAAACGCGCCAATATACGTATTTTAATTAGCATTTACTGGCAATAAGACTATAATTTTTTTAGTTTTATTAACAGTAAATATACCTCAAACGGTTAATAAAGTAATGCTAAAAGCCTTTTATTATTGTAGTATTTTTTGTCACTTAGCATTACTGTACATAACTATGTACAATTACAGGTATGGTTTTTGTAAAATCTTACTTAAATACTTAAATTTACACTATTAAGGAAAGGATGTATATTATGGATGATAATTTTTCACCAAGGGTCAAGGATGTAATTACCTACAGCAAAGAAGAAGCTTTGCGGTTAGGCCATGACTTTATTGGTACTGAACATTTAATGCTGGGTATCCTGAGAGACGGCAACGGCAAGGCTATCTCCATCTTAAACAGCATATCTGTTGATCTGGACCATCTGAGAAGAAAAGTGGAAATACTTAGCCCCGCCAACCCTAATGCGGACCGTAATGATAAAAAGAACCTTCATTTAACCCGCCAGGCCGAAAGGGCTTTAAGGACTACATTCCTGGAAGCCAAAGTTTTCCAGAGCACCTCTATCAGCACTGCGCACCTGCTGCTTTGCATTTTGCGCAATGAGAACGACCCTACAACAAAATTGCTGAATAAACTGAAAATAGATTACGAAACAGTAAAAGAACAATTCCTCAACATGACATCAAACGAAGAAGATTACCTTGAAAACCTGCCAAGAGCAGAGTCTTATAATGACGACGCAGGACAGGATGACAGTATGCGCGAAAGCTCATTCAACAATCCTTCTTCCGGCAATAAAACCAATAAAAAGTCTAAAACGCCTGTACTTGACAATTTTGGCCGCGACCTGACCGAACTTGCCGAAGACGGTAAACTTGACCCGGTTGTAGGCCGTGAAAAAGAAATTGAACGTGTTTCGCAAATACTTAGCCGCCGGAAAAAGAACAACCCGCTGCTAATTGGTGAGCCGGGTGTGGGTAAATCGGCTATTGCCGAGGGCCTCGCATTGCGCATTATTCAAAAGAAAGTATCGCGCATACTCTTTAACAAACGCGTGGTAACGCTCGATCTTGCCAGCCTTGTTGCAGGCACCAAGTACCGCGGGCAGTTTGAAGAACGTATGAAAGCCGTTATGAACGAGCTTGAAAAAAATGATGATATCATTCTTTTTATAGACGAAATACACACTATTGTTGGCGCAGGCGGCGCTACAGGCTCGCTGGATGCAAGCAATATGTTTAAACCGGCACTTGCACGTGGCGAAATACAATGCATTGGCGCCACTACGCTTGATGAGTACAGGCAGTATATAGAAAAAGACGGCGCGCTGGAGAGACGTTTCCAGAAAGTTATGGTAGAGCCTACAACTGTGGAGGAAACTATAATCATACTGAACAACATCAAAAATAAATATGAAGACCACCACAACGTTATTTATACCGATGAGGCCATAGAAGCGTGTGTGAAGCTTACAAGCCGCTATATGAGCGACCGCTTTTTACCGGACAAAGCTATTGACGCGCTTGATGAGGCGGGTTCTCGCGTGCACATTACCAATATTAACGTGCCAAAGCAGATACTTGACCTGGAAAGGCAGCTTGAAGAAGTGCGTGAGCTTAAAAACTCTGTAGTTAAAAAGCAGAAGTATGAAGAGGCTGCCAAACTTAGGGATGATGAAAAACGTATAGAGAAAGACCTTGCCATAGCACAGGAGCAATGGGAGGAAGATTCTAAAAACAACCGTATTACCGTTACCGAAGATAACGTTGCCGATGTGGTAAGCATGATGACAGGCATACCTGTTAACCGTATTGCACAAACAGAAAGCAACAAGCTGGCTAAACTACCCGAACTTATTAAAGGTAAAGTTATAGGCCAGGATGAAGCGGTGCTTAAAATTGCCCGCTCTATACAGCGTAACCGTGCAGGGCTTAAAGACCCTAACAAACCTATTGGCTCTTTTATATTTTTAGGGCAAACCGGTGTGGGTAAAACACAGCTTGCCAAAGTAATAGCAAAAGAGCTGTTTGACAGCGAAGATGCCCTTGTGCGTATAGACATGAGCGAGTATATGGAAAAATTTGCCATATCAAGGCTTGTGGGTGCGCCTCCGGGATATGTAGGGTATGAAGAAGGCGGACAGCTTACCGAAAAAGTAAGAAGAAAACCTTATAGCGTTGTACTGCTTGACGAAATAGAAAAAGCACACCCTGACGTATTTAACATGATGCTTCAGGTACTTGACGATGGCTACCTAACAGACAGTCTGGGCCGTAAGATAGACTTTAAAAATACTATCATCATCATGACATCTAATGTTGGTGCAAGGCAGCTTAAAGATTTTGGGCAAGGTGTTGGCTTCGGTACATCTGCCAAAAAGTCACAGGCAGGCGAACACGCAAAAGGTGTTATAGAAGCTGCGCTTAAAAAAACATTTGCACCCGAGTTCCTTAACAGGGTTGATGATGTAATTGTGTTTAACCCGCTTGAAAAAGAAGATATTGATAAAATCATCAATATTGAGCTTGACAAGCTGTATGCAAGGATAAAAGAGCTTGGCTATAACATTACATTATCTGATAAAGCGAAAGAATTTATTGCTGATAAAGGTTTTGATAAGCAATATGGCGCAAGGCCGCTTAAAAGGGCAATACAAAAATATGTAGAAGATACCCTTGCGGAAGAGATAATTACCTCTAAGATATCTAGCGGAGATGAAATTTTTATGGATCTTGATGAAGATACTAAAGAACTTGTTGTTACTATTAAAAAGGCACAAAACCCTGCCGGATAACAACATAAGGTTTATTGATACTAAAATCCCTGCGGCTTTAAGCGCCGCAGGGATTTTTTTTCTTATAAAATATTTAAAGCCCTTTTTTCAATAAAAAAAAGTAGTACTTTAGATTATATAATCTATTCTTAAAATGTTTGACAAAGTTATTGTAGGCAGCGAAGAGTGGTGCGCTTTTCCGCAATTAGGCATCCCCACGATTAAAGCCCGTGTAGATTCCGGCGCAAAAACATCAGCCTTGCATGCCATTAACATTACACCCTTTCAGAAAGACGGTGAAAATTGGGTTAAATTTGATATTAACCCAATACAAAACAATACCAAAACAGTACTGCATTGCCAGGCGCCTCTTGTAGATAAGCGCATCGTGAAAAGCTCCAGCGGCTATCGTGAAAAGCGATATGTTATAAAATCTGAAATACAGATTGGAGAGGCCCACTGGGATATAGAAGTTACCCTTACCAACAGGGACTCTATGGGTTTCCGTATGCTGCTGGGGCGCGAAGCCATGAGCGGGCGCATATTGGTAGACCCTGAGCAAAAGTACCTGCTTGGGCAGCCCACAACTGAAAAGCTGAAAGAATACTACGAAAAGAACGAAGAAACAAGAAGCGGGCTGCGCATAGGCTTATTAGCGAGCAACCCCGATTTATACAGCAACAGGCGCATTATGGAAGCGGGCGAGGCTCGCGGGCATGAAATGCACTTTTTAAACCTGAAGTACTGTTATATGAAACTCGATGCCGAAACCCCGGAAATTCATTACAGGGGCGGCAGGGTGCTTAATGATTTTGATGCTGTAATTCCGCGGATAAGGCCAAGCATGACATTTTATGGCTGTGCTCTCACGCGCCATTTTGAAGCGCTTAAGGTTTTTTGCCTTAATTCTGCGGCTGCAATAAGCCAGTCGAGAGATAAGTTGTATTCACTACAGCTTTTGCTTAACAGCGGTGTAGATATACCTACAACCGGTTTTGCCAACTCCCCTCTTGACACTAACGATCTTATAAAAATGGTAGGCGGCCCTCCGCTTATAGTTAAGCTGCTGGAAGGTACTCAGGGCAAAGGCGTAGTACTTGCTGAAACAAAGAAAGCGGCAGAGAGTGTTATTAATGCTTTTAAGAGCCTTAATGCCAACATACTGGTACAGGAGTTTATTAAAGAAGCAAACGGTAAAGACCTGCGCCTTTTTGTGATAGACGGTAAAGTAGTTGCATCTATTCAGCGTGAGGCATTGCCGGGAGAGTTCCGCGCAAATATACACCTGGGCGGCACCGCATCTATAATTAAAGCTACTGCCGAAGAGAAAAAAATTGCCATAAAGGCTGCCAAGGCAATGAACCTTAAGGTAGCGGGGGTAGATATTATACGTTCGTCTAAAGGGCCGCTATTGCTTGAGGTAAACTCCTCTCCCGGCCTTGAAGGGATAGAGGGCGCAACTGAAAAAGATATTGCAGGCGAAATGATACGCGCTATAGAAAAGAATTTTAAAATGAGGCGTACGCCTTTAGTAACCACCCCATGATGATTGCCAGGATACGTTATATACTCTCCATATTTATACTTGGCGCTTTGCTGGTTGTGGCAGGAGCCTTTATAAAGCTCATGCACTGGCCTTATGGTACCACATCTATTACAGCAGGCCTTATATTGCAGGGAGTTGCAGGTATTATGGTAATTATAAGGCTTCTTGCAGAAAGAAATGAAAAATGAAAAAACTTTACCTATTTACTTTTCTTATTATTGCTGCTGTATCTTACAGCCAGGCAGACTGCTCTAAATTCAGGAACGGTACTTTTAAATTTACCGACCCAGAAAGTAAAAAAGTATGCATAATTGACCGCGACGGGGATACGCAAACCGAAAGAGTAGAAAACTCTGATGAAGTGTATGAGTTCAGGGTAACGTGGACAGATAGCTGCACCTATACCATTTCGCCTACTTCATCAACCATTCAAAAAAAACCCGAGGTGCTTAAATTAGGTACTATGACAGTTAACATAACTCCTGTTACAGATACTACATATATACAGCTTATAAGGGTTGCAAACAGCCCTAAGTTTAAGCGCAGGGACGAAGTAGTAGCGGTTTCAGGTTTATAATTACTCTTTATGGATGCTCTGATAACTGAAAGGCTTATACTAAAAAAACTGACTCCGGAAGTGTACAAAGAGCTTTTTGAGGGTGGGGATGATGCAGCCATTACAGAATTTTTCGGGTTTACCAGTGATGAGGCCCTCGAAAAGGAAAAAGAGAACTATGCTAAAGGCATAGCAACCTATAACCGTTCTTTCATAAATTTCTTACTGGAAGAAAAGGAAACAGGGAAAGTAATAGGAAGTTGCGGTTTCCATACCTGGTACCCAAAACACCACAGAGCGGAAATAGGATATTCGATTTATGATGATGCACACAAAAGAAAAGGCTATATGGCAGAAGCACTTGAAGCAGTACTGCGCTATGGCTTTGTAGAAGCAAACCTGCACAGGGTTGAAGCACTGATAGCCGAAGAAAATGAAGCATCGCTAAAGCTGCTCCTAAAATTCGGGTTTCAGTATGAGGGCAGGCTAAGGCAGCATTATAATGTAAATGGCGTTATGGAAGACTCTATTATGTATGCTTTGCTAAAGCATGAATTCAGTAAATAAAAGCTAAAAATAGTAGCTGATAAAAAGAAGCCCGCAATTTATTTGCGGGCTTTTATATTACAGATTGTACATTTTCTTTCTTAACTCTTTAATCTTATCATCATCAAGATAATCATCAAAGGTCATGTAACGGTCTATAACACCATTCGGGGTAATTTCAAGTACCCTGTTCGCAACAGTCTGTGCAAACTCGTGGTCATGGGTTGTAAACAATACAGAACCTTTAAAGTTTTTTAAAGAGTTATTGAATGCGGTGATACTTTCAAGGTCAAGGTGGTTGGTAGGTTCATCAAGCATAAGCACATTTGCCCTTAGCATCATCATGCGCGATAGCATGCAGCGCACTTTCTCACCCCCGGAAAGCACCCTGCCGGTCTTAAGGGCTTCTTCTCCACTAAAAAGCATTTTACCTAAAAATCCGCGCACATATACCTCGTCACGTTCCTCTTCCGTTTTAGCCCACTGGCGCAGCCAGTCAACCAATGTAAGGTCGTTATCAAAAAACTCATGGTTATCTGCCGGCAAATAAGATTGTATGGTAGTAATTCCCCATTCAAAAGAACCGGTATCAGGCTGCATGTTGCCATTCAGTATTTCATAAAAGGCAGAAGTGGCACGCGAATCTTTAGAGAAAACCACAATCTTGTCACCTTTAGCCATGTTAAGGTCCACATCCTTAAACAGCACTTCACCTTCTATAGATGCGCTTAGGTTTTCTACGTTAAGTATCTGGTCTCCTGCCTCGCGCTCCTGCTCAAATATAATGGCAGGATACCTGCGGCTTGATGGTTTTATATCATCAACTTTAAGCTTCTCAAGCATTTTTTTACGGCTGGTTGCCTGCTTGCTCTTTGCCACGTTGGCACTAAAACGCATAATAAATTCCTGCAGCTCTTTTTTCTTTTCTTCAGCCTTTTTGTTTTGCTGGGCACGCTGCCTGGCGGCAAGCTGGCTCGACTCATACCAAAAGGTATAGTTCCCGGAATATTGGTTTATCTTACCGAAATCTATATCAGATATATGTGTACATACCGAATCTAAAAAGTGACGGTCGTGCGATACTACAATTACAGTATTTTCATAATTCGCCAGGAAATTTTCGAGCCATGAAATGGTTTCAAAATCCAGGTCGTTGGTAGGTTCGTCCATTATCAGCACATCAGGGTTGCCAAAAAGTGCCTGTGCCAAAAGCACACGAACCTTTAGCTTGCTATCCATATCAGCCATTTGTGTGTAATGATGCTCTTCCCCAATACCCAGATTAGACAGCAAAGCTGCTGCATCAGAGTCGGCATTCCAGCCGTTCATCTCTTCAAAAACAACCTGCAGCTCTCCTACCCTTTCGGCATCCTTATCGCCAAAGTCGGGCTTAAGGTATATTTCATCCATCTCCTTTTTAACCGAGTAAAGGGTTTTATTACCCATCATTACCGTTTCAAGAACCGTATATTCGTCAAACATATTGTGGTTCTGGTTAAGTACCGACATGCGCTTGCCCGGCTCAAGGTGCACATGACCCGATGTAGGGTCTATATCGCCTGCTAATATTTTTAAAAAAGTAGATTTTCCCGCACCATTGGCACCAATAATACCATAGCAATTGCCTTGTGTAAATGAAGTGTTAACTTCATCAAACAAAATTCTTTTACCAAATTGTACGGATAAATTTGAAACTGACAGCATTTTTTAATTTTTTTGCAAAAGTATAAAAAATAAGCCACTATACAGAGGCTTTACTGATAATGTAGCTATTAAGCCTAATTTAACTGTACTTTAACAAAGTGAGATGTTTATAAAAAATACTTTTGCTTTAATACAAATGTTTAAACAATTGATGTTTACAACCTATAAAACCTTACTTATATTGCTGGTTCTGTCAGTCATTGTTGTGTCCTGCCGGGATAAAGACAACGACTACAGCGCATACTTTGGCGGTGAGGTACAAAACCCCCGTACAGATTATGTTATTTTAAGCAAAGGAAATAATGTTATAGATACTATTCCGCTTGATAAAAACAACCGCTTTTTTGTAAAATTTGACTCTTTAACTCCCGGCCTTTACACCTTTAGGCATGAACCGGAATACCAGTATGTATATTTTGAGAAAAATGACAGCCTGCTGGTTTCTTTAAATGCGGATGATTTTGACCAGTCTATTGTTTTTAGCGGCAGGGGCGACAGGAAAAATAATTTCCTGATGGAACTGTACCTGATGAACGAAGCGGACAGGAATGACAGTTACCGTATATATGAATATGACTATAACAAATTTATTGCAGAAATAAATAGATCATATGCCGCACGTGAAGCTTTTTATAAAAAGAATAAGGAGAAAATTGACTGGAGTGATGAGTTTGATTTTTATGCACAAAACAGGCTTAAATTCAGCCAATACACAAAGAAAGAATATTACCCCTACCTGCACACATGGCGTACAGGCAATACTGCATCACTTCCTAAAGGTTATTACAACCACCGCAGTACAATAGATTATAATAACCCTAAGCTACTTCATTTTTCGCCGTTTTTAAGGTATTTAAACGCCATGCTTACCAACATGAGTAACTTTAAGGGGCAGCGCAGTAGCAACATTGAAGAAAGTTCGCTTAATGACAATATAGAAAAGCTGCATATAGCCGACTCTGTATTTACAGACGAAAATATTAAGAATGATATACTTGACAATATTGCATTTGCCTATTTGCTGGAAAACCAAAGCACGCAGAATAATAAAAAGTTTATAGACCATTATATTAAACTCTCGACTAATAAAAACAAGGAAAATGAAATTATGAGGCTTGCCGCCTCTATAAAAAACCTTGAAGAAGGCAATGCCTTACCGCAGGTAACCCTTGTTGACAAGGATAACAAGCCTTACAACTTAGCTAATGCCAAAGGCAAGGAAACCGTTATCTTTTTCTGGACTACATGTGCGCCATCTCATTACAACCAGGCCAACGAAAAAGTATCAGGGCTAAAAAAACAATTTCCTGACGTTAATTTTATAGCAGTTAATGTAGATGAGATGTCAGACTGGGTTAGTGCCGTAAAAAACTTAACCTGTAAGGATATCATACACCTGCGCGCAAGTGACTTTAACCTTGTACGCAAAAAATGGGCTGTAAACCAGCTTAACCGCACCATTTTACTAAATGCCGACGGCACCATTAAAAACGGCTTTACCAATCTTACCGACGAGAGTTTTGCCGAAAACCTGAAATGATTGATTTTTGCAACTTTATGTTTGATAGTCGCTAATCAAAACACGCCTGTTACTACTAACTTTGTATATCATCAAAATATAAAAGCAATATGAAATACAATTATTTAGGCAGCACCGGGCTTTTGGTATCTGAACTTTGCTTTGGCACAATGACTTTTGGCAGCCAGGGTATATGGAAGGTACTTGCAGGTGTGCAACAGGGTGAGGTTAACAGCCTTGTTAAAACCGTAGCCGATTCGGGTATCAACTTTTTTGATACTGCTAATATTTACTCTTTAGGAGAATCTGAAACCTTACTTGGCAATGCAATTAAATCTTTAGGGCTTAACCGCAACGAACTGGTTATTGCAACAAAGGTGAGAGGGAATATGGGCGAAGGCCCCAATGAGCAGGGCTTATCGCGTTACCATATTTTCTATTCGGTAGAAGACAGCCTGAAACGCCTGCAAATAAGCCATATCGATATCTTATATGTACACGGTGTGGATGCGAGGACTCCCGTAGAAGAAACCATGCGAGCGCTAAACGATCTTGTACTATCGGGCAAGGTGCGCTATATAGCCGTTTGTAACTGGCCGGCATGGATGGTTATGAAAGCTCAGGGCATAGCAGAAAAGAACGGCTGGAATAAATTTATTGGGCTGCAATACTTTTATTCGCTGGCAGGCAGGGATATTGAACGTGAAGTAGTGCCTATGGCAGAAGACCAGAAACTGGACATAATGCCGTGGAGCCCACTTGCCGGTGGTTTTCTTTCGGGAAAATATACCCGTGAAAATGAAGCTGCAGAAGGCCGCCGCGCTAATTTTGATTTTCCGCCTGTTAACAAAGAGAAAACTTATGATATTATAGATGTTATTTCAGAAATAGCAGGCCGGCACAATGCCACTACCGCACAGGTAGCCCTGGCATGGGTAAGAATGCAAAAAGGCATAACAAGTACCATTATTGGTGCAAAGACCGAAAAGCAACTACAGGATAATCTTAAATCAGTAAATATTACTTTATCTGAAGAAGAATTAAACCGCATTGACGAGGTAAGTGCACTGGTAAAAGAATATCCGCAGTGGATGGTAGAACGCCAGGCATACGGAAGATAATACATAGAAGGATATTTAAATAAAAAGGCTGCCTTATTTGGCAGCCTTTTTATTTACCATGGGTTAGTAGCCCATACAGAAGCATCGAGTATAAAACCGGTATCGCGCATGGTGAGCATTGAGGCAATTGTGTGCGCTATATCTTCGGGTTTTAGTTTTTTATCTTCATTCTTAATTTCAAAACCTGATTTTGTCATAAAATCGGTTATAACCTCGCTAGGGTTAACCTGCATAACACGGATGTTATACGGCCTTAATTCAGCCCGCCAGCAGTCGGTTAGCCCTGTTACGGCAAACTTGCTTGCCACATATGCAGAACCGTTGGCAAAACCTTTTAATGCAGCTGTAGAGCCTATGTTAATAATATTGCCGTATTGCTGAGCTTTAAATTGTTCGGCAGCCAGTTTGCCTGCCATAAAATAGCCTTTAACGTTAACCTCCCACACTTTACTGAAATCATCCAGTGAAGTATCGGTTAATGCAGAGAACTGCCCTATACCTGCATTATTGATAAGTACATTTATACTGCCCATTTTAGCTATGGCAAAATCAAAAAGCGCTTTAACTTCAGCTTCGCTGGTAACATTTGCTTTTATGCCATATGCACCTGTTTCTTTTACAGCGCGTTCTACTTTTGCATTATCGGTTCCGCAAATAACCACGTCGGCACCTTTACTTTTAAGCAGTCTTGCTGTTTCTAAACCAATTCCGCCTGTTGCTCCTGTTACTATTACTTTGGCATCTTCTAAATTCATGATATTATAGTCTTTTGTTGTTGTGTATTTTTATTGATAAGGTAAATGTACTGAAACATGCAGAAAGCGGCAACAGCGCCAAATACATGCCATAAAAAATGGGTGCCGGCGCTAAACCACCCCCAGCCATCGGCAACCCTGAAGGTAAGCGCGAGTACAAATGCAATAAGCGCAAAGCCAACCCATTTGCCGTTAGCAAATTTAGATTTGATAAGGTATGCTGTTACGGGCAGCAGCACAATGCCTGCCATAAAGGCGTAGTTAATGTTTATAAATAGCTGCAGGTTGTCTTGCTGCATTAGCCTATTGCGGGCAAAAAACTGGAAAGCCACATATAAGGCAACCAGTAGCAGTGCATAATACCACCGGGTAATTTTTGCCAGAAAATAAACCCCTGCCGAAAGGCAAAGCAGCATTATAGGCAGCCAGTCCATCATTATAAAAAAGTTCCATTGCCGCAATCCGTGATAAATAGTTCCGCCTATCCCTCCAATGTATAATAATATCACTGCCACAGATAAAAAAGTATGCTGCCGCCCCCTGCCCCACAGCCTGAATGTCCAGTACAGGGCAATGAGCAGAAACAGGCAGGAGGTTATGGCATTTAGCGGCTCAGGGAAAAAATTATCGAGGTTTGTTTCGGTATATAACATTCCTCCGTCGGGAGGCATTTGGCTAGTCTGCATATTATTTTTCCTCTAAAATAAATTATTTTCTTACAATACCGTAAATTTTAACTAATAGTAAACCAGTATCTTTTGTTACTATATTATTGTCGCTCCACATTGTGGCAATTTTTCTGTAAGAAGAATTTAGACAGATGTTAAGAAAAATTGTTATTTTTACTTCCGAGAAAAGAGACGAAAGGGATGGAACTTTACATTAAATATAATATAGACGTAATGTGTAAAGTTCTTTTGCAGCAGCAGCTTGATAAGTTTAATATTAACTGCGTGGTAACAGAACCGGGGTATGTAAAATTCAGGGAAAACATCCCGATGGATACATACAAAAAATTCATTGCATCTTTAAGCGAATTTGGTATAGAGATAGTAGATAACCAAAAAAGTATATTGGTACAAAAAATCAAGAACGTTATCATAGAAATGGTGTATGCCGATAAGGGGCTTCAGTCTATGAAAATATCTACTTATCTTTCTGAAAAGCTGAACGAAAGCTACAGGACGCTGTCTCAGGTATTTTCGGAGGTAACATTTATTTCTATAGAAAATTTTATAATACTCCATAAAATAGAGCGTGTTAAGCAATTGCTGCTTACAGAGAATTTATCGTTAACCGAGATTTCGTTCATGATGAATTACAGCAGCGTAGCCTACCTGTCTCAGCAGTTTAAGAACATAACAGGTGTTACCCCTACTGCTTTCCAGAAAATAATGAAACAAAAAAGATATTCAGAAGCTACATAATTAATAGATTTCAATGCGCCCCAGCCCATTACATATTTTGCTCGCTGACGACGACGAAGATGACAGGTTGTTTTTCAAAGAAGCGTTTGATGAGGTAAAAGTTAAGCACGACATTACACCTTTTGTTAATGGTGTTAAATTAATGGATTACCTTAATAACCACGACAATCCGTTACCTGATATGATTTTCCTTGACCTGAATATGCCTTTAAAATCGGGCATGGAATGCCTGCGTGAAATCCGCAAAGACCAACGCCTTAAAAATCTGTCAGTAGCCATATATTCTACATCATCATCAGATCAGGACATAGAGGAAACGTTTGTTGCAGGCGCTAATGTTTATATTAAAAAACCAAATGATTTCGGCGACCTTAAAAAAGTACTTAGCCATGTAGTGCATATCAACTGGCAGTATATACTGGATGGACTTAACAAAGACAGTTTTATTCTGAGTATATAACTTTTATATACCCCTTCGAAGAGAGGCACCACGGCCCAATAATTTAATTTTTTTAAGAAAAGAAAAATTTTCGGGCATTGCTATAATTATACCTATAAGGCTGTTGCACAGCAGCAGGACAAGAAGTGAGAGGTAAATAAGATCATTCGTGTTATTAACTACAACAAAAATATCCTGCAGCAAAAAATATGCAGATGCCATAAATCCTGCTACAGAAACTACGAACAAACCTATTTTTAATTTCCAATCCATTTTAAGACATTTAGGCAGATAAAAAAGCAAAATTATAAATCCTCATTTTACATTTCTTATAGGATTTTACAGGATTGGTTATGATTTGACTGATTTTTATTAAGAATTGTTTAACCCTTTATTCATCATAAATATATCTTAATTTCGGTTTTCAGCAGGTTGCTTATTATTTTTTTTGGTACATTTGTTATTAATGCCAAATTAAATGATATGAACAACAAGTTCACCATATTTTACACAGATGACGACCAGGACGATTTGGAGTTCTTTAAAGAAATTGTAGATATTATAGATGATAATATTGAAGTTATAACCCAAACAAACGGCCAGCAGTTAATGCATGCGCTGGATAATCCGCCGCCAAATCCTTACTTAATATATTTAGACCTGAACATGCCGGGGCTCAATGGCCTTGAAGTTTTAAAACGTGTAAGGTCTTCATCTTCGCATAATAAGCTTCCGGTTATTATATTTTCCACTTCCCGTGATGAAAATACAATAGAGCGAACCCGCGAACTGGGTGCAAGCTACTATCTTCCTAAAACAGGAATATTCGACCATCTTAAAAGGTCAATAGAACACACCCTTAAAATGGACTGGTCAGGTTTTATACCCAGTAAAAATAATTTTGTTTACAATTACAGCTGATAAGTAATTATGGATGATGCTATAATAACCGTAACCTTTTTACAAAGGCTACGAAATACTACTGCCAAATCTCATGAGGCGCTTGAAAGCCTGCCTATTTCAAAAAAAATAACTGACCCTGAGGTAACACTGCCCGAATATAAAGCATACCTGCAATTAATGTATGGTGTGGTATATGACACAGAAGCATTAGTTTTACATGTACTGGAAACCATTATGCCCGATATAGAGTCAAGGCGCAAAACAACAGCCATTGCAAAAGATCTTGCTGCTATAGGGGCGGTATTACCACAAACAGGCAGCCCTTTACAGAAAGCTGAATATACAGGTGATACAGCATTTGCATTGGGAGTTATGTATGTAGTAGAAGGGTCTTCGCTTGGCGGGAGGGTAATTTATAAAAACATAGAAACTTCGCTTGGGCTTAACGAAAGTAACGGAGCGTCTTATTTTGCAGGTTATGGTGGTACCACCGGAAGCAAATGGAAAAGTTTTATAGACGTACTTACAGGCTATGCTGATGAACACGAATGCGAAGACGAAATAATTGCAGGCGCCAATTTTGCTTTTGATGCCATTAAAGAACATTTAAGTTAATTCCCTATTCCCCCAACATTCTATCTTTTTGCTTTTTATGAAGATTAAGGATATTGTAAACCGAGACATAGTAAACCTTACTAATTGCGAGCAGGAACCAATACACATACCGGGCAGTATTCAGCCACACGGTTTTCTTGTAGCATTCAGTCAAAATAATTTTGCGATAGATTATTGCAGTGCCAACAGCAGCGAATTTATCGGTTTAAGCCATAATGATATACTGGGTAAAACTTTTACCGAAATTTTTGGTGAAAATGCCACCCAAAAATTAATAAAGTACATAGAAGATGATTTAATGCTTTCTTCTACACTGCTAAGGCTGGAACTTAAAGGCAAACATTATTTATGCACACTTCATAAAAGCGATACTGTTTTAATACTGGAGGCTGAACCTGAAGATGAAGACCCGCAAAATGTAAGTGAAGTATATGACCAGACATCTCAGTTCCTTAGTTATATGCACGACACGCATACGCTTAAGCAACTGTGCGATCTTGTGGCAAAGGGAACCCGAAAAATTACCGGCTATGACAGGGTAATGATTTACCGCTTTGATAAAGATTATAACGGAGAAGTATATGCCGAAAGCTCTCGCGATGACCTTGAGCCATTTTTAGGGCTTCATTATCCGCATACCGATATACCCGCACAGGCAAGAGAACTGTATATAAAAAACCTTTTAAGATTAATTACTGACATCAACTATACACCTGTACCCATTTATACTATAGATGACGGCACAGAAAATAAAAATTTAGATCTTAGCCTTTCGGTGCTTCGCAGTACATCTCCCATACATGTGCAATACCTGCATAACATGGGTGTCTGCGCTACGCTAACCATATCGCTCATTTACAAAAAACGTTTGTGGGGGCTAATAGCATGCCACCACTATTCTCCAAAAAACTTAAGCCCGGCAATACGCCTTGCAGCACAGTTGCAGGGGCATTTTATAACGTCTCAGATAGACCTTAGGCAATCTAACGAAGAGTATGAGGTAGCACGTAAGGCTTCTGCATCGCTTGAAAGAGCTAATAATTTTTCACTAAATAACCAGAATGATTTTTATAAGCTGGTACAAAATGAAAATCTGTTAAAGCTTTGCAACGCTGCAGGTGTTGCCATTGTATTTAATGGTGCCGTTTACAAAAGCGGTGTTGTGCCAACAGAAGATGAAGTGCAACACCTTGCCAACTTTTTTGCCGCCTATACCAGTAACAGCAGCTTTAGTACAAATAAGCTGATTGATACACTGCCGGACTATGAAAGCGTTTGTGTAAAAACTTCGGGGCTCATATACCACTCACTTAATATGGATAACAACAACTGTATTATGTGGTTCAGGCCCGAAACCAAAACAGAGGTAAACTGGGGAGGAGACCCTTCTAAATCTATAATAAAAGACGAAAAAGGCCTGTCTCCGAGAAGATCTTTTGAGCTTTGGAAAGAAATAGTGGACTGTACTGCCAAACCGTGGCTGGAACCCGAACTGGAAACAGCTCAGGCATATGCCTACAGCCTTCAGAAACAGATTAACCTGCTTGTAATAACACAGGAAGAAGAAAAGTACAGAAAACTGAGCGAGCTATTAAGGGAAACCAATTCAGAACTTGAAAACATCAACTGGATAAGTACGCACGACCTGCAGGAACCACTGCGCAAAATACAGCTTATCTCTTCGCGCCTGCTTAGTAAGGAAGATAAGATACCTGACAGTGTACAGGATTCTATACTACGCATGAATGCATCGGCAAGCAGGATGCAGACATTACTTATAGATATATTAAAATATACCAGGCTTAAACATACCGACGATTCTTTTGAAAATATTAACCTGAATGAGCTTTTAGATGAGGTTAAGGCAGACTTACCTGAGACACTTGGGGATGTACCGCCTGCAGAAATAATTGCAGGTAACCTGCCCATCATACACGGTATCCCTTTCCTTCTGAAACAGCTTTTCTCTAACCTGATAGCAAATTCTATAAAATATGCCTCGCCGGACAGGCAACCAATAGTAAAAATTACTGCCGGAGATAACCCTGTGCGCTACAGACAGGATGAAAGTAATTTATATCAGGTAATATATGTGCAGGATAATGGTATCGGCTTCGAGCAGCAGTTCGCTGATTCTATATTCAATATCTTCACACGGCTGCATTCCGCTTCAGAATATAAAGGATCCGGTGTGGGACTGGCACTCTGCAAAAAAATCATGCAAAACCATAAAGGGTATATAGCCGCTTCTGGTAAACCGGGAGAAGGCGCTACAATAAGTATTTATTTCCCGGTTAACGATTCCCTGTAATGGACGTTACCACGCTGCTTTTAAAACACATTGAAGGCTATGGAAAAAGCTTGTGGCAAGATACAGAGCTTGTTTTAAAGCGCGGCGACTTTTTAGCTGAACAGGGAAAAATAAACACAAATGTTTACTTTGTTACACAAGGTGCCCTGCACCTGTTTCATGAAACCGAAGCCGGAAGCAATACCATCCGCTTTGCTTATAATGATTCGCTTTTTGCCCTGCTGGATAGCCTTATTACAGGCACACCTACCGCATATACCGTGCAAGCTATCCGGAAAACAAAGCTAAGGATAATGAATGGTGATGATTTCATGGAATTTGTAAACAGCAGTACAGAAACCTTAAAACTCTGGAACGCTATCCTGTCTTACACCATTATTGCACAGCTTGAAAGGGAAACAGACCTGTTGCACCCTTCACCCAAAGAAAGATATGAGAAAGTATTAAAACGTTCTCCAAAACTGTTTAAAGAAATTCCGCATAAATATATAGCTTCTTACTTACGGATGGCACCCGAAACACTTTCGCGCCTTCAAAAATCTTGACGTGAGTCAATATCTGTTACGACTGATTGCATGAACTTTGCCATCAAATCATCAATCATGAAAACAGACAGTTATTTACTCTTAAACGAACTGCGGGAAATTACAAAACTAAACCTGCAAAGCGTTACAGGATTTAAATCTTTAAGCAACGAACAGCTTAACTACAAGCCTTTTTCACAAAGCTGGAGCATACTGCAATGCCTTGAGCACCTCAACTATTACGCAGCGTTTTATCACCCTTATTTAAAAAAGAGTATTCTTACATCAACTGCTGAAGCAGAAACTTTTAAGAGCGGATTTTGGGGTAACTATCTCGTAAAAATGCTTATACCGGGAAGTAATTCCAAAAAAATGAAAACCTTTAAAAGTATGGATCCCTCCCGTTCAGTTTTATCTGGAGATGTCTTAGAACGTTTTATAGAAAGTCAGAAAGAAATGCTGGATTTAATTGAGAAGGCCTTCGAAATAAACCTGAATAAAGGAGGCATCCCTGTAACCTTTACTAAACTAATTAGGCTAAAAACCGGCGACACATTGCGGTTTATGGTTTACCATAACCAAAGGCATATTACCCAGGCATTACGGTTAGCCTAAAAAACATGGAAATAAAAAAAGCTGCAAATGCAGCTTTTTTTATGCCTGTTGATTATTTTTATTTCGCTTTTCTTTTATTAGCTCTAAGGTTGCTCCTCCAACCCAGTAGAATACAAAACTTACAAGGAACATCATCAGCCAGAAGCCTATAGTAAGTATAGTTAAGAAAGCTAAAAATCCTAAGTATTGATCAAATTCCATTTTTCCGAGTTTTAAACTTCGCCAAAGATAAGCGTAAAAATTTTTATTACCAATAAATATGCAGTAAAAACCTTAAATTAATTAACAAAATCATTTTTTAAACGGGTGCATTATCCTTAATTTTGACAGGCTTTAAAAAACTGCCTGTTCATGTGCAGTACTTTAACCGTAAAACATACAAACAAATACAACAAATAAACATTCTTTTACAACAAATAAACATTCTTTACAATGGAATACAGGATTGAAAAAGACACCATGGGTGAAGTGAAAGTCCCTGCTGATAAGTACTGGGGCGCACAAACCGAACGTTCACGCAATAACTTTAAAATTGGCGCTCCTGCCTCTATGCCGAAAGAAATTAT
Organism: Flavobacterium sp.; assembly: GCF_024305175.1. Lineage (GTDB taxonomy): Bacteria > Bacteroidota > Bacteroidia > Flavobacteriales > Flavobacteriaceae > Flavobacterium. The sequence continues at coordinate 79,477 of NZ_JAMWYY010000007.1, forward strand.
AGAAGGGTTTGCCTACTTAAAAAAAGCTGCCGCTTATGCCAACCACGACCTGGGTGCACTATCGGCTGAAAAGCGCGATGCCATAGCACAAGTATGTGATGAGATCCTGCAAGGCAAGCTTGATGACCAGTTTCCGCTTGTTATATGGCAAACCGGTTCTGGCACACAAAGCAACATGAATGTAAACGAGGTTGTTGCGAACAGGGCACAGGTGCTTGCGGGCCATAAAATTGGCGAAGGCGAGCCTGTACTTAAAGCAAACGATGATGTAAATAAATCGCAATCGTCTAACGATACCTACCCTACCGGTATGCACATTGCTGCTTATAAGGCTGTGGTAGAAACTACAATACCCGGTGTAGAAAAACTTCGCGATACGCTTAAAGCAAAGAGCGAGCAGTTTATGGATGTGGTAAAAATTGGCCGTACCCATCTTATGGATGCCACTCCCCTAACCCTTGGGCAGGAGTTCTCCGGTTATGTGGCACAGCTTAACCACGGGCTTAAAGCGCTTAAAAATACATTAGAGCACCTTAGCGAGCTTGCACTTGGCGGTACTGCCGTTGGTACAGGGCTTAACACTCCTGAAGGATATGATGTAAAAGTTGCTGAGTACATTGCTAAGTTTACAGGACTGCCTTTTGTTACAGCAGAAAACAAATTTGAAGCGCTTGCTGCACACGATGCTATTGTAGAGAGCCACGGCGCGCTGAAGCAACTTGCTGTTTCGCTGAATAAAATTGCTAACGACATCCGTATGATGGCATCAGGACCACGCTCTGGTATCGGTGAAATACTGATTCCTGAAAATGAACCTGGCTCATCTATCATGCCGGGTAAAGTTAACCCAACACAGTGTGAGGCCATGACAATGGTTTGCGCCCAGGTTATGGGTAATGATGTTGCCATAACCATAGGCGGCACACAGGGGCATTATGAACTTAATGTATTCAAGCCTGTAATGGCAGCTAATTTCCTTCAGTCGGCAAGGCTTATAGGCGATGCATGTGTATCATTTGATGAACACTGCGCACAGGGAATAGAGCCAAACCACGGCAGGATTAAAGAGCTTGTAGATAACTCTTTAATGCTTGTAACAGCACTTAATACCAAAATAGGTTACTATAAAGCCGCAGAAATAGCACAAACAGCACACAAAAACGGCACAACACTTAAAGAGGAAGCTGTACGTTTGGGCTATGTATCGCCTGAAGATTTTGATGCATGGGTTAAACCTGAAGACATGGTTGGTTCATTAAAGAGATAATCATTGTCATTACTATATATAAGGCTGCCAATTGGCAGCCTTATTTTTTTATTTTTGTTGCTTAATTACTTATATGGAAGCTACTATTCGCACTGCCACAGAAGCAGACCTGCCCGCCATACTACGAATAATGAATCATGCGATACTGCACACAACTGCCGTATATGATTATGATATAAAAGATGAGGCTTTTATAAACAACTGGTTTGCAGATAAAAGGCAAAACAATTACCCTGTAATTGTGGCAACAGCAAAGGGCGAAATTGCCGGTTATGGCAGCTATGCACAGTTTAAAGCAAAAGAAGGTTACAAATTTTGTGTAGAACACTCTGTGTATGTTACAGAAGAATGGCAGGGAAAAGGTATTGGCAGACTATTGCTTACCGCATTAATAGATAATGCAAAAGCAAACGGAATGCACAGCATGGTAGGGCTTATTGATGCTGATAATACCATAAGCATTGCCCTCCACAAAAAACTTGGTTTTACAGAGGCCGGGCTTCTACAACAGGCGGGCTTTAAGTTTAACCGTTGGCTTAATGTACAGTTTATGCAACTCTTGCTGGACTAAATTTTCTTTTCGAGCCTTGCCAAAATATCATTCATCATGTCTATCTGCACACGCTGAATTTCTATTAGTGCCTGTTCCTGGTGCAGTATTAAATGGTCTATTTTTTCATGCAGCATACGCACCTCTAATTCTGATTTCAGGTTAACAAGGTAATCGTTCTTAGCTCTTTCCCTGTCCTTTTCTTCCTGCCGGTTCTGGCTCATCATAATAACAGGTGCTTGCAGGGCTGCAATGCATGAGAGTATCAGGTTAAGCAATATAAACGGGTAAGGATCAAAACCTTTATTGGCAAGGAAAGCTACATTTACCGCTATCCAGAGCAGCAGAAAGCACATAAACGAGATTATAAACGTCCAGCTACCGCCAAAGGTTGCAACCCTGTCGGCTATGCGTTGCCCAAAAGTTAGCTGCTGCATCTCATCTTCCAGCTTGTCGGTAAGCAGTGTTTTATTTTTAAGTGCCTCCAGCACTCTGTTCTCCATAACCGAAAGGTCGCCCATTTCCTTCACAAGAAAGTTGGCAATATATTGCTCCCGGTAATGGTTAAGCTCACTCATGGCAAGACTGCAGCTTTCGTCAAATCCCGGGTTTTCCTGTTTAATAACATCAAGTATAGGCGTGCGAACCAATTTGCCGCTTATGCGCTCACGCTCAGGAAACTCTTTGCCGGATATATCACTAACAAATGTTTTCATTTAAAACCAGTCTTTAACTTTAAAGTATATTACCATCACAATAGTTATCAATGCCATTGCACCCAACATAAAAAAATATCCGTTTTCTGTACGCAGTTCGGGCATATTCTCGAAATTCATCCCATAAACACCAACAATAAAAGTAATGGGCATAAAAATAACCGAGAAAATGGTAAGCGTTTTCATTATCTGGTTCATCCGCTGGCTTTGTGCCGAGTAATGGTAATTAGAAACACTTTCCAGCGAATTAAGGTCATAATCTACCTGGTCTAAAAGCTCAAGGCTTTTTTGATACAGCCTTGCAAAATAAGAACGGCTGGTTTTGTGTATGCCTTCATACTGGTCGTCGTCCTGTATATTTTTTAAATTATACAAAGCATCTTTAAGCGGTAAAATACTCCTTTTAAGGTAGCTAAGGTTTTCCCTAAGTTTTTCCACTTTGGCTATTATATCGGCTTTATAGTTTTTTTTTGCCTCGGCTGCAAGCTCTTCTATATTGCCTTCAAACTTTTCTATGGTAATAAAAAAGTTTTCCATAATGGCATCAAGCATCAGGTACAGCAGGTAATCATTTGTGCGTTTCCGTATTACACCTGCACCGGTCCGGATGCGCTCGCGGATATGTGTAAAATAATCACTTTTCTTTTCCTGAAATGAAATAAGAAGCTCATCTTTAAGCAAAAAACTTATCTGTTCTGTTTTTACACTTCCCTCCTCTTCTTCCGGCAAGACCGACTTCACACTAAAAAACAACACATCGTCAAGATCTTCAACGCGGGTGCGGCGTGATGTATTTAATATGTCATCAATTATATAGGTTTGTACATTAAGGCTTTCGCCAATATTTCGTATAAGCTCTACATTATGAAGCCCATGCACATTAAACCATTTAACCTCTTCTGCACCTGTGTTGGAGACGCACCTGCGCACGGCCTGTTCATGTCCTACATTTTTCAGTTCTTCATATTTGTTTTCATTATAAACAAAAAGCTGCATTTCTACAGGCACCGTTTTATGTGTTCCTGTATATTCGAAATTATTGGGCTGTAACTTGCGTACCTTCTTATATTTTATTTTTTTCACTTTGCATTTATTTCCCTAAATATAGGAGTTTTTTAAAATCAATTCTATTTTTACAAAAAGTTTACAACCGGATGAAAATACTAATTAAGAATATTAAAGAATTACTGCAAATACGCGAACCGGAAGTACATAAAGTATCGGGGGCCGAAATGGCAAACCTACCCAAAATAGAAAATGCATGGCTGTTGATAGAAGAGAATGTAATTGCCGATTTCGGCAAAATGGACACCATGCCGCAGATAAATGCAGATACTGTTATAGATGCAACAGGAAAAACAGTATTACCCGCATGGTGCGACAGCCATACCCATATAGTGTATGCCGGGAATCGCGAGCAGGAGTTTGCAGACCGTATTAACGGGCTTTCGTATGAAGAGATAGCGGCACGTGGCGGCGGCATATTAAACTCTGCTAAAAAGCTGAATGAAACGAGCGAGGATGAGGTTTATGAACAATCGCGGGTACGTTTAGAAGAAGTGATGCAACTTGGCTCCGGTGCAGTAGAGATAAAGTCAGGTTACGGGCTAAGTGTTGAGGGTGAAATTAAAATGCTGCGGGTTATTAAACGCCTGCGTGAAAATTATCCGGTAGCCATAAAAGCTACTTTTTTAGGTGCCCATGCTTTTCCGTCTGAATTTAAAGAAAACCACAGCGGGTATATTGACATGATTATAAATGAAATGCTGCCAAAAATTGCAGAAGAAAAACTCGCCGAGTATATTGATGCCTTTTGTGAAACAGGCTATTTTTCTGTGGAAGAGACAGAGCGTATAATGGAAGCAGGCAAAAAATATGGATTACAGGCAAAAATTCACGTTAACCAGTTTACTGCTATAAATGGCATAGAAGCCTGTGTAAAGCATAAAGCTTTGAGCGTTGACCATTTGGAGATTGTAACGGATGAAGATATTGAAGCCCTGAAAGGTACACATACTATGCCTGTTGCATTGCCTACCTGCTCATTCTTTATAAGCATACCCTATACCCCTGCACGTAAAATGATAGCGGCAGGATTGCCCCTTGCGCTTGCTACTGACTTTAACCCGGGCACAACACCGTCGGGTAATATGAATTTAGTTGTGGCTACAGCATGTATTAAAATGAAAATGACCCCTGAAGAGGCCATAAACGCTGCAACCCTAAACGGGGCCTACGCAATGGGGCTTTCGGCAACGCATGGCAGCATTACCAAAGGCAAACGTGCTAACCTTATTATAACAAAGCCTTTATCATCTTACTACCAGTTGCCATATGCATTTGGCAGTAACCTGATTGACAGTGTAATGATAGAGGGAAATTTGATATAAAGATGTATAATTAAAAAACACCCGCATTAAATGCGGGTGTTTTCTGCAATAGTTTCGGGGGTCAACCTAAAATAATAAATGAAACGAAGTATAAAACCACTATTGTAAAGGTAAAACACCTAATAGTTAATTATTTATATTATTATTCA
>NZ_JAMWYY010000070.1 GCF_024305175.1 Flavobacterium sp.
TGCAAAAAAACTATATATGGAACTTTTATCATGCCCTAAATGCCATAATAACCATATTGTTAAAAGTGGAATTGTAAACCAGAAACAGCGTTACCTGTGCAAGAAATGCAATTACTATTTTACGGTAAATAAAATAGGTAAAAAAATAGATAACTACTATGTAACTAAGGCTTTACAACTGTATTTAGAAGGCTTGAGCTACCGTGAAATAGAACGCATTATAGGTGTTAGCCATGTAACAGTAAGCAACTGGGTTAAGGAGTTCAGGGTAAAGAAGCCTTCACATGGCGATTACCATCCTACGTATAAGATTTTTAACCACCCGGAGCTGATAGAATATCTTAAAAATAAAAACCAGCTTAGCGGTGCAGGCATGATTATTACTGAACTGGGAGACAAGTTTATGCTTATAAAATGGGAGCGTTTTAAAGATTAACTATACTTATTTACAAATATATATACCACATTAGCAACACGTCGTTTCATTTTTAGAATTTGGCTGTACCGAAAACGTTTTTTTAACCACAAAAACAACCAGATTATGAAACGACTTTACCTTATTGCCGGCTTGCTGCTCGCATGCTTTGCGGGTTACTCACAAGGCTCTCCGGAGTATGGAGGTGGCTTAAAGTTTAATCTTGACACCACCGGCACAAAGTACATGCGGGTAATTGCATGGAACCAGATATGGTTTAAGAGTACAGAGTTTAATCCCGGAACCATGGTTAACGGCGAAGAGGCTACAAGCAGTACCGATATTGGTAACAGGAGGCTTCGCTTTTTGCTTTATGCACAGGTTAGCCCCCGTTATTTAATTTTAACCCATTTTGGTATTAATAACCAGACTTTTACTAATGGCGGAGCGGTAAGCTCTACAGGTACAGGCGGGTATGGTGCAGGCAAAAAGCCCGGGCTGTTTTTTCATGATGCATGGAACGAGTATGCTGTAGTACTGCCGCAGGCCGATAAAAAGTTCAGCCTTACGCTTGGCGGCGGGCTTCATTATTATATGGGGCTTTCGCGTATGACAATGGCTTCTACACTTAACTTTCTTACGCTTGATGCACCGATTTTTAACTGGCCTTTAATTGAAAACTCAGATCAGTTTGCAAGGCAGATGGGCTTTTTTGCTAAAGGCAAGGCAGGTAAGTTTGAATACAGGCTATCTTATAACAAGCCTTTTGCTACCAATGTTGCCCCTGTTGATGTGCCTGCAGCAGATGCAGCGGTTGCGGTAGATAATAACGGCAATACCAAATGGAGCACAGCCGGTTATGTAGAATACCAGTTTTTAGACCAGGAATCTAACTTTTTGCCTTATAAAGTGGGTACTTACCTCGGCACTAAAAAAGTATTTAATATTGGTGCGGGCTTTTATAATGCTCCCGAAAGCACAAAGACATCTGTAGGTGGCGAAATAGAAAAGCATGATATGAACCTTTTTGCAGCCGATGTTTTTGCCGACCTTCCTGTGGGCAGCCCCGAAAAGAAAATGGCTTTAACAGCCTACAGCGTTTTCTACAACTACGATTTTGGCCCTAATTACATCAGGAACATCGGTATTATGAATGTTGGTGTACCCAACCCTGACTTTGCAGGAGCAACCGCGCTTGCGGGCGCAGGCAGCAACCAGCCGCTTATTGGTACAGGTAATATCTGGTACACACAGGCAGGCTTCCTGCTGCCGTCTGCTACCGAAAAGCCCGTAGTGCGCATACAGCCTTTTGGTGCCTTTACTTATAAAAACTTTGAGGCTCTCGAAAAATCCAGTACGCAGTTTGATTTGGGTGCTAACTTCTTTATAAACGGTCATCATGCCAAAATTACCACCCAATACTCTACAAGGCCGGTTTATACCGCATCAGATGATGTTTCATCTAAAGGCGAATTTATTATGCAGCTACAAATCTATTTATAAATACAAAATACTTACGGTTATGGAAAAACAACAAAAAGCAACGGCGTACTGGCGGGAAAACCTTAAGTACCTGTTTATACTGCTGCTGATATGGTTTATAGTATCATATGGTGCAGGCATATTGTTTAAAGATGCATTAAACAGTATTAAGCTGGGCGGTTTCCCTTTGGGGTTCTGGTTTGCGCAGCAGGGTTCTATCTACGTGTTTGTTATCCTGATTTTTGTATATGTAAGGCTTATGAACAAGCTCGACAAAAAATATGGATACAACGATTAATTCTATTAACATTTAAAGATTTACAAAAATGGATGTTCAAACCTGGACTTATATAATTGTAGGGGTATCATTTGCCCTTTACATCGGAATCGCCATATGGTCTCGTGCCGGTTCTACTAAAGAATTTTATGTTGCAGGCGGCGGTGTATCGCCCCTTGCAAATGGTATGGCTACAGCAGCCGACTGGATGAGCGCCGCATCATTTATATCAATGGCGGGGATTATTTCATTTGCCGGGTATGACGGCGCTACTTACTTAATGGGATGGACAGGGGGCTATGTGCTGCTGGCATTGCTTTTGGCGCCCTATTTACGGAAGTTCGGAAAATTCACGGTGCCTGATTTTATAGGCGACCGTTATTACTCTAAAACAGCACGCTCGGTTGCGGTAATATGTGCACTAATTGTATCATTTACCTATGTAGCGGGGCAAATGAGGGGAGTAGGAGTAGTCTTTTCAAGGTTTTTAGAGGTTGATATTAATACAGGAGTAATAATCGGGATGATCATAGTATTGTTTTATGCCGTATTAGGAGGTATGAAAGGTATTACCTATACCCAGGTGGCCCAATATTGTGTGCTTATATTTGCTTTTATGGTACCAGCTATATTCATATCAATTCAAATGACAGGCAACCCTGTGCCGCAGTTGGGCATGGGCGGTACAGTGGCTGATGGTTCAGGAACTTATCTTCTCGATAAACTGAACGGGCTTTCTACAGAACTTGGTTTCAGCGAATATACCGATGGCTCTAAATCGCTTACAGATGTATTTGCCATAACACTTGCCCTTATGGTGGGCACGGCAGGTTTACCGCACGTAATTGTGCGTTTCTTTACGGTTAAAAAGGTAAAAGATGCACGTAAATCGGCAGGTTTAGCGTTGCTTTTTATTGCCATACTTTATACTACCGCACCTGCTGTGGCTGTATTTGCGCGTACCAACTTAATTGAAACGGTAAGCGATAAAGAATATGCCACCATGCCTGCGTGGTTTAAAAACTGGGAAAAGACAGGGCTTTTAAAATATGAAGACAAGAACCAGGACGGAAAAATTCAGTACTACAATGAAAAGTCTAAAAATGAGGAATTTTTAGCTGCCGCCCAGAAAAAAGGCTTTAAGGGAAATGAGCTTACCATTGATAATGATATCATGGTACTTGCCAACCCTGAAATTGCACAACTGCCAAACTGGGTTATTGCCCTTGTGGCTGCCGGTGGGCTTGCCGCTGCACTTTCTACTGCTGCCGGCTTACTTTTGGTAATATCATCTTCAGTATCGCACGACCTTATCAAGAAAATGGTAAAACCTGATATTTCTGAAAAAGGAGAGCTTATAGCTGCACGCCTTTCGGCAGTTGTAGCGGTTTGCATTGCCGGATACTTTGGTATTAACCCTCCGGGCTTTGTTGCTGCCGTTGTAGCGCTTGCATTCGGGCTTGCAGCCGCTTCGTTCTTCCCTGCCATCATACTGGGTATCTTTTACAAGCGCATGAATAAAGAAGGCGCTGTAGGTGGTATGATAGTTGGGCTTGCACTCATGCTTTTTTACATGCTTAAGTTTAAATTTGGTATATTTGATGGAGGCCAGGAGGCTGTAGACAGCCTTAAACCTGACTGGTGGTTTGGTATATCTCCCGAAGGGTTTGGTACTATAGCCATGATAGTAAACTTTGCCGTAGCTATAATAATAAACCAGTTTACGCCACCGCCACCGCAGGATGTACAGGAAATTGTAGAAAACATAAGGATACCTTCGGGAGCCGGAGAAGCAGTAGATCATTAATAAATACCATTCCCTGCCTGTTTAAACCAGGCAGGGAATTAGTAATATAACAGATGAAAAAACGCCATCAGCAAAAGCTAATTATACTTTCAGTTGGGCTGCTGCTCGCCTTTAATATGCCGTTACTGTTGCTTTTTGACAGCAGTGAGGCGGTTTTGGGGCTGCCGCTTATTTATGTATATATCTTTTCGGTATGGCTTTTATCAATATTGGTGTCACTTTTTGTATTCATGAGGTACTATGAGTAGTGCGGTATTACTTATTATTTTAAGCGGTTACCTTGCACTGCTTTTTTTTGTGGCACACTGGGCAGAAAAAAAAGGCAATATAAGGTGGACAAACAACCCGTATGTGTACTCGCTGTCGCTTGCTGTATATTGCAGCGCATGGACATACTATGGCAGTATAGGGCTTGCCGCCAACAGCGGGGTGGGCTACCTGCCGGTATATGTTGGGCCGGTTATTATAATACCCGCATGGATAATCCTGTTACGGAAGGTTATCCGTATTTCGCGTATCAATAAAATATCGAGCATTGCCGACTTTATTTCACTGCGTTATGGCAACAGCCGTTTTTTAGGTGCATTGGTAACGCTGATTGTGCTTTTTGGAGTACTGCCATACATAGCCCTTCAGCTAAAAGCAATATCAGAAACATTTCATGTGGTTACCAACACTACCGAGAGCACCAATTTTATATATGACACAACTACTTATGTAGCCATAGCGCTGGCGCTCTTTGCATCTTATTACGGCACACGCTATGTAGATGCTTCACAAAAAAGAAAAGGAATTGTTACAGCGGTAGCAATGGAGTCTGTATTAAAGCTGTTCTTTTTCCTGCTGCTGGGGCTTTATGTAACCTTTTATGTTTTTGATGGTTTTGGCGACATTACCGAAAAAGCTGCACAGCTTGAAGGTTATGCCCAAAAAAATACAGTCGGTGGGATACCTGAGGCTATAAACTGGTTCTTTTTATGCCTGCTTTCGCTGTTTGCCATTTTCCTGCTGCCGCGCCAGTTCCAGATGAGTGTGATAGAGAATAACAGGGAGCACCATTTAAAAACGGCTATATGGCTATTTCCGCTTTACCTGCTGTTGTTCAACCTTTTTGTTTATCCAATAGCATGGGGCGGCAATATCCTTTTTGAAGGGCAGGGGGTAAACCCCGATACTTATTCATTGATGATTCCGAGGATTATGGGTAACCCTGTTGTAACAGTATTAGTATTCTTAGGGGGCTTTTCTGCGGCTATATCTATGATAGTGGTATCATCAATAAGCCTTTCTACCATGCTTAGTAATAACATCCTGATACCTTATGGCTTTTTAGGGGCATTGCAAAGCAGTGATGAGGAAACCAACAGCAAACGGATTGTAAACATCCGGAAAATAGGTATTTTCAGCCTTGTCATAGCTTCTTATATTATTTATAAAGGGCTTGTACTAGATTATAACCTTGTATCTATAGGTTTGGTTGCTTTTGTTGTAATAGCACAGCTTGCGCCTGCCTTTTTTGGTGCTATATTGTGGAGGCGCGGTTCGCGCAACGGTGCTGTTGCAGGTATTACAGGCGGGTTTATGGTATGTACCTATACACTGCTGGTACCATATGCTACGGGCGTTGCAAAAATGGGAGGCAGCATCATTACCGAAGGCCCTCTTGGTGTTACCCTGCTAAAGCCGTTTTCATTGTTAGGGCTGGATTATTTAACCCCGGTTCCGCACGCGCTGTTTTGGAGCCTGCTCGTAAATATTTTCTTTTACATGGCTGTTTCTGTCAGTTTTAAAGGCAATTACAGGGAAAGGAATTATGCCGAAATGTTTGTAGATATTGACCGCTACATCAACATGCACGAAAAGGCTTTTATCTGGAAAGGTACTGCCTATACAAGTGATATAGAGAAGGTGCTGAAAAGGTTTTTAGGTGAGGAGCGTACCAAAAGGGCAATGAACATTTTTAACCTGAAGTATAATGTTGACAAAGACCAGGAACTTGCCGATGCACGGCTGGTAAAGTTTGCCGAAAACCTGCTGACGGGGCACATTGGTACCGCATCGGCAAAAATACTGATAGCCAGCGTTGTTAAGGAAGAGAAAATAACGCTGCCGGAAGTTTTAAAAATACTTGAAGAGAGTAAGGAAAACATCATTATTAACAAAAAGCTTACAGAAACGTCTAATGAGTTGCAGAAGATAACAGCACAGCTAAAGGAAGCCAATGAAAAACTGTTGTGGAAAGACAGGCAGAAGGATGAATTCCTCGATACGGTAACCCATGAGCTGAGAACCCCTATAACAGCTATAAGGGCGGCAAGCGAAATATTACATGATGACGACGAAATTCCCGAAGAGCTTAAAAAGCAGTTCCTTCAGAATATAATAACAGAATCAGACAGGCTTAACAGGCTTATTAGCCAGATATTAGACCTTGAAAAATTTGAAACAGGCAGGCAGGATATAAACCTATCTGCAAATAATTTAGAGGAAACGGTAAATAGAGCATTGGAGCCACTGCAGCAGCTTATTGCCAATAAAAACATTCATGTAGTTCTTAATACTTCAGGAAGCACAAAGGCTTGTTATGATGAGGACAGGATAGTACAGGTAGTAACCAACCTGTTGGCAAATGCTATTAAGTTTTGCCCTGAGCAAAACGGGATTATACACATATCAATAAATGACAATAAAGATATGTTGACTACTATGATAGAAGATAATGGCAAAGGTATAGACCCCGCAGATATAGAGCTGATTTTTGATAAGTTTTATCAATCTAATAACCAAAATATCAAAAAGCCTGTAGGCAGTGGCCTTGGCCTTGCCATAAGCAGGCAGATTATAGAGCGGCACAATGGTAAAATATGGGCAGAAAATGCAAATGGCAGCGGTGCAAGGCTTATATTTACATTACCTAAAAACTTATAAAAGCTGTTATGAAAAAAATATTGATAGTAGATGACGAGCCAAACATTGTAATGTCTTTAGAATATACTTTCAAGAAAAATAATTTTGAGGTATTTATTGCACGCGACGGGCAGGAGGCGCTTGATATTTTAAAAAGCCACCTTCCGGATGTAATAATACTGGATGTTATGATGCCGCATGTAGATGGCTATGCAACACTGGAACAGATAAAAAAAGAGGAAAGGCTTAGTGGTTGCAGGGTAATTTTCCTTTCTGCAAAAAATAAGGAGAGTGATATAGAAAAAGGCCTTGCACTTGGTGCAGATCTTTACATGACCAAGCCGTTTTCGATTAAAAAACTGATAGAACAGGTAAACGAACTGATTACCTGAACCGGTAAAAACAACAACAAAACCAACACAAATGAACTATAATGAATTTTATAACAACAGTATAGCTGACCCTGCTGTTTTTTGGCAGGAACAGGCCGATGCAATAGCATGGTTTAAAAAACCAACTGAAATACTTTCTGAAGATGGCGCAGGTTACCCGTTGTGGTTTAAAGACGGCGAGCTGAACATGTGTTATCTTGCTGTAGACAAACATATAGAAGATGGTTTTGGAGGCGAAACCGCCCTTATATATGACTCGCCTGTAACACAAACAGTAACCTACTACACCTATAATCAGGTAAAGGCAGAAGTGGCAAAACTTGCCGGAGCTATACTCTCACTTGGTTTTAGTAAAGGTGATACGGCAATAATATATATGCCCATGATACCGCAAACTGCTTTCGCCATGCTGGCATGTGCAAGGCTTGGCATAACACATTCGGTGGTATTTGGTGGCTTTGCACCGCACGAGCTTGCAATACGTATAGACGATTGCAGGCCAAAACTTATACTTACGGCTTCATCAGGAATAGAAGTGGATAAACTCATAGCATACAAACCACTTGTTGATGAAGCAATAGACCTTGCCGAACATAAACCCGAAAAAGTAATAATTTTTAACAGGAAGCTGGGTGCTAAAATTCCTTTCAGGGAGTATGACGAAGATTATGAGACACTGGTTAATTCATCTGCCGAAACAGGGTATGAAATTCTGAATTCCAACCATCCGCTTTATATTTTATACACATCCGGCACTACAGGAAAACCAAAAGGAATTGTAAGAGATACAGGTGGTTATGCCACGGCACTTAAATTTTCGATGAAATATGTTTATGATGTTGCGGAAGGCGAGGTATATTGGGCAGCATCTGATATGGGTTGGGCTGTAGGGCATAGCTACATATTATATGGCCCAATGATAAACAGGAACCCTACAGTACTTTTTGAGGGCAAACCTATCCGCACACCCGATGCAGGTACTTTTTGGCGGGTAATAGAGCAGCACAAGGTGCAAACCATGTTTACCGCCCCAACTGCGATAAGGGCAATTAAAAAAGAAGACCCGGAAGGGAAGCTGATAAAACAATATAACCTTAGCAGCCTTAAAAACCAGTTTCTTGCCGGTGAAAGGTGTGATGTTTCTACACTGGATTGGTACAGGCAGCATATACCCATACCTGTGATAGACCACTGGTGGCAAACAGAGTCCGGCTGGCCTATGGTTGCCAACATGCTTGGTGTAGAGAAAATGCCGGTAAAACCGGGTTCTGCAACCGTTCCGGTATGTGGATATAACCTGAAAATATTTAATGAAAACGGAGAAGAGGTTGGCGCAAATGAAGAAGGTTATGTAGTGGTAAAGCTGCCGCTGCCGCCGGGCAATATGCTTGGATTGTGGGAGGATGAAGCGCGTTTTAAAGCGGGATATTTTACCAAATTTCCGGAATATTACCTTGCAGGTGACGGGGGCTATCGTGATGAGGACGGATATGTATATATTACAGGGCGCATAGATGATGTCATAAATGTGGCAGGGCACAGGCTCTCTACCGCAGAAATGGAAGAAGTTGTAGCATCTCACCCTGCGGTTGCTGAATGTGCCGTAATTGGTGTTACCGATGAGCTTAAAGGGCAGGTGCCCATGGCGCTGGTGGTGGTTAAGTCGGGTATTCAGTATGAGCATTTTCAGCTTGAATATGAAATAGTGCAGCTTGTAAGAGGGCAGATAGGAGCTGTTGCCTCTATGAAAAATGTTATAGATGTTAAGCGGCTGCCGAAAACACGCTCAGGCAAAATACTCCGCAAGCTGCTGCGCAACCTGTTAGACGGTGCAGCATACCAGGTACCTTCAACAATAGATGATGAAGCAATTATTGATGAAATACTTACTGATGTAAGCCGATACAGGTCATCTAAGCATGAGGTATAGTGTATATATTATTTTAGCATAAATATATAGGATATAATTTAATACATTGATATATTTACAATTCGTAAAAATTCTCTAAATATTTTATAAGATGAGTTATTATCAGGTCAAAAATCTCGAACAATATTTTAAACATTATAATAAATCCATACGTGAGCCAAGAAAATTCTGGGAACGTATTGCCGATGAAAATTTTACATGGTACCAAAAATGGGACAAGGTTGTAGAGTTTGATATGCAGGAGGCTAATATCAAATGGTTTTTAAATGCCAAAGTAAATATTACCAAAAACTGCATAGACAGGCATTTGGCAAAACGTGGCGAAAAAACTGCCATTATTTTTGAACCTAACAATCCTGCCGAAGCAGCACAGCACATAACGTACAATGAGTTGTATGACAGGGTTTGCAAAATGGCTAATGTACTGCGCGACCAGGGCATTAAGAAAGGGGACAGGGTGTGCATATACCTGCCAATGATACCCGAGCTTGCTGTTGCAGTATTGGCCTGTGCCCGTATAGGCGCAATTCACTCTGTTGTATTTGCAGGTTTTTCTGCTTCTGCGGTAACTTCAAGGATAAATGACAGCGCCTGTAAAATGGTTATAACATCAGACGGAGGCTTCCGTGGTAATAAGACCATAGAGCTTAAAAGTATTATTGACGAAGCACTGCAAAAGTGCGAAACAGTAGAGAAAGTACTTGTTGTTAAGCGCACAGGCTCTGAAGTTAAGATGAAAGAAGGCCGTGATATATGGTTACAACCACTACTTGACGAGGCAATGGCTAATAACGTTGCCGAGATTATGGATGCCGAAGATCCGCTGTTTATATTATATACATCTGGCTCTACAGGTAAACCTAAAGGTATGCTGCATACTACAGCAGGTTACATGGTATATTCGGCATACACCTTCAAAAATATATTTGCCTACGAAGAAAATGATGTGTACTGGTGTACGGCAGATATTGGCTGGATTACCGGACATTCTTATATTGTTTACGGCCCGTTGCTTAACGGTGCCACAACAGTTATTTTTGAAGGCATTCCTTCATATCCTGATTTCGGGCGTTTTTGGGAAGTGATAGATAAGCATAAAGTTACCCAGTTCTATACCGCACCAACAGCAATACGTTCTCTTGCAAAAGAAAACTGGGAATGGGTAGATAAATACGATCTGTCTACGCTAAAAGTAATAGGCTCTGTAGGCGAACCAATTAATGAAGAGGCGTGGCACTGGTATAACGACCATGTCGGCAAGAAAAAATCACCAATTGTAGATACCTGGTGGCAAACCGAAACGGGAGGCATAATGATATCGCCACTACCATTTGTGACACCAACCAAACCTACTTATGCAACTTTGCCATTACCGGGTGTGCAGCCTGTGCTCATGGATGAAAAGCGAAACGAAATTGAAGGTAACCAGGTAGTGGGCAGCCTTTGTATAAAATTCCCCTGGCCGGGAATGGCGCGCAGCATCTGGGGCGACCATCAAAGGTTTAAAGAAACCTACTTTTCTACCTTCCCGGGTAAATACTTTACAGGCGACGGCGCACTGCGAGATGAGGTAGGGTATTACCGCATTACAGGCCGTGTAGATGATGTGGTTATAGTATCGGGACACAACTTGGGCACAGCACCTATAGAAGATGCCATTAACGAGCATCCGGCTGTTGCTGAATCGGCTATAGTTGGTGTCCCGCACGATGTAAAAGGCAACGCCCTTTACGGCTTTATTATCTTAAAAGAGTCAGGCGAGGGCAGAGACAGGGAAAATCTTAAGAAAGAGATTAACGAACATATCTCAAGCCATATCGGGCCTATTGCCAAGCTTGATAAAATTCAGTTTGTATCGGGGTTACCAAAAACACGTTCAGGTAAAATCATGAGGCGTATACTCAGGAAAATAGCAGAAGGCGATTTCTCTAACTTTGGCGATACTACTACTTTATTAAATCCTGAGATTGTTGAGGAAATAAAAGAAGGAAAACTATAACAACAAACACATACTATTTTTTGAAACAGCCTTTAAGGGCTGTTTTTTTATGCCTAAACCAAACAGATTTATGAACATTTAATTATGTAAAGCCAATCTTAAAATGAGGGTTAAATTACTTTTATATTGATATATTTGTTTACAAGTATCTTCACTGCACTATGTCATCATCTTATTTTTCAGATTCAGCAATAAAAATGGCCTTGAAGGCCTCAGGTATCGGTGCTTGGCAGTTATCTGTTTCATCAGGTATGATGCAGATTGATGCTGTTTCAGCATCATTATTCGGGCTACAGGGAGAAAGTGAGGTACATTATACCGATATACTCAGGTATACACATCCGAGGGATGCAGATGAAACGCTTGCTACATGGGAGTCTTTTATAACCGCTGCCACCGGCGATATTGCGTTTAAATACCGCCTTTCGCAACAGCTTGACGGTAAAAGGCTTTTGGTGCGCGGTAAATTTTTTAATGAAGAAGGTGCTATTATTGCTTCAGGTACTGTTCAGCAAATCCGTAACAGTAACTTTTTTGAGCCACAGGTAGGGCAGTATGACCTTAGATCTATAATAGCAGAAGCGCCTTTAGCTGTAGGATTATATGTAGGCAGGGAGCTAATTATAGGCATTGCTAATGATGTTATGCTTAGCTATTGGGGTAAAGACCGTTCTGTAATAGGCACAAGGCTTGAAAATGCTGTTCCGGAGCTTGAGGGGCAGCCTTTCCTTCAGATACTTGATAATGTTTTTACAACAGGTGTTATTTACCAGGTATTTGAAGCACCGGCAAGGCTCGCGCTTAATGGTGTACTGGATGTATATTATTTCGACTTTACCTATAAGCCAATGTATGACGAAAAAGGTGAGATATATGCCATACTCAATACTGCAGTTAACGTTACAGACAGGGTTATAGCCAAGCGCAAAAGGCAGGAATCTGAATTAAAAATCAGGGCTATAGTTGAACAAAGCCCTGTAGCCATTGCTTTCCTGAGCGGAAAGGATATGGTAATAGAAGTGGGTAATGAACGAATATTCGAACTTTGGGGTAAGGGCACTGCAATTACCGGTATGCCAATAGCAGAAGCATTGCCTGAAGTAAAAGACCAGGGTTTTATAGATCTTTTGGAAAATGTATATACTACCGGCGAAACATTTTACGGCTATGATTACCCCGCAAAACTTATGCATAGCGGCGAGCTGAAAGATTTTTATTTTGACTTTACCTATTCTGCACTGCGAGATGAAGAAGGCAACATTAATGGCGTATTAATACTTGCTACCGATGTTACCCAGCGTCTTAAAAACGTGAGAAAATTGCAGGAAAGCGAATCGCAGATAAGGGCTATCGTAAACTCTGCCCCGGCTGCTATGGCAGTTTTCAGGGGTAAAGACCTTATAATAGATGTTACCAACAAAGCATTTCAGGAAATTGTTGGCCGCAAGGAAGATATAACCGGTATGCCGTTGCTTGAAGCAATGCCCGAAATGGCAGGGCAGAAATCTATAGACCTTATGCACCATGTACTTGAAACGGGTGAAAAAGTGCATAATTATGCCCGCCAGGTAGATATTGTTAAGCATGGGGTAATGACGCATAATTATTATAACGTAAGCTATACACCGCTTTTTGATGCCGATGGCAAGGTTACCGCAGTCCTGGATGTTGCTATTGATGTTACCGAATCGATGAAAGTGCGCCAGGCTATAGAGGAAGCCGAAGCCTCCTTGCGCGGGGCCATAGAGCTTGCCGAGCTGGGTACATGGAGTTTTTATCCGGAAAGCAGTATGGTTACCTATTCTGAAAGGATGCTGCAGTGGTTTGGTTTTGATGGTAAAACAGTAACCTTAGATCAGGTACTGCAAGTAATACATGCTAAAGACCGTGACAGGATTGCCGCTGCCGTAGAAAAAGCAATAAGGCCGGGTTCTGACAGGCATTATGATGAGCAATATACCGTTGTAAACCGCATAACAGGCCGTGAGCGTATACTGCACGCACAGGGCAGGGCCTTTTTTAATGAAGAGGGCACCCCTTATTTACTTACAGGTACGGCGCAGGACATTACGGCTCAAAAGAAATTACAGCTTGAACTGGAAAATCAGGTTAAGGAAAGAACAGAAGAACTGCAGCGGGCCAATGTAGAACTTGAGGAAGCCAACAGGCAGCTTATCCACTCTAATGAGGAACTGGCGCAGTATGCTTATGTGGCAAGCCACGACCTGCAGGAGCCGCTTCGTAAAATAAGCATCTTTTCTAACCTGTTGCGCGAAAAAGATACAGAAGGCAGGCACAAGTCTGTTATAGATAAGATATTGAAATCATCTGAAAGGATGTCATTACTTATTAAGGACTTGCTGGAGTTTTCGAGGCTTTTAAACCCGGATATACGATTTGTAACTGTTAACCTTACCGAAATTGTAAAAGCTGTTATTAACGACTTTGAACTGCTTATAGAGGAAAAGTCGGCTAAGGTTAGCTATGAAAACCTCGCTGAAATTGAGGCTGTACCACTACAAATGAACCAGCTTTTTTATAACCTGATAAGCAACGCCCTTAAATTCGTACCTAAAGAAAGACAGCCGCAAATAACCATTAGTTGCGACATTGCAGATAAAGAAACCATTAATACCCACATTGCCCATGCCGACATATATACTGCTTACTATGTTTTTACTATAAAAGATAACGGCATTGGCATAAGTCCGCAATATGTTAAGCAGGTGTTTGAGGTCTTTAAAAGGCTGCACGGGCGCGAGGAGTATTCAGGGTCGGGTATAGGGCTGGCAATATGCAGGCGCATAGTAAATAATCATAACGGCGCCATATTTATAAAATCAGAGCCTGATGCCGGTACCTCATTTCATATATTACTTCCTGAAAAACAAAAGCAATAATAATTATATGAAACCTTTTTTTGCCGAACTGTTTCAGTACACATACCATTTTAATGATAAAGTAACCGATGCGCTAATTGCAAGCAGTATTGTGCCCATGCCTGAAAAAGCCCTTACACTGCTTAACCACACCATTAATGCCCACGAAATATGGAATGCACGTATTAACGGCAGCGAGTGCCACACGCAGGTTTGCGAAATGCGCCCGATAGACAAACTAAAGACAATTAACACGCAAAACTATCAGGACTCACTTGCCATACTTGAAAGTGCCGACCTTGAAACGGTTATCAGTTACATTAACAGCAAAGGGCAGCCGTTTACCAACACGGTAAAGGATATCCTTTTTCATGTAATTAACCACAGCACCTACCACAGGGGGCAAATAGCTACCAGTTGTAAAGAAAATGGCATTATGCCACTGGTAACCGATTACATTTTTTATAAAAGGGATTTGGAGGTTTGAGTTGGTTTAAAGTCATTTTCTTTGATAGATGCTCAAAGTGTGATAGTTCATTAAAATGTCAAAAATGCCTGAGTCAATGATAGTTGTTTTAATAATTACCTATATCTAAATGGTTAATTAAATATCTGCATGAAACATAAGTTAACAAAAAAGTTAATAATATTCTTTCTGTCACTAGGTTTTATTAGTGCTGCTATATACTTTCATTATGGTTTTTTAATATTGTCAACGATATAATCTATTCACAAGACAAAATTCCCGATTTGCATAAAAACGATATTTATTATTTTATGGAAGAAAAGATAATATTTAAAAACTGTGTTGCTATACTATTATCGGTTT
>NZ_JAMWYY010000071.1 GCF_024305175.1 Flavobacterium sp.
ATGGGAGCAACTAAAACGGACCACTTTACCGACAGCCAGAATCAACTTGCCATACTGGCCAAAGCTTTAGGGCATCCCGCCAGAATAGCTATCATTGAATATCTCCTTAAAGTTGAGGCTTGTATATGCGGTGATATTGTCAATGAGCTTCCTCTTGCGCAGCCTACCGTTTCCCAACACCTGAAGGAACTTAAGAGTGCCGGCCTCATCAAAGGCAATGTCGAGGGCAACGCTATCTGCTACTGCCTCGATGAATCCGGGTTCGAAAGGATAAAGGGATTTTTCCAGCATATAGCAGAACACCTGGACAAGAAAAACGCTGATTGCTGTTAATTTAAACTAAACACTATGAAACTATCCGACATTAAAAGCCACCTGAACAATATGGAAGCTTTAAGTTTTATGCTTCCTGATGGATCCTTTGTACCTGAAAACTTCCATGTTACGGAAATAGGCCTAATTACCAAAAACTTTATAGACTGCGGCGGCACTGTACGCCGCGAAACTGTTGTCAACTTCCAGTTATGGGAAGATGCCGGGGACGAAGACCACAGGCTAAAGCCCGGCAAGCTCCTAAATATTATTTCGCTTTCTGAAAAGGTGCTTGGGATTGAGGATTTCGAAATTGAAGTTGAATACCAAGACAGGACTATTGGAAAATATGATCTAAGCTTTGATGGAGAGAGCTTTCAATTGCTTAATAAACAGACAGCCTGTCTTGCATCTGACCAATGCGGGGCAAGTGACAAGAACAAAGTCAGCCTATCCCAAGTAGCCGGCAGTGATAATAATAGCTGTACTCCAGGAGGAGGCTGCTGCTAACAAATAAGCATATGTCAAAAAAATCAACCCTATTTCCCGAAATCGAAGCGCTGTCAGTCAAATTGGATTTTACTACAATATCCGGCGAGCGAAAAGAGATCCTCCAGCCGTTGGTAGACTTCATTCAAGCGAAGGCTGATGCCGGTGAGGACATCAGGCTGAACCTTATTTGCACCCATAATTCACGAAGGAGCCACTTGGCGCAAATATGGGCACAAGCCGCGGCACTTAATTATGATATACCAAAAGTCACATGTTACTCTGGTGGAACCGAGGCAACAGCGATGTATCCTAAGGTTGCGGAGACTCTGGCACAAGCAGGGTTTAAGATACAAATCCTCGCTTCAGGCAGCAATCCTGTTTATGCCGTTAAATATGCGGAGGATGAACATCCTGTAGTAGCCTTTTCAAAAACCTATTATGATGATTTTAATCCAGAGGGCGGCTTTGCAGCGATAATGACCTGCTCGCAGGCAGATGGAGGTTGCCCGTTTATCTCCGGTGCTGAAAAACGCATCGCCATAACCTATGATGATCCAAAAGCATTTGACGGTACTGCCCAACAGGCTGAAAAATACGGGGAGCGAAGCATCCAGATCGCCACCGAGATGTTCTATGTTTTTTCCAACATTAAGAAATAAATTATGTCTGTAGCGAATTGCGCCCCTGCATTAAATCGAAAGAAGCTTAGTTTCATTGACCGATACCTGACACTTTGGATTTTCCTTGCCATGGCAATAGGTGTAGCTGTTGGTTATCTTGTTCCTGACAGCAGCGACTTTATAAATTCTTTTTCAAGCGGAACTACTAATATTCCCCTAGCAATAGGATTGATCCTGATGATGTACCCGCCACTCGCAAAAGTGAATTACAGTAAGATGGGTGAAGTATTCACAAACACCAAAGTGCTGGGTGCCTCACTGCTTTTGAATTGGGTTATCGGCCCTATCCTTATGTTCGCTTTGGCCTTATTATTCCTCAATGGCTATCCTGAATATATGATAGGAGTTATCCTCATCGGTTTAGCACGTTGTATTGCAATGGTAGTTGTCTGGAATGACCTTGCCGATGGCAACCGTGAGTACGCAGCAGGCCTAATCGCGCTAAACAGTATTTTTCAAGTGTTGTTATATAGTGTCTATGCCTATATTTTTATCACCGTACTACCTCCCTACTTTGGATATGACGGTTTTGACGTGAATATCAGTATCGCTCAGATTGCGGAAAGTGTTGGAATTTACCTAGGTATTCCATTTGCTTTAGGCATTATCAGCCGATATGTCCTAATTAAAATAAAGGGTTCTACGTGGTTTCAAACTACATATGTGCCCCTCATTTCACCGATTACCCTTTTAGCGCTGCTCTTTACTATTATAGTGATGTTTAGTCTTAAAGGTAATCTCATTGTCCAAATACCTATGGATGTTGTTAGAATTGCTGTCCCTTTAGTAATTTATTTTACGATAATGTTCGTAATTAGCTTCTTTACTGGTCGCTTCTTCGGTGCGGATTATTCTAAAAGCACCTCGATAGCCTTTACTGCAACAGGCAATAACTTTGAATTGGCTATTGCAGTTGCGATAGGTGTATTCGGCCTAAATAGTGGGCAAGCCTTTGCAGGAGTTATCGGACCGCTGGTTGAAGTCCCCGCGCTGATTGCATTGGTTAATCTTGCATTTTGGTTTAGAAAAAAATTCTACGGTAAGCCTGTTCTTAACACACCATAAAATTATCTAAAAAATAAAGCCCACAATGCCGAAAGCCTTGCCAGTATTGTCAAATGCTCTTTAAAATTGTTCGAAAATTATCCCGGCAAGTCCACCCGCCTGAATGAGATTAGCAATCAATCTCTTAAGATTAACCTCTGAACCCCAACAGGACAGCCAAACCGCTAAAGTGAAAACTTATCTTACATAAAATAGGCTAATTTCTTCAAATCTTGCATAAAATGGTTTGAAATTTGTCCTGTTGGGGTCACAACTAAAGCCCTGAATTATCATTCAGGGCTTTTTTTATTTCAGTAATTAAATGGCGGTAATTCAATATTATTACCACTTATCTTATTGATATTTAAAAAATTAATTGGATTTACTACCATTTAATGATATTATATGTGTATCTTTGTTGACTATTGGTTTTCTGCCAATGCTCACTCTGATAAGCAAATTTGTTCATCTTGTAAAAAATTTGTCCTTTCTTACTCTTCAGTTTAGGCGTTTCAGCTGCCTTTTATTTAATTTAAACATTTACATTATGAACATTTATGTAGCAAACCTGGGTCAGGAGACCTCGGAAGAACAAGTACGCAATGCTTTTTCTAATTATGGTGAAGTAGAATCGGTAAAACTGATTACAGACCAGTTTACAGGACGCCTTAAGGGCTTTGGCTTTATTGAAATGCCAAACACCACTGAAGCTGAAGAAGCAATTAAAGAGCTTAACAACTCAAAATTCGACAACCAGTTTCTTGTAGTTAATGAGGCACGCCCAAAGGCTTCTAATATCGGTTATAGCTCTAACAACAAACGTTACTAATCAATAACTTTTTAGTATTAAGAATGGCTGATGCTATTCTTAATACTTCTACCATTGAATTTTTTATTCCGTATAAGCCTTTATTGTTTATTAAATTCATAAGGTACGCAGGTATAGCAATCTCTTGTACTATATCTGTCCTCTACTAAATTATTACCTTAATACATCCCCTTTTACTATAGCATATCTTAAAAGGTAAGAATTATAAAAAACAAAAAGCCATTACGGCATAAATCATTATATGACATTCGAAAATTTAAATATTACGGCTCCGATACTAAAAGCATTGAAGCAACAAAATTATAGTACCCCCACCCCTATACAACAACAGGCAATACCTGTAATACTCTCAGGGCAGGACCTTATTGGGTGTGCCCAGACGGGTACCGGTAAAACCGCCGCATTTGCAATACCTGTTTTACAGCAACTTGCCGGCAGGCCTGCAAAAAAAGCAAACTCAATACGTTCCCTTATAATTACCCCAACACGAGAGCTTGCCATACAAATAAGCGATAATATAGCCTGTTATGGCAAACATCTTAGCTTAAGGCACATTGCAATATATGGCGGTGTATCTCAGTTTCATCAGGTTAAAGCCCTAAAAAACGGTGTTGATATTCTTATTGCCACACCCGGAAGGCTTTTAGATTTAATGCAGCAAGGTTACATTGATCTTGGAAGCCTTGAAATTTTTGTACTGGATGAGGCCGACAGGATGCTGGATATGGGCTTTGTTCATGATGTAAAAAGGATCATAACCAAACTGCCGGCAAAAAGGCAAACATTGTTTTTCTCGGCAACCATGCCTGATCCTATACAGAAACTAGCTGACAGCCTGTTACAAAACCCGCAATATGTAAGTGTGGCACCGGTATCTTCCGCTGCAAAAACAGTTACACAAAGTGTATATTTTGTAGATAAAAGAGATAAAGAAAAATTACTATCATTTATACTGAGTGATAAAGGTATATCAAGATCTTTAGTATTTACACGAACTAAACATGGCGCCGATCAGCTTGTTAAGCTCCTTGCCAAACAAGGCATATTTGCGGCAGCCATACACGGTAATAAATCTCAGAACGCAAGGCAAAGGGCGTTGCACGGCTTTAAGGTAAATCAGTTGCGTGTGCTTGTAGCTACCGATATAGCCGCACGGGGTATTGACATTGATGAGTTGCCGCATGTAATTAACTATGACTTACCCGAAGTACCTGAAACGTATGTGCACAGAATTGGCCGTACCGGAAGGGGCGGTAATACAGGTACTGCTGTATCTTTTTGCGGCTCTGACGAGAAATCAGGATTAAGGAGCATCGAAAAGCTGATTGGCTTTAGGCTTCCTGTTTCTACTGTTTAGGCGATATGCACCTTCTGACACTAATATTAACATTGAAAACTACATATGTATGGCAGATTCCTTTTTTAAGAAAGAAAACAACAAGAAGAAAACTTTGATAAAGAAGCAAAAAGCACAAAAAAGACAGGATAGGAAAACAAGCAATAATAAAGGTAAAGGCTTTGACAGCATGATTGTTTATGTTGATAAGAACGGGCATTTTACCGATACTCCGCCTGAAATAAACAAACCTGAAGATAAATCATAATACAGATTCATCCGGTAAAATAATAAACTCCCTCACTAAATGTGCAGGGAGTTTATGTTTTATATATAAACGTTAAAGCTGTTACATTCCTGAAATTAAATAATATAAAGGGAAACCTATAGTTATATTTACAGGGAAAGTAACTCCCAAAGCCATAGGCAGGTATAAGCCCGGGTTAGCTTTAGGGGCTGCAATTTTCATAGCTGCGGGTACGGCAATATAAGATGCACTCGCGGCAAGGACTGCAAACACAAACCTGCTCGAAACATTATCGGTAACGATAGCGCTAAGGTATGCTGCCGCACAACCGTTAACAAGCGGTAGCACAACACCAAATGCAAAAGGGAACCATCCTTCCCTGAAAAGCGTGTTAAGTTTGCGACCGCTCACAATTCCCATATCGAGAAGGAAAATAGCAAGGAAACCTTTAAAAATATCGTTAGTAAAAGGCTTAATGCCCTGTGCCTGCTCAGCGCTTGCCATATAGCCAATTACCAGGCTGCCCATAATAAGCAGCACACTGCCATTGGTTAACGAGTGTGATATTACATTGCGCTTACTAACACTGCTTCCGTCCCTGTCAAAAATTGATATAAGCACAAGTCCTGCTATGATAGCGGGCGACTCCATAAGTGCCATAATGGCTACCATGTGCCCCTCCAGTTTCATACCATGCATTTCGAGGTAACTAACCGCCGTTACAAAAGTAACCGCGCTAACAGAGCCGTATGCCGCAGCAATGGCACCTGAATCGGCTATGCTGAATTTTTTCTTTAGTATAAAAAAAGTATAGAATGGTATTATTAAGGCCAGCAGCACCCCAAACAACATTGATAAAGCTATTTCGCTGTCAAAATGTTCGTGCGAAAGCTCCTGCCCTCCTTTAAAACCAATAGAGAAAAGAAGGTATAATGATATGAATTTTGATGAATTCTGGGGTATTTCAAGGTCGCTTTTAAGATAAACGGCTATAATGCCAAGGCAGAAAAAAAGCAATGCCGGGTTGGTAAGGTTTTCTGCTAATAATGATAAATCCATATTTGGGTTAGGTTGGGTAAATTATATTTCTACTTTTTTGAAGCTCTCGTAAGCCTGTCATTTATCGCGCTGCCAAGCCCTCTGTCAGGAAACCTTTCAGCAATTATAATATCGGTATTAATGCTGTCGGCATAATGCAGCGTACCATATAATTTAGCAGCCGCCTCTTCAAAATTTCCGCTCTCAGGCAAAATAATTTTCTTCTCGGCCACTAAGTCCCTGCACAATTTGCTATAGCCGATAACAACAGTGTTCAATCCCTGAAAATCAGCAAGAGCCTGTTTAATATTATCTGTAACAACAAGGGGCGTTCGGGGTGAATAATGCCTCGGGTACATACCCGGTGCCTTAGGTGTGTTGGTTGAAGCTGTTTTTACTGTAACATTACCTGTAACATCCTTTATTTGTGCTGCAGTAACAGCACCCTGCCTGTACACTACAGGAATCCCGTCTTCAAAACCTACAATGGTAGACTCTATACCTACACTGCATGCTCCGCCATCCAGTATGCAGGATATCCTGCCATCAAAATAATCGAGTACATGCCTTGCGCTTGTGGGGCTTATACGGCCGAAAGGATTGGCGCTGGGGGCGGCAACGGGCTGTTTAAGCTCGCGTAGTAACGATATGGTTACAGGGTGCGATGGTACCCTTACAGCTACCGTATCAAGCCCTGAAGTAACATTATCGGGTATAACTGTATTCTTTTTAAGCAGAATAGTGAGCGGGCCGGGCCAGAATGCCTCTGCAAGTTTATAGGCTGCTTCCGGAATATCAACTGCAATTTCTGGAAAAATTTCTGCCGAATGCGTGTGCACAATAAGAGGGTTCTCTAACGGCCTTTTTTTTATCCGGTAAATATCTTTAATGGCTTCCTGATTGTATATAATACCGGCAAGTCCGTAAACGGTTTCTGTGGGTATTGCCACTACCTTACCTGATTGTAACGCTGTGGCGGCTATATTTATATCTTTAGTTATCTGGGTGGTCATATCCTGTTATGGGTTACACATATCACAATACATAGGATCCTCATATTTTTTGTTATGAGGATAAAGTTCTTCTTTTGTATAGCTGCATTTACTGCAAGAATATACATATCTTAATACAGATGCCGTAGGGTAACGGCACTGCCCGCAAGGCAGGCCGGGCTCTGCTGCGGTAATATCAAAACCGGGGGTACTGCAATGGGGGCACAGCGAGCTTATTTTAGCAGCCAGTTTTCTGGCAGCGGTAGCAATAACCTCCATACGGGTTGGGTTATGCATAGCCCGCATATCGGTTTCTAAAAAAACACTGCCGTTTTGCGCTAACAGCCCGTCAAAAAGCGGGTAAAGCAAATCAGGGCTTGTAATGCCCTTTATCATACCCTCTGTACTGTGCTGTTGCTTTTTTACTATTACACCATGAGCGGGGAATTTAACACGGTTTAAAAAAGCATCAAGCTCTTCCCGGTTGTTTATTTCTGAAGCATTAAAATTTGTATTTAAAGAAAGTTCCCTTGCATAAATTTCAAGCCCGTCCTTCCTGTCAATAAACAGTAACAACTCATCATCGGCCGGAGCCATAAATATGGCCGGGTGCGGCCCGAAAGAGCCTTCACTGGCAATGGCAAGGTCACAGCCATATAAATCCATAGCTTCATGGCATTTTTTCCGGGCTGTGGTATAAGCATCATCTTTACGTTCTGTTTCGCCGGAAAAGGTGCCTAATGCATCCGTATCATACTTATCGGCAACAATGCATTTAACGCCCAGAGCTTCTTCAAAAACCGGGGCAATTACCTGTTCTTTCCTGTGCTTTGTTACAATAAGCAATGTGCGGTTGCTAAACATCAGCTTACGATAATTTCGGCCTTTATTGATATTGTAGCATCATTGCCAAGAGAAGCAAGTTGCTGCAGGAACCTTTCTTTTTCCTGCATAAGCTCTTCTTTGCGATTTATAGAATGCTCATCCGGTGAGCCTTTTTTAATTTCATGGCTAAAGCTTAGCCTGTTATGATACTGTATCTTATATTCAAGCAGGCTCGATACCACTTCGCGGGCATCATTTACAGAGAAGTCTCCTTCTATGAGTTTGTATTTATTTTCCATTAGCGGGTACATTTTTAAGCATTAAACAACACGAAAGTATAAGCATGGCAGGCTTTAATTCTGCCATTAAGGGGTTAAAAGAGGGCAGCAGTAAAGCTGCTGCCCCAATAGAAACAGAAATTAAAACCAACCCATTATCTGTTACTTTTATTCTTTTACTGGCCCTGCCCAAGAGAATATGCATCTTTTCCATCAAACTGGTACAGGTTTTCTGTTTTAACTACATCTATATTATTTTTATCAGCTTCTGCAAGCAGCGTTATAATATCCTGCTTGGTTATGTTATCGCCATTCTTATTCTTAAAGCGGCAACGCCAGTGGTCTGTACAAAAAGTTTCTTCAAAACCTTCGGGCCAAACTTTAATGCCCCTGTTTGTTATCATCGATAGCTTTATACTTTCACTCTCTACCGGCTTAAGCAGTGCTGCAAGCTCATCAGGGTTACTGCTGCCCCAGTGTACAAAAAGGTCTACACCTTTAAGGTCTTTTTTAGCAGGCTGCCTGCGCACATATTTAGGAAGCTTAATTGTTTCTCCCACCTTATAGCTTACCGGCTGTAATTTTTGTGGCTTGCTGCCCAGGTTAGCTATAACCGCTTCGGCAAATTCTTTGGTTCCTACCAGTTTGGTACTGGTTTCTTCTTTATACAGGTCGTAAGTATGTATACCTTCTTCTATTGTTTTAAGCCATGCATTCTGTACTTTTTCGGCAACATCGGGCTGCCCTATGTGGTTAAGCATTAGTATAGCACCCTGCAGTAAACCGGACGGGTTTGCCATGTTTTGTCCTGCCCTTCTTGGTGCAGAGCCGTGTATCGCTTCAAACATGGCACACTCCTCACCTATGTTAGATGATCCTGCAAGGCCTACAGAACCTGCAATTTGCGCTGCAATGTCCGAAAGCACATCGCCATACAGGTTTGGCATTACAATTACATCAAAAGCCTCGGGCGTATCGCTCATTTTTGCTGCCCCTATATCTATAATCCAGTGTTCATTTTCAATTTCAGGATACTCTGCTGCTATCTCATCAAACACCTGGTGAAACAAACCATCAGTCTGCTTCATGATGTTATCTTTTGTAAAACAGGTTACTTTTTTGCGCCCGTAAAGTTTGGCGTACTCAAAGGCATAACGTACAATTTTTTCACATCCCGGCCTGCTTATCAGCTTAAGGCACTGCACCACCTCATCTGTTTGCTGGTGCTCAATGCCTGCATAAAGGTCTTCTTCATTTTCGCGTATTATCACCAAATCCATGTCCGGATGCTTTGTCTTTACAAATGGCGAAAGGCTCATGCATGGGCGAACGTTGGCATACAGCCCCAAAAACTTACGGGTAGTCACGTTAAGACTCTTGTAGCCGCCACCCTGTGGTGTGGTTATGGGAGCTTTAAGGAAAACTTTGTTTCTCCTGATTACATCCCATGATTCTTTGGCAATACCAGCGGTATTACCTGATAAATAAACTTTTTCTCCTACTTCAATCTCTTCAATTTCAATCTGGGCTCCGGCAGCCATAATTATGCTTAACGTTGCATCCATAATTTCCGGGCCAATGCCGTCTCCTTTTGCTACAGTAATTTTTTTCTTACTCATTATTGAAAATTTTTGATTTGTACAGGGACAAAGTTATGGGGTGATATCTATAAATTTTTATTTATATTTGATATACTAATCATTAAAATAATTTATGAACTATACGCTAAACCAGTTGCAGATTTTCCTGAAAATTGCTGAAACACTTAGCATTACAAAAGCGGCAGAAGAGCTGCATCTTACACAACCGGCAGTATCTATACAGCTTAAGAATTTTCAGGCTCAGTTTGATATGCCGCTAACTGAGATTGTTGGAAGAAAAATTTATATAACCGAATTCGGGAAAGAAATTGCCGCTTCTGCCGGAAGGATTATAGAACAGGTTTATGCTATTAACTATAAAACGGCAGCCTATAAAGGACTTCTTACGGGTAGTATTAAAATATCGGTAGTATCAACCGGTAAATATGTAATGCCCTATTTCCTTGCAGATTTCCTTAAGCTGCACCCCGAAGTAGAACTGGTTATGGATGTTACCAACAAACGGGATGTGGTTGACAGCCTTAGCCGCAATGATGTTGATTTTTCTCTGGTATCGGTATTACCGCCAAAACTGGAAATTGAGAAAATGGAACTGCTTAAAAACAAGCTCTACCTGGTTGGGAACACAGAGCGCCATTTCCCTGAAGTTAATACTATAGAAATCTTTAAAGAACTCCCTCTGATTTTCAGGGAAGATGGCTCAGGGACACTGCAAACCATGATGAATTATCTTGACCGCAACAATATCCGCTTCCTGAAAAAAATGGAACTAAAATCGAACGAGGCGGTTAAGCAGGCTATTATTTCCGGTATGGGTTATTCGGTTATGCCACTTATAGGATTGCGCAACGAATTGCTGAACAAAGACCTGCAGATTATTAATGTGAAAGGATTACCCATTACCACACAATGGACACTTATATGGATGAAGGGCAAGAACCACTCACCTGCCGCTACTGCCTATCTCGAATATCTTAATGAGCACAGGCAGCGTATTATAGCTGAAACATTTCACTGGTATGAGCAGTATTAACTGTAACAAATTATGCATATCAACTACTTATTAGTATTAAATTTACAGTATGTTTTCGGTTAAAAGTATTTACAGATACGGCAATAGTGACATACGCCTCTCTGACGTGCAGCAGTTTGAGGGTACAACTACCTTTACCCCATTCTCTGCAAAGTTTGTAATGGCGGGCAAGGAGGTTTACCACTCCGGACGCAAAAAAACAGAAGTTACCGGGAACATGTATCTTTTAGGCAATGCTGCCGCAGAATCATCTATAACTATAGACAGCTATATACCCGTAAAAGGAATATGCATAGACCTTGCACCCGAGCTTATTGATGAAGTGACTGGATATCATTTTAACCATGATGCTGACAACTTAATTTTAAATGGTAAGGAGGCTTATACTAAATATAGCACTGCCAATACCTGTCTGGGCACAGCGTTTACCCGCCTGCAGCCTTTGCTAAACCATACTGCCACCAAAACAGAAGAACTGTTTTACATGCTGGCTGAATGCATGGTGAAAGACCGCATTGATATTAACAACCGTGTAAACAGCCTTAATGCTGTAAAGGAAGAAACAAGACTAAGGCTGTATAATTTTATAAACGACTCCCGAAATTATATAGACTCTCACTTTCTTGATGATATAACTTTGCAAACACTTGCCGAAGAAGCAAAAATATCAAGCTACCATTTTATACGGCTGTTCAAAAAAGCATTTGGGCTATCGCCTTACCAATACATCCTTAAAAAGCGGCTTTCTTTTGCCGATGAGTTACTTAAAGAAGGCAGTAGTGTTACCGAAACCGCTTATCTTTCGGGCTTTGCCGATATAGCCAGTTTTAGCAAAGCATATAAAAAACAATATGGGGTAGCGCCAACTTTCCGGTTTAAACAAATTAGCAATTTTTGACAAACAAACACTTTGAGGCATCTGTACTTTTACATTGATAATATTTATATTATGATGTATAACAGATTTTTACACATTGCTTTTATCCTCTTTGGGTGTTACAAGCTTATATTTAGCGAAGAAAAAGAGGATGCCCTGATTTATTTTGGAATTGCACCTGCTTTTGACCCTTTTGATACCAAACAGGCATGGAATGAAAAGCCCGTATGGCAAAAAGCCATACTGCTTTTAGAAGTTACAACCGCAATGACACTGATTGTTTTATCCCTCATCAACTTTTTTAAATAAAAATAAACCATGATAAAGAAATTATTTACATTATTATTTTTAGCATTCTTCAACTTGTTGGCTGCGCAGCAACTGCAATGGAAAAAACTTGATACAGAGCCTTATGCGGGCAAACAGGATGATATAAGCTTCATCAACAAAAACGAAGGCTGGTATGTAAACGGTTACGGTAAAATATTTAAAACCACTGATGGTGGCCAAACATGGCAAAAACTACTGGAACAGAAAGGCTCTTTTTTCAGGACTATTGCCTTTATAGATAATAAAACAGGTTTTGCAGGAACAGTTGGTACTGATTATTTTCCTAATGTTACCGATACTATACCGCTTTATAAAACTACTGATGGCGGCCAAACATGGAAACCGGTAGCTTATAAAGGCCCTTATGTAAAAGGATTGTGTGCAATAGATATTGTAAAGGAACAGTATATTAACCACGGTAAAATAGACTATAAATATCATATTTATGCTGTTGGCCGTGTGGGCAGCCCTGCCAACATTATGATATCGCATGACGGGGGCGAGACATGGACATCTAAAAGCCTTGATGATTACTGCAAAATGTTGTTTGATATTAAAATGTTTGATAAAAATAACGGCATTGCCTGTGCTGCCACCAATGCAGACATTACACAGTCTAACGCGCTTATATTAAAAACTGCTGATGGCGGATTAACCTGGAAAAAAGTGTACCAGTCGGAAAGGCCTTTTGAAACTACTTGGAAGGTATCATTCCCAACACCCCAAACAGGTTATGTTACCATACAATCTTATAACCCTAACCCTGATGTAAAACAGCAGCGTGTTGCTAAAACTACAGATGGCGGAAACACGTGGCAGGAAATAAACCTTGTGGAAGATGCCGGGGCACGGGAGTTTGGTGTAGGGTTTATAGACGAAAATCACGGATATGTAGGAACAATGAGGAGCGGATATGAAACACTTGATGGCGGCAAAACGTGGAAACCCATAGATTTAGGTACTGCCTGCAACAAAATAAGGATATATAAAGAAGATAAACAGCTATACGGCTATTCTATTGGCGTTAATGTTTTTAAGTTAGAGTAGTAAATTTCAGTGTGTGTAAATTAGTTTAGTTAGTATACAGCAATAGCGACTTCTATTGCTGTATTTATTTCATGTATTCTTTATCAGCCTGTTAAGATTTTAGCTACCTTTCCTGTCTGCAACAACAGCCAAACGACTAATTATAAATGATAGACTATGAAGGAATTTCTTGAGGCACACATACGGAAACGGCTGGGTGAAAATCCGGAGAATCTTGATTTTGTATTAGACCATTTTGAACCTGTAACTGTTGCCAAAAATGAAATGATACTTAAAAGCGGCAAAACATGTAACCATATCTATTTTATTGTTAGCGGCTGCCTGCAGGTTTTTGTTTATGATGATGACATGAATGAAAACATCAGGGATCTGATCATAGAAGATAACTGGTGCAGCGAGCTGCACAGCTTTACCACCGGAAACCCGGCTAATGAAAATATAAAAGCTATTGAACCATGCCAGCTTTTATGCATAAGTAAAAGCAACTTTGCTTTACTGGTACAAAAAGTGCCTCAATTTAATGTTGCCTACCAACAAATCCTGGAGCAGTCATATCTTAACTCGGTTTACAGGATAAATACCTTTGTTTCAATGAGTGCGCTGGATAGGCTTAAATGGCTGATGCAAAACCGCCCTTACCTTTTAAACAGGATTTCGAGTAAAACACTCGCCTCCTATCTTGGTATAAACAAAGATGTTTTCAGCAGGCTGAAGTCTAAACTGTAAAGTGTAGACTTTTGTCATCTTTTTTGATTAAAGGTTTAGGCAATTTTGCCTTATAAACTTTAAATCTTATAACGATGAAAGAATTTATCCTGATTTTTAGAAATGCAAGTGCCGAAAACGGTTACCTGGCAACACCAGAAGACATGGCCGCAGAAATGCCGCAATGGCAGGCGTGGATTGGTAATATTGCCTTACAGGGCAAACTAATATCTACTGCGCCTGTGCAGTATGATGCAAAAGTGGTTCATCATGGTGGTGAAATTACAGGTACACCTTATAAAGAAGCCAATACCGTATTGGTTTCGGGTTACCTGATATGCAAGGCAGAAAATATGGAAGAAGCCCAAAGCTGGGCTAAAGACTGCCCTATACTCAAATATCCGGAAAGCAGCGTAGAGATAAGGCCCCTAATACAATTCCCTTTAAATTAAGATATAATGGAACGTATCTTAAAACTGGGGCGGTATATATTTCCGTTATCCTTCCTGATATACGTAGGGCTGCATATTTCCAAACCGGATGTTGGCGCTGATTTTGTTCCCGATTATTTGCCGTTTCCATACTTTTGGAATTATTTTACGATGGTTTGCATCCTTGCATTTATAGTAAGTGCGGTTACAGCAAAATATGATAAGCTTGCCTATACATTGATGGCACTTTATGTATTGCTGATGGCATTACTGGTTCACCTGCCACGGGCTACGGGGCTGGAAAGCATTACTACTGCCATGACAGAAAATACTGCAAAAGAACAGGAACTCGAAATGGTTAATTTCTTTAGGAATATCCTGGTTTTTGGAGCTTTGCTTGGCTTTGCAGCATATGTAGCCAAAGACAAAAGGTATTTTAAAAATTAGTGACAGTGCTGTTTCGATACTGAAA
>NZ_JAMWYY010000072.1 GCF_024305175.1 Flavobacterium sp.
CTACAACACCGCCAAAGAGCATTTGCCACTTATTTTTCCTTACATTTTGTGATTGTGTAACAGAATGTGACACAACCTTTTCACTCTTTTTAGCGACTGGCTGCTCTGAAACGTGCTCTGCTTCTTTTGTAATTTCATTTTGACCAGCATAAGATACCAATGTATAAAGTGTATATTCAACTTCTTTAAATATACGGTTGTTAATCAAAAGGTTATCTAATCCGGTTTCATTATCAAATTCTGTACACAAAGTAAGGTCGGCAACATTCCATATCTTTTTTGATGCATACATATCGAATATGCCTCCTGTTTTTCCGGCAGACAGCATTGCAGCAAAGTTAAAATGGCTTGCGGTTATGGTAAGGCTCTCACCAAAAATTTCAGAAAAAATAAAGTTATCAAAAGCATAAATTACTTTTCCCATAAAGCTTTTCAGCTTATGCACTGCGGGGGCAGTTTTTTGCTCTAAAACATTATCAGATTGTATAATACCAATTACGCCCGACTGTTTTGTATCATAATTATATACAGCATATACATTATAATTTACATTATAAGTATAATTATCTGACGAACGGTACTCTTTTGTAAAAGGCTTATAAGTAAGCAATAACCCGTTTTCGAAGCGGTGTACAACATTAAGGTTTCCGTCAGTTTCCCTACCGTCAAGGTCGAGTACAGCGTAAAACGGAGAATTGTCGCGTTTCGCTAAAACGTAATTATCCTGGTTATAAGAAACATCAACAAAATTAGTTTCTATACTTCTATCATACTTGTCTACAAACACTATCCTGTTGTTGGCAGACTTATTAGTTTTAAAGTTCATGTGTGTACTATATTATTAATAATTAATATATTAATAATAGCACTGCCCGTTATAGGCATATAGTAAATTAAAAACTGTAATTTGGGTAAGGGGGGAAAGCGGAGTTGATTGTCTTTTTACACCATACATTTTTAAAGTTTTAAATGGTTATTACATCTATTTCTTCTTCTTATTATTCCTTTAATTTTCGTGGAAAACCAGCAAGGGCACCTTAGTGTGATATGCCATTTTTTTAGTAAGGCTCCTGTGGAAAAGGCTTTCAAAAAAACCTCTTTTGTGGGTGCGCATTACCAGCATATCTACCTGCTGATTTTCAATAAAATCCAATATCGTTTGTTCTATATGATCTCCGGCTATATTAAAAAAGTCGATATTACTTTCTTTATAATATATTTTCCATTCATTAATCCGCTCATCAATATCTGCCGGGTCATCATCATTTTTTATATAAAGGCAATACACCTTTGCCTTAAATTTTTCTGCCAGTTCAAGCGTTTTTCTCAACGCTTCATTATCCTTGTCTTTATACTGTGTTGTAAAAGCAATGCTTTTAACCTGATGATGAAACTGTGCCGCTGTAGGCACACACAATACAGGTGTTTGCGTGTTTGCTATTACAGAGCCGGCGTTAGAGCCTAAAAAAGCTTCTTTTACACCACTTGCTCCTGTGGTACCCATTACCACCATATCAACATTTTCTTCGCTGCAAACCTTGTTGATATTATAAACAAGATCGCCGTATAAAAGTATATTACGTAATTTTATATGATCCAGTTTTTTATTTTGTGCAATTTTATGCAAAGCAGGTAATTCTTCCCTGAAACTTTCAAACTGGTTCAGCTCTACAACATCAAAAATCTCTTTCGTAGATTCCGGCATTGGCGGTGCTTCTACTATAGGTAAATCATAAACATGCAGTATAATTACTTCAGCTTCAAAAGAATCGGCAAATTGCAGTGCATAAACAAAAGCGGCATTTGCTGCTTCAGAGAAATCAGTAGGGAACAAAATACGCTTCATAGTTTCAATTTTATAATTTAAATTTAATAAAAATCCGCTTTATTTCCTACTTTTTTTCTTACAAATTAACACAAATATAATTCGCTGTACATTTTGGTAAAGCTTCGTTAACCACAGCTATATCGCTAAATTTAAGAACGTAAATGTAAAAGGCAGGTACCGCTTAAAAATGTATCTTTGCAAAAAAAATTAATGACTCTTCAAGATACCATAACTGCCTTAGCAACACCTTCAGGTTCAGGAGCAATAGCTGTTATACGCATATCCGGCCCCAAGGCTTTCACTATAGCCGCAAATGTGTTTGAACCTCTCAGGAACAAAGATATAATGCAATGTAAATCACACACTATACACTTGGGTAATATCGTTGAAAACGGTAAAATATTCGACAATGTACTTTTATCGCTTTTCAGGGGACCAAATTCTTACAGCGGAGAAGACACAATTGAGATTTCATGTCATGGTTCTGTTTATATTCAGCAACAGATATTGCAGCTATTATTGCGTAAAGGATGCCGTATGGCTAATGCAGGCGAATTTACATTAAGGGCATTTTTAAACGGCAAGCTCGACCTGTCTCAGGCAGAGGCTGTTGCCGACCTTATTACAAGTGATAACGAAGCATCGCACCAGGTGGCAATACAGCAAATGCGTGGCGGCTTTAGCAATGAAATTGCCCGACTAAGGGAAGAGCTATTAAATTTTGCATCGTTAATAGAGCTGGAGCTCGACTTTGCAGAAGAAGATGTAGAGTTTGCTGACCGCAGCCAGTTTAATACTCTTTTAGATAAAATTGTTATTGTACTGAAGAGGCTTATAGATTCTTTTGCTGTAGGCAACGTAATAAAAAACGGCATACCCGTAGCCATTGTAGGTGAACCCAATGTAGGTAAATCTACACTCCTTAATGCGCTTTTAAACGAAGAGCGTGCTATAGTATCTGAAATTGCAGGGACTACACGTGATACTATTGAAGATGAAATAGTAATTAACGGTATAGGTTTCCGGTTTATAGATACTGCCGGTATAAGGGAAACCGAAGATGTTGTAGAAAGCATAGGCATAAAAAAGACATTTGAAAAAATAGAACAGGCACAGGTAGTTATTTATATGTGTCCGTTTGTTAGTGATATAAATGCACTAAAAACGATTAAAAACGAGATAGAAAAGATAAAAGAGAAGTTCCCTCAAAAAACAATTATCATCGTTGCAAATAAAAAAGACCTCTACTCTGCTCAGCAAACAGAAGAAGTGAAGGCAACACTTCCGACAACAATATTTATGTCGGCAAAAAACAATGAAGGGACTGAGGAACTAAAAACAGAATTACTCTCTTTAATCAATACAGGAGCATTGCGTAATAATGAAACTATTGTTACCAATTCCCGCCACTACGATTCATTATTAAAAGCGCTGGAAGAGATACAAAAAGTACAATGGGGCATGAAATCAGGCGTTCCGGCCGACCTTTTAGCTATAGATATAAGGCAGGCTTTATATTACTTTGGTGAAATAACCGGGCAGGTATCTAATGATGAACTTTTAGGAAATATTTTTGCTAATTTTTGTATCGGAAAGTAACCCTGAAGATGCCATTATGCTTTATAAGCAATAATTTGATAATTGAAAGGGCTGGCATTAAATTGCCAGCCCTTTTGGAACAACTTTAAAACTTATAGCCTTTAGCCAGGTACCTTGAAGAAGCTTCATCACGCTGTTGATTATACTCTATGCCAAAACCGGTAACCATCCGGTTGGCAAAGCCAAACAAAGCCGCTACAAAGACAATATCTTCATAATGTTTTTCTGTATACCCTGAATCCAAAAAACAGGCAACATCCTCTTCCGTTACCGAGTTGCTTACTACTTTATCTGCTAAACGGAACAAAGGTTTTAGATCCTCTGTTGGCTCGTCTACATGAGTCCTTACCGCATCACCCCCAAGTGCAAAAGCGGTTTCAAGGTGCCCAAGATGACAGAAGGAGCAGCCAAACTGCTTTGAAATGTATGCCCCCAAAAGTTCTTTAGTTAATGGGCTTAGGGCTGATTCAGGATGCATGATTTG
Source organism: Flavobacterium sp. (assembly GCF_024305175.1). GTDB lineage: Bacteria > Bacteroidota > Bacteroidia > Flavobacteriales > Flavobacteriaceae > Flavobacterium. The sequence goes on from NZ_JAMWYY010000072.1 coordinate 3,912, forward strand.
GTGGGCAAGATTTAGAAAGGCTGTGAATACAGGCTGGTTTCTTTGGCCAACTACGAACATTCCTGCTTTTTGAGCGTCTTCGAAAAGTTTAATTTTTGTGTTTTCCATTTTAAAAATTGTTTAAATGATTAGTATTTATATAAAAAAGCATACGTAAAAATTTATCGTCTCCTGTTTTTGGCGCAGTCTTGTCACGGTCTATCACCAGAAAGAAATCCCGAAATGGTATGGTGTGGATATAATCGCGAGCTAATTACAGAATAAAGTTTTCCGATTATATCATCTTGTCATGAAACAAATATAATTCATAAAATGACTTAAAGTCATTTTATGAAAAAAAATAACCTTTGTTTAAACCATTACAAAACATGATTTATTGAAGGGCTATTTTTTACTGATGCCTTGTATGAAGATTTCCATGAAGGAGTTAAACAAAACCTCGTTCTTAATGCCAAATTTTTCATCAATCAATGAACCCCTGACCTTAATTAATTGAAGGGTACCAACTGTTGAAGCCCAGAGATTCATAGTTGCCGTCATTGGATCGATATCTTCCCTGATCAGGCCGCTTTCCCTAGCATCGGAGATAATCTTAAAAACCAGTAAAGATATCTCTTCAGAAGATTTATAAAGTTCTTCTTCTTCGTTTAATGAGTGATTAGCCTCGTATAAGGATACAAGATCGAAATAAAGCGGCTGCTTCTTAAAGAATTCGAAATTAGCATTGATAACTTTCCTGAGTTTTTCAATCGGACCTATCTCTTCATTGTGAATTTTAAGGAACTCTGTCGTCAATGATTGCCGCGCCCTAAGGGTCAGTGTAGCAAGAATCTCTTCTTTACTTTTAAAGTACAAGTAAAGAGTTCCTTTGGCCAACTGCGACTTTTTTGCTACCAAATCAAGGTTGAGGCCATACAGACCGTATTGCAGCATAACATCTGTTGCTGCCGAAAGGATAGCCTCCCTTCGTAACTCCTTCTCCCGCTCTTTCCGCTTTATTGTACTCATATTATAGGCAATATTACAGCAAAATATGCAAACATCAATATATAGCCGATTTGAATGAAATTTGGTATCTGTCTTACCCGTTTAATAACTCATCGACGACTAAGCCACATAATAACTACCCTACAATGAGTACCTAGTTATTTGGCAAAGATATAAACAAAGTATACGCTGCTACCGGTAGATAAAAAGGTTTAACAAGAAAAAAAAGTGATTTTTTTGAACGTCGTTCAAAAAAAATATTAATTTTGCTACACAGCAGTTACTATTATGACTATCGCAGACAGAAAAGCACGTGAAAAAGAAGCTTTAAAAGAGCTTATCCTTAGTGGCGCAAAGAAATTGTTCTTGGAAAAAGGCATTGAACAGACAACAATAAGAAACATTGCTGAAGAAATTAATTATAGTGTAGGTACCGTATACGTTTATTTTAAGGATAAAAATGCTATACTACATGATTTGCATTCTATTGGATTTCAAGAGCTCCGTGGGTACTTCAGGGAATTGTTTGTGATGCCCGATCCAATAGAGCGTTTAAAAAAAATGGGGTTTTTATATATCAAATTCGCTCTTGAAAACCAGGAAATGTATGATTTAATGTTTAATGTAAAAGCTCCCATGGAAACTATCGAAGATTCTGATGATGATACGTGGAATGAAGGGGAAACTACTTTTAATATATTAAAGGGTACAGTTAATGAATGCATAGAAAACGGCCATTTCAAAGGACATAATGCAGAACACCTCTCCTTTCTTATATGGGGTATTGTTCATGGAATGTGTTGCCTCGAGATCCGTAAAAGGACTAAGGGCCTTAAATTCAGCAATCCGGATACAATATTATATGATGGATACAATTCATTCATAAAAATGATTGATAAAATATAAATTTTTTTTAAACAAATTTTGAACAATGCTCAATTTTTAAACAAAGTTAAAATAATTTTATGATGTAAAAAAAATGTCATTTTTTGCTATTGTAGGCTTTATTGGCCTGGCAGGCATAGAAGTAAAAAATTCGATACTTCTGGTAGATTTTATTAATCAGCTACGCAGGAAGGTGTGCCTTTAGCAGAGGCTATAGAAAAAGCCGGCGAAATCCGTTTCTTACCGATTGTGCTTACTTCTTTAACAGCAATTGGGGGCCTTATCCCGCTGGCTATGAACCCAAACCCGCAAATATCGCCTTTGGCACTGGTGTTAATTGGCGGGTTAATTACCTCTACACTCCTATCGAGGATTGTGACACCGGTAATGTATAAGCTAATCCTCCTAAAATTAAATGTGATTTAAAAGTAGTGAACTACTAAAAACGGTAGTAATAAATGTTTGCAACAGCAAAATCTTCATAACTATCAGTAATAAATAATTTATTAAAGTAATAATTAAAACTACTCAATATGAAAACTAAAATATTGATTACACTTGCAGCAGGCAAAACAGGTTTTGCCACGACATTAAATTTACTTGAACAAGGTTATGCTGTAAAAGCTTTTGTTCGTTCAAAAAGTTACAAAGCTTTGGAATTAGAAGAAAACGGAGCAGAACTAGCCATAGGAACATTTGATGACGAAAACGCCTTACGAAATGCTCTAAATGATGTTGAAAGTGTTTACTATTGTTACCCCTATAAAGCGGGCTTAGATAAAGATATCAGGCTATTTATAAGATTGGCTATAGAGGCAAAAATTAAGACTGTAGTATTTATGGGCCAGCGTATTGCTGAATTTGCCGATACCGAAAGCCGCTTAACCAATGATGTGAGAGAAGCATACAAGCTTTTAGAAGCTTCCGGTCTAAATGTAATTTATTTTGCTCCGGGATACTTTGCTGATAACGTTTTTGTAATTTCAGAACAGGTGCTACAACTCGGCATAATGCCAAATATGTTTAAAAACGGCAAAAACCCCTGGATATCAATCCCGGACATGGCACTTTGCATTTCATCTTTACTGATGAACCCCGAAAAGTATCACGGTAAGAAATTATTCCCTACGGGGTCACAATCGTTGTCTTCTAAAGACATTGCAACAATATTCTCTAAAGTAAAGGGTAGTAAAATACTGATCTTCAACATACCTGAATGGTTATTTTTAAAAGCCGGATTAATGACAGGAAAAGAATATGGGTTTCATAGCTTTGCGATAATACAAGCTGCTTTGTACAACAAGCAAATGCAAATGGATCGGTTTAATATCGAGCCGACTACTATTGTTAAAGAACTTACAGGAAAAGATCCCGATGATTTTGAAACCATCACAAGGGAATATTTTTCAAAATCAAAATATGCACAAAGAAATTTTAAAACCTGGTTCACAGCATTCGTACGTTTTAATATAATGCCATTTTATCCGATACCATCCAGAGCCAAGAGAAATCTAATCAACAGCAACACGTGAGGCAACTAAGCCTTGCATGCCAATTAAAATACTAAAATGCATTCGGTAAAAGCAAGGTACTCAACAGGAATGTCGAATCAATAATCATGCTGTTCAACTTCGCTTATGATGACAGTATCAGCGAGGCACTAACAGATGTAATAGCAGTATCTGGGCGCATTAATGTACTATTTAATAATGCAGGTTATGCGATTGTAGGCACATTCGAGGCAATATTTAGGTGCTGTAAGATAGATATATATTTGAATATGCTTTGGATAAAATAAAACATTTTGCCTCGTATGCGTCTATAAATTAACGGGTTTACGATAAAAAAATCCTTACTTTTAGGGAGAAAATTCAGTTAAAAACTTTAACAATCAAATAATGCAGGAAATAAACACTGATTGGCTCTCCCAGCAGGCAGCTTTTTCAGGAGTCCCACCGGCACAACTGGAATGGTTTATAAATAAATCCTCTCACTATATACTTAATACAGGTGAGGAATTGTTTTCAGCGGGAAAACCTATAGAGGGCATACAGGTTATTACCTCGGGTAAGGTTACAATTTTTGCCAAAGACGGCACCAGTACCAGCGCAACGCTGGAAGCCGGAGATGTCACCGGTACTTTACCTTTCTCAAGAATGGCAGCACCCACCGGTTCAGCGGTAACATCAGTTACAACACAGGTAATGTTTTTTCCTTCGGCATATATAAGGGAAATGGTTAAGGACCATTTTGAGCTGACTGAGGCACTCGTACATCAAATGCTATCGCGCGTTAGAAATTTTACCTCACTACAGCAGCAAAACGAAAAGATGATAGCTTTGGGTAAGCTGTCTGCGGGCCTGGCGCATGAGCTTAACAATCCTGCTGCGGCAATTGTTCGTGATGCGCTCTCTTTAAAAAGCCACCTCTCCATACTCCCTGAATCTTTTAAGGCTGTAATGAATATCAGAATGAGCCCTGAAGAAGTAGATATAGTTAACAACATACTTTTTACAAGCCTAGATAAGGAGAGGCCGGTTTTATCGCTTATGGAAAAGATGCAGCTTGAAGAAGAATTGGATGAATGGATGGCTAGCCACGGAATTGCCGGTAATACAGAACTAATAGAAACTTTTACTGAATTTGGTTTTTCCGCTACAGATCTTGACAATTTTGCGAAGTATATTCCAGAGACATCGTTAAGTGCAGTACTAAAATGGATTTCGGACAATATAATCACTGATAAAATTGTTGGGGGGATAGGGAATGCAGCACAGCGCATAGAATCCCTCATTAATTCTGTAAAATCTTATACGCACATGGATCGAGGCCGAGATAAAGAAGCTATAGACATACATTCCGGAATCCGCAATAGTGTAGTAATGCTTGGCTATAAACTACGAAACAACAATGTTAGTCTTCAGGAAAACTATGATAAACAACTTCCCTACATCAAGGTTATGGTAGGCGAAATGAACCAGGTTTGGACTAACCTTATTGATAACGCGTTAGATGCTATGGAAAATTTGCCAAAAGGTATACTTAATATAGCTACCGTAAGAGATGGAGATTATGCTAAAATAACCATTACAGATAATGGGCCAGGTATACCTTCAGAAATAATTCCCATGATTTTTGATCCTTTTTTTACCACAAAAGCAATAGGAAAAGGAACAGGACTTGGGCTTGAGGTAGTAAGGAGGATTGTACAGCAGCACTCTGGTACTATAACTGTTGATTCACGGCCAGGATGCACTTCTTTCACCGTATGTTTACCAATTTTATCCTAATTCCAATTATGAAGAAGCCGATAATATTCTGTATTGATGATGACCCGCAGGTACTGGCATCTGTAAGCCGAGACGTAAAGCAAAAATATAGGGACAATTATAAAGTGCTTAGCACTACCTATGCAAAAGAGGCTTTAGAGATGTTGCTTCCGCTTAAAAATAAAGATGAGGCTATAGCACTGTTCCTTGTAGACCAGCGCATGCCTGAGATGGAGGGAGTAGTTTTTCTAAATGAAGCCATGAAATTGTTTCCAGATGCTAAAAAAGTTCTCCTGACAGCTTATTCTGATACAGCCGCCGCTATTAGGGCAATCAATGAGGTAAGGCTTGATTATTATCTTACAAAGCCTTGGAATCCCCCTGAGGAAAAACTATATCCTGTATTAGATGAGCTTCTTGAAGAGTGGCTGGTAAACAGCTACCCCGGTACCGTAGGCTTACGCCTGATTGGCTACCAGTTTTCACCAAAAAGTCATAAAATAAAAGAATTCTTAGCAGGGAACTTAATACCTTACCAGTGGCTTGATATAGAAATAAATAATGAAGCAAAAGAATTGGTTGACCTTAACGCCGTTGGCCTAAAAGACCTCCCAGCGATTTTTTTTGAAGATGGCACAATACTGCTGCATCCTACCATTCAGGAGATAGCCTCAAAAATCGGGCTGAGCCCCACCGCTGCACAGACTGTATATGATGTGGTGATTATTGGAGCAGGGCCTGCAGGCCTTGCTGCAGCAGTATATGGCGCGTCAGAAGGGTTAAAAACACTCCTGATAGAAAGAAATGCTCCGGGGGGTCAGGCAGGAACATCTTCACGGATTGAAAACTATCTTGGCTTTCCCAGCGGATTGAGCGGAGCTGAACTTACACGACGGGCAACTGCCCAGGCGGCAAGACTGGGAGCAGAATTCTTATCGCCAAGGGAAGTAAAAGAGATTATACAGAAAGACGGATACAAGATTATTATGCTTGAGGATAATTCACAAGTGCTTGCACGGGCTGTTATAATAACTACAGGTGTCGATTATCGGAAGCTTGAAAAAAAGGGTATAGAAGATTTTACAGGTGCAGGCATTTACTATGGCGCCGCAATGACCGAAGCTGCTGCATGCAAAGATAAGGAAGTTTACTTGGTGGGTGGAGGAAACAGTGCAGGCCAGGCAGCAGTATACCTTTCTAAATTTGCAAAGAATGTTTATATACTTATCCGTCGGGATTCCCTGTCTTACACAATGAGCTCATATCTGGTAGACCAGCTGAAGGATCTTGACAATGTGCAACTTATACCAAATGCCGAAATAGAGGAGGCGCAAGGTAATGGCAAGCTGGAGCGTCTTATTATAAAAAAAATTGACAAGCCTGAGGATACAGTACCTGCTGATGCGTTGTTTATCTTTATTGGCGCAAGCCCGGTAACCGATTGGATTGGGCAGGATTTCCTTAAAGACGCAAAAGGTTTTTTAGAAACAGGGAGGGAATTAAAAAAATACAATACATTTAGGAAAATATGGAAATTGGAACGAGACCCTTATCTTTTAGAAACCTGTACGCCTGGAATTTTTGCAGCCGGTGATGTGCGCAGCGGTGCTATGGCAAGGGTAGCTTCGGCAGTGGGTGAAGGTTCTATGGCAATATCATTTGTACACCGCTACCTTGCGGAAGTTTAAAGACAATAAAGAGTGCCGTAAAACATTTTTTTGAGAAGTTCTTGAATAACGGTAGTAAGTGTTATTGCTAGAACGTGGCAAACCGGTAGCGCAAAATTGTGCTGTGACATCTTACTTAACATCGACATGTCAGCACATGCCAGTAAGCTGGAAAGTAGTGACTGAAATAATTATTTTTATGAACGTGCAACTTGTGGTCACGTACTAACATAACTGCAAGTAACCTATCAGCCTAAATGTATAAGGTTTTAATTTAATACAAGTACTATGTTCGCTAAACGCAATTACGGTTTTTGGATGACCTTTAAATGGTCAAAAATGCCTTTTATATATGGAGGATTATATGCAGCCATTATATATTTAGCTCATTTGCTGATATATACTAACTTTAATATAGACATATCACTTCCGTGGAGCCCTGTGGGAGTAGTTGGTATAGCTGTGGCCTTTTACTTGGGGTTTAAAAATAATGCCAGTTATGACCGTAGCTGGGAAGCCCGCAAGATATGGGGTGGGATTGTTAATAACAGCCGCTCATTTGGCGCTGCCTTACTGGCTTTTATAAATGGACAGAATGAAGATGAAATCAGAAAAAAGCTATTATACCGGCATATTGCCTGGCTTACCGCACTAAGGGTACAATTAAGGCTATCTCGTGAATGGGAACATGTTGAAGACAGGATAAAAGTAATTTTTGCGGAGCGTTGTCCCGAATATGACAAAGACCTTGCCCTTCAGCTCGAGCCCTATCTTGATAAGACAGAAATAGATGGGTGTATTGGCAAAAGTAATGTAGCAACACAAATTATGGCACTTCAGGCACTGGAATTTCAAAAGCTAAGAGACCTGGGCTATTTCGATGATTTTAGGCATATGGAATTTCATAAATTAATTTGCAGCTTTTACGATGATCAGGGAAGAAGCGAAAGAATAAAGAATTTTCCTTTTCCCAGGCAATATGCTTCTGCCGCTTTGTGGCTTTCAATCATTTTTGCTGCTCTTACACCTTTAGGGCTGTTAGATGTTTTAAAAGACTTTTCTCATAATCAAAAATGGATTATTATTCCGATTTCTTCTTTAACCATTTGGATATTCTTTTTAATGGAAAAAATTGGCGATTATTCAGAAAATCCTTTTGAGGGAACATATAATGATATACCAATCAATTCTATATCAAGGGCTATAGAAATTGACCTAAGAGAAATGATTAGCGATAATTATATACCTGGCCCTGTACCAAATATTGACGGGTATATTATGTAATAATTTAAAATGGTTACTTTATTAGCTTTTGAAGTATGCATACGTTGAGCGTAATTTAGTTACTCCTTTCAAGTTACCCACCTTCAAGCATCTATGATTCGTAGAAATTTGATTGTTAAAGTAAGAAATTGCTATATACAGAAAGCCGCTAATTGAGTAAAAATCTTTATGAAAAGTTGTGTACATATCAACACATGCCTTCCGTATGTTTTCTATGAGTTCTTTAAAACTTACACGCTGCTCCTGATAAATGATATTCATAAAACTTTATTCTATCAATCAGTATATTTAATGTATTGTGCCTAATTTATTTTGTCGAACACATACCCGCCTTTTTCAGCACCCCATACCTGCTTACCTTCACTGTCATAGCCTTGATCCCAAGACACAAGCCCGCTTTCAGTTATCGTAACTTTAGAACTTGCATAGGCGGCTCCTTTAAGTTCGCTTGGGCAGGTTTTATCACCCGTAGCACCGGCATAGCTTTTCGGCCCTGTTTTTTTAAGGATAACCTCGCAACCTTGCTTTAACTCTATGTCAGGTTCTGTTAGCTTATCAAAAGCTTCGGGCGTTGCGCCTTTTCCTATCCAGTCCTTTTCATTTTTAAGCGTATATATTTCACTAATATACTCCTCCCCTTTCTTTACCAGGTGATATATCCGTACGCGGTAAGGCTTGTCCTGCTTATCGGCAAGCGCCTGCTCTACATACAAGTAGTAGCCTTTGCTTTTCCAGATAGGCACCATTTTAAGCGAAATGTTATAGTAATCTGCATCGGCCTTTGCCTGCTTTTCAGAATTATAATTGCCTTTCATAAGGTTGAAAAGCTCTTCGAGTGCCTTGTCTTTTTTTGCCGTTTGCGCAAAAGCTGTAAATCCTGATAAAATAAATAGAAATAGTAACTTTTTCATACTGTTGTTATTTTTACCAAATATAGTATTAATATGATTAAAAAGAATAAAGCCAAAAAATCGCTGCCATTAGTTTGATAGACATTTTTTTAAATTCCGCTTAGACTTAAAATAGAGCTGATTAAGTAAAACCCATTAATAAACAACATAAAAAATTCATTATTTACATACAACTTTTTGTTAGTATTTAAAGTGCTTCCAATAAATGAGTGAGTCTATAAGGCAACGTTGTGTCAGTAGGAATGGTACATAAGCACCAATAATGAGGTAAAAGCAGATTAAGACAACGTGAAGCTGATAGAAATATCAATGTGACAGTTCTATCAGCTATCTAACAAAATAAGGGAGAATGATGTACTATCCCATTGAATGGAATCCAACTTTGTTTCCTTCAGTGTCAATAAAAAGTGCAATAAAGCCATTTTCTCCGATAGAAGTCTTTGGCAGAATAATTTTTCCTCCGGCACTTTCTACCCTCCCCAAAGGAACTGAAAGGTCTTTTCCGCCATCTAAGTAGACAGTTGTACCCGTCATTGCCGGAACAAAGTTTTCACCGCTGCCAATTGCACCGCCAAATCCGCCTTTTTGTGGGTCAGAAGGCAAATAGGCATATTGCCTATTTGGGTCGTCATGAATTTGAGCGTTTAAAACTTTTGCATAAAAAGTCTTTGCTCTTTCGAAATCTGTAGCCGGGATTTCAAACCAATTTAGTGTGTTTACCATGTTTACTATAATTTAAATGATTGTTTTTTAAGTTTATTTATATATTTATTTTGCTATTATGGAATTAGAACAGTTTTACCTTTTGTTTTCTTTTTTACATTTGCCTGTGTGCTGCGGCAGCTTGTGAAAACAGATATTGATAAGCTTAAAAGCTTCATTTGATGCAGATCTTGATTTCGTCTTTGCATGCCGTCAGAAAAATTTATTAACCGAAGCTTCTACTTTAATCACAATTTGCCCATCTGTGGCAGAAGGCACTGCTATATCATGCAAGAGCAACTTTTTAAGAGCCTCCAATTCATTAACTATTATTTGCTGCTTTGCATCAATTTTTAATTAATTTGTTACAACTTCATAGATAGCGTCTATGTTTCCTTTTGTTGCTTTTGAATAAGAACAAATCGATTTAGCAACTTCTACCAGTTTTTTGGCAGTATCGTAATCGACATCATTTATTTTGACGAGAAGATGGGCTCCAAGATTAAAATTACCGTTGTCATGTAAAACATCAATTTTAGCTGTTACGGTGACTTCTCCAATTTTAACTTTTTCAATTCCTGCCGCAACTGTTATGCTTGTACCAAAACAAGCAGACCAAGCTGCTGCAAATAATTGTTCAGGGTTAGTTGCTCCCCCAGTACCTCCCATCTCTTTTGGAAATCGCACATCTATATCTAATAATCCATCAGATGATTTTGCGTGACCGTTGCGACCTGCTACCGTTGTCACTTCTGCTTCATAAATTTTTTCCATTATCACTTTTAGTTTAGTTATGTTTAATTAAATTTGTAATACAAAT
>NZ_JAMWYY010000073.1 GCF_024305175.1 Flavobacterium sp.
ATATTTTCCTTCTCCTGCTGCTCGCTGCCGTAGCCCTTACAGTATTTGTGGCCACGCAGGCAGGCAGCTATGATATTAAGGACGAGAAAATAATAAATATACCCCGCGCATCGCTTTTTAATTATATAAACGATTATTCTAACTGGAATAATATAAATATACTAACCGATACAGATAGCTCAACGGTCTATACATTCTCTGATACCACATCAGGTCCCGGTGCTTACGCCTTTTGGAGAACCGGCGAAAAAGAAGGTGAGATAAAAACCATTAAAATAAAAGACCTTGACTCAATAGTGCAGAGTTCTTCTGCAGGAACTAATACAAGTAAAATTTACTGGACATTTAAAGACACTCTTAACAGCACTAAGGTAAGCGTAAGGTTGAAAGGTAATCTGTCTTTTACTGAGAAAGCCTATGCTTTACTTAACGGTGGCACAGAAGAACAGATTGAGTCGGCACTGCAAAATGGGCTTCAAAAGTTAAAAACATTCCTTACTAACGAGATTAATAACTATGCTGTAGCTATTAAAGGAAAGGCTGTAAAGAAAGATGCCTATTATATTGGCTACCCTACCACAAGCAGTATAAACGGTATTAACCAACGCGTGGCAACGGTAATACCAAGACTGTTGAGCTTTGTAAAAGCCAATAACATGGGTAAAAACGGTGTGCCGTTTGTAGTATATGATAAATATGACAGGCTGAACAACAGCGCTGCCTATACTATTTGCATTCCGCTTAAAGAAGAGATATTTACAGCACCGGGCAGTGAATTTGTAGGCGGCGAGCTAAAGTCGTTTACAGCGCTTAAAACAACACTTAACGGAGATTACTCCCACCTTAAGGAAGCGTGGAATAAAGCCTATAGCCATATTACCGAAAAGCAAATGGAACTGAACCCTACAGGCCAATATGTAGAAGTATATTCTGTAAACATGCAGCAGACAAGGCAGCCATCCAAATGGGTAACCGATATTTATTTCCCTATAGGAAAACCTGTTGATACACTTGCAATACCACCAATAGTGACCGAACCTTTGGTGCCTTTACCTGCAATTCATCCCACAGATGCTGCAAGGCAGCGCATGGATAGAAGAACCTCAGCTCCTGCCAAGACAGTTAGGGATACGACCCTGTAGTTAAATCAGCATTTTATTTACCTATGAGGTACTTTACTACCGTTTCGGCAGCGTGTAGCCCAAATAGTGCAGGCATCCAGCTATTGGTACCGTAGAACGACTTTTTAAAGTTACTCCCGTCGGTCATTTTAAGGCTGGTTTCATCAGCACGTTCTGAAGAGAAAACCACTTTAACCCCACCAGATATACCTTCTTTGCGCAACCTTTTGCGTATGGTTTTGGCAAGCGGGCAATATTCGGTTTTACCAATATCAGAAACTTTAACTTTAGCCGCTTCAAATTTACCACCTGCGCCCATATTGCTGATAATCTTTACCTTCTGCCTTTTTGCTGACATGATTAAATTTAGCTTAGGGGTTATGCTGTCTATGCAATCCATTACATAGTCATATTCTTTGGTAACGAGTTCATAAGCGCGCTCCGGCGATAAAAACTCTTTTAGCCTTATCAGCTCCAGCTTTGGGTTTATATCCATAAGCCTGTCGCCTACTATATCAACTTTAGGTTTGCCTACTGTAGAGTGCAATGCAGGCAATTGCCTGTTAATGTTGGTTATATCTACCACATCGCCATCTACTATTGTCATTTTGCCAACGCCTGCCCTGGCAATAAATTCGGCTGCAAAAGAGCCTACCCCGCCCATACCTACAACCAGCACATGTGAATTTTTTAACTTGTCAAGTCCTTCTTTCTTAAATAAAAGCTCGGCGCGCTCCGTCCATTCAGCCATTACTAAAAACCTTTTTAAAATTATTTTGTGTTATCTCAATTATCGTTTGTACACTCACACCTTTAGCCACCGCTGCCTTATTATATACATCGGCTATACCCTCTTCTATCGTGTCGGTTTCAAGAAAAAAGCAATCATCAGGCACATACTTCAAAACCTCTGAAAGCCCCTCATTTCGTAACAGGTATTTCCCGAAAGAAAGATAAAAGCCTTTATCAAGCAATTGTTTGGCAACTTCTCTGTTTTTAGAAAACCCATGCACAATAACAGGTACACCGGGCTTAACGGCATCTGTTATCGCTATCAGTTCGGCATAAGCAGCAACAAGGTGCAAAATTACAGGTTTATTATGTTTTTTCGCTAAAAGCAGTTGTTTTTCACAAACGCTTTGCTGCAATTGCAAAGATATCTCAATGCGCTTATCGAGACCGCATTCACCCACGGCAAGGCAATTTGGCATGGCCAAACGTTGCTCAATAATTGTTAAATGTTGTTTTATTTTATCTTCCTGAATGTACCACGGGTGTATGCCCGTAGAGAAATAAGGCACATCTGCCTCTTCATACGGATAACGGTTTACTACTTCTAATATATCCGGATTTGCAGTATAATTGTGGGTGTGCAGGTTATAATACATCAGTTTGCAAATAAGCTGCAAGATAACTATTTATCATAAAAGAGTAAAACGCTGCTAATCTGCTTTAGAGTGCCTGAAATCGGTCAGTATAAAAACAATAAGTATTATGGCAGCAAAAATGAGATAAAAGTTCCTTGAAAAAACACCATCTGTACTGCCCAGATAAAAAGAAGCAAAAACAAGCGCAAAAGCTACTACAAGCTCTATGTATCCATGCACACGGAAGGGCAGCCATTTAATTAACCCAAATTCAAAGTTGGTGACAATGGTAAGCAGGAAATGGACACAGGCAAGCACATAGGTAAGCATTGCTGTCATTTCGGGTAAGTCAAACAGCTCGGGCGCTGCAAGCAGAAAAATAACAGTAAGGTAGTCGAGCGCAGCGTGAAGCTTTGAGTTTATAACTTTCATAACATTAGGTTTTTGTGACCTGACAATTTATGAAAACCTATACACTTTTATGTTACACGATTGCAGAATTATATTACAAGATTAGGATATTACCCCACTGCCAACAAGTTCATCATTAATGTGCCACGCAGCAAACTGCCCTTCTGTAATGGCGCTTTGCGGCTGATCAAAAGATATATACATACCATTATCAAACTTATGGAGTGTAGCTTTTTGAAGCGGCTGCCTGTAGCGTATGCGCACCATTACATCCATGGTTTCGCCATCCTTAAGTGCAAGGTCTTCACGCACCCAGTGTATTTCGCTTTCCTGAATAAACAATGCTTTGCGAAACAATCCCGGATGGCTGTGCCCCTGCCCTGTATATATAGCATTGCTTTCTACATCTGTAGCGATAATAAACAATGGTTCTTTAGTACCGCCAACATTTAATCCTTTACGTTGCCCAATGGTATAATAATGCGCCCCCTGGTGGCGGCCCACTACTTTACCCATATCGGGTGTATAAGCTATATTTTTAGCCTCAAAAGCAAGCTGCTCTTTTACAGATGCAAATACAGGCTTTTCAGTTTTATAAGCGTCAGAATCGGCATTCACTTCATAGATAGTACCTTCTTTTGGCTGAAGCTGCTGTTGTAAAAATTCAGGCAGTCGTACTTTACCAATAAAACAAAGCCCCTGCGAGTCTTTTTTCTCGGCGGTAACCAATTCCATTTTAGCGGCGATTTCGCGCACTTGGGGCTTGGTAAGCTCTCCTATAGGGAAAAGCGCCTTACCCAGTTGTTCCTGCGATAGCTGGCACAAAAAGTAGGACTGGTCTTTATTAGCATCTACACCTGCAAGCAGCCGGTGCACTTCTTTTCCGTCTTGTATAATGGTATCTTTTCGGCAGTAGTGCCCTGTTGCCACATAGTCTGCACCCAGGCTAAGGGCAATTTTCATAAAAACATCAAACTTTATTTCGCGGTTGCAAAGCACGTCAGGGTTTGGTGTCCTGCCTTTTTCGTATTCGTTGAACATATAATCAACAATACGCTCTTTATATTGCTCGCTAAGATCTACTGTCTGGAAAGGTATGCCAAGCTTTTCGGCAACAAGGAGTGCATCATTGCTGTCTTCAAGCCACGGGCACTCATCTGATATGGTTACCGAATCATCATGCCAATTCTTCATAAACAGCCCTATAACCTCATAACCCTGCTCCATAAGCAGGTATGCTGCCACACTGCTGTCAACTCCTCCCGATAAACCAACTACTACACGTTTCATCTTCTAAAAAATCTGCTGTAAAACAGTGCAAAGGTACGGCAAATTTTGTATTTTACTCTCTTTGGCGTACCAGCTCAATTTTCTTATTGGTAACATCTTCTTCTTTTACAAGCTTACCCCTCTCATAAAATTTCCAAACACCGGTTTTTATGTTATTGGCATACTGGCCTTTGCTTTCCAATTCACCAGAGCCATTATAAAAAGATGCCGGCCCGTGCATCTCGCCATTTTTATAAACTGATTCTTCCAGCAAAATGCCTTTTTCGGTATATTTTTTATAGTAGCCGTTACGCAAGCCGTTTTTGTATTGTGCTTCTTCTGCCAGTGAGCCCGATGGGAAAAATACCTTCCTTACACCCATAAGCTTGCCTTTGCTGTACAACTCTACTGACATGATAGTATTTTTTCCGGGATAGTAAAACTTCCATTCGCCCTCGCGCAGTTTGTTAACCTCTTTGCCTTCGCTTAACTTCTTGCCTTTCTCGTCAAAGAAAACAGTATAAGATTCTCCATTGCCCGCACTAAAATCGCGCGTTGCCGCTACAGGAGCCGACTTTACATTTTCATAGAATTTAAATATTCCGGTTTCAGTGCCATGATCAAAAGTACCTTCATAACGCAGGTTGCCCGAGTCGTCATATGTGCCTTTCCACAAGCCGTGTCGTTTGCCTTGTGTATCAAATTTATTCACCCCCTGCTGCTGTGCTGAACTTAGCCCTGTTAGTAAAACAAAGAGTATTGCAAAGTATGCCTTCATAAAAAGAGTTTTTTATATAACCTTTATAATATATTGTTTAGTATAAGCAAAGCCCGTGCCTTATTAAAAAAGCACCTCTTAAAGAGGTGCCTTGTTTTTACTTTTTGTTTTGCCTTGCTTTTTGCTGCTCCTGCGCCTGCTCCATCATTTCCTGCATGCGTTTCTGGAATTTGCTCTGCTTTTTAGGCTTGGCTTTATTTTCCTGAATTATAGCGTGTACTTTTTCTTCCTTAACAATGTAGTTTTTAATCACTAACATGATACCTATTGTAATAAGGTTAGAGATAAAGTAGTATAAACTTAATCCTGATGCATAGTTATTAAAGAAGATAAGCATCATTACAGGCGAAATGTATATCATTATCTTCATGATCTTGCTCATATCCGGCATACCTTCCTGTGGTGGCTGCGCCATGCTTTGGTCGCCGGTTGTCATTTTCATGTAAAAGAATATAGCTACAGATGCCAGTATCGGGAAAAGGCTCACGTGGTTACCGTAAAACGGAATGTAGAACGGCAGGTGGGCAATAGAGTCATAAGACGAAAGGTCGTCTGCCCAAAGGAAACTTTTCTGCCTTAAATCAAAGTAAGACGGGAAGAACTGGAAGAGTGCATAGAACACCGGAACCTGCATTAGTGCCGGCAAGCAGCCCGCCATAGGGCTAACACCCGCTTTGCTGTACAGCTTCATGGTTTCCTGCTGTTTCTTCATAGGGTCTTTCTTATACTTCTCGTTAAGCTCTGCTATTTCAGGGCGTATAACCTTCATTTTAGCCTGAGACAAGTATGACTTATACGTGATAGGCGACATTAAAAGCCTTACCAGTATGGTAAATATTATAATGGCAATGCCATAAGGTATAAACCCGCTTAATAACCCATAGGCAGGAATAAAAATAAACCTGTTTATCCAACCGAAGATACCCCAACCCAGCGGCATTATTTCGTCAAGGTTTCTCTCGTAGCCATTAAGTATTTTGTAATCGCTCGGGCCGTAATACCAGTTCATGTTGTAGCTAAGTTCTCCGCCTTTAAACTCGAGCGGTATATTAGCCTTAAAGTTTTTAGTAAAAAGCGTATCTACTTTGTCATCTTTTACAAGGTTTTCAGAAACCATCTCTGCCGTTTTAAACGGGGTATCCGTTAAAAGTACTGATGTAAAAAAGTGCTGCTTATAGGCTATAAAAGTAACATCATCCGCCTTCTCTGCTTCATTGCTGCCTTGGCCCAGATAGTCATCCTTACCGTCTTCATACTCATAAACAAGCTCCGTATAGCGGTTTTCATACGTTACGCTCTTTTCATTCCGGAACGATTTAAGCTGCCACTCCAGCCCCATTGGTTTGGTAGTATTAACAATATTAGAAAGCCCCTGTGTGCGTATGCTGAAATCGAGCATATACTCATTTGGCTTAAGCACATAGCGGTACTCTAAAAACTGCTGTGGCCCTGCTTTAAGGCGCATGGCAAGCACAGTGTTTTCTCCTTCTTTGCTTAGCTGTGGCTCAAAATAAAGATCGCGGGTATTAAGTATGCGGTTATCTTTAGTCTGGAATTGCAGGTTAAAGTCAGCATTATTGTTGTTGATAAGCTCTACCCTTTGGTTTGAGCCTTTGTGAAACTGCTCGAAGTTTTTTAGGGTAGCCGCTGTAATATAACCGCCTTTGTTGGCAACCTTCAGGTCAAGCAACTCATTCTCTATCGCTGTAGTACCTCCTTTTGCCGAAGGTAAAGATGCGCTGTAAGCGAAAGCGCCAAGGGCACTTTTCATTTCGGCTGTTGTAACAGAGTCTGATACTGCCGAATCTTTCGCTACAGCCGCAGTACCGCTTTCAGGAATGGTTTTATCTGTTAGCTTATCAATATGCTCTTTTTTCTCTTTTTCCCTTGCTTCAGCATCCTGTTCTGCCGTTTGGTTGTAAATCATCCATATCAGCAAAAGCATAATAAGACCGAAGCCTATAATGGTTTTAATGTCTAACTTTTTTTCTTCCATCTATTTTATAAAAAATGTTTTCTTTTTATCCGCAGTAATGCAGTGTTAACACTTGCCTGCAACAGCAGCTTTAACAAAATGCACAAAAAGCGGGTGCGGGTTGGCTACCGTACTCTTATATTCAGGGTGATATTGTACACCCACAAAAAACGGGTGTTCATCCAGCTCTATAACTTCTACAAGGCCCGTATCAGGGTTTACACCGGATGCCTTAAGCCCTGCATTTTCTAACGCTTCGCGATACTTGCTGTTAAACTCATAACGGTGGCGGTGCCTTTCTTCTATATGAGCTGTACCATAAATTTTTGCAGCAAGAGAGCCTTCCTCAAGTGTGCACTTCCAGGAGCCTAAGCGCATGGTACCACCTTTTTGGGTTATGGTTTTCTGCTGTTCCATTATATTAATTACCGGATTTGCCGTACTCGCATTCATCTCAGCAGAATTGGCATCTTTAAGCCCAAGCACATTACGCGAATATTCTATAACAGCCATTTGCATGCCCAGGCATATTCCCAGGAAAGGGAGGTTGTTTTCCCTTGCATAACGCACCGTTTCTATTTTTCCTTCTATACCGCGCTCACCAAAGCCCGGCGCCACCAAAAGGCCGTCAAGCCCTTTAAGCTTGTCCGCAACGTTATCTTTATCTATATATTCCGAGTGTATGCTTACAACATTTATCTTCGTTTCATTTGCAGAGCCTGCATGTATAAAAGCTTCTAATATAGACTTATAAGAGTCCTGCAATTCTACGTACTTACCCACAAGGCCAATGTTTACGGTATGTTTCGGATTTTTAAGCCTGTACAAAAAGTCGTTCCACTGCTTAAGGTCGGGTGAGTTTTTCTCCGAAAGGTCAAGTTTTTTAAGGGCTACCCTGTCTAAACCTTCCTCAAGCATTAAATTAGGTACATCATATATGGTAGAAGCATCTATAGACTGTATAACGGCCTCTGACTTAACATTACAAAACAAAGCAAGCTTTTGCTTTAATTCTGAAGATAGCTCATGCTCTGTACGGCAAACCAGTATATCAGCTTTTATACCGCTCTCCATTAATGTTTTAACCGAGTGCTGTGTAGGCTTGGTTTTAAGCTCTCCGGCTGCGGCAAGATACGGCACCAGCGTTAAATGGATAACAATACCATTATTATCACCCAGCTCATAAACCAACTGCCTAACCGATTCTATATAAGGAAGCGACTCTATATCACCAACTGTACCACCTATTTCGGTAATTACAATATCATAATCGCCGGAGCGGCCAAGCTGCTGCATACGCTCTTTAATCTCATTTGTAATGTGCGGCACTACCTGTACCGTTTTACCTAAAAATTCTCCTCTTCTCTCCTTCTCTATAACAGAAAGGTACACACGGCCCGTAGTTACATTATTAGCCTGAGAAGTAGGTACATTTAAAAAACGCTCATAATGCCCCAGGTCAAGGTCTGTTTCGGCACCATCATCGGTTACATAGCATTCGCCATGCTCATACGGGTTAAGTGTACCCGGATCTACATTAATGTAGGGGTCAAACTTTTGTATGGTGGTCCTGTAACCTCTTGCCTGCAATAGTTTTGCCAGCGAAGCAGCTATAATTCCCTTACCCAGGGAAGAAGTCACACCTCCTGTAACAAAAATATACTTTGTCTGATTCATTGTAAATGCGTGTTGTTGTGTTGTTGTTGTAGCCGTAAAAAAACGAGGCAAAAATAATCAATTTAATTTGATAATCGGCTAAATTGATGATTTGAAATACAACACGCCTAAACACCGCCCTTCAATATAGTAAATAAGGCAGCATGAGTTAATGTTAAGGCTTGGGGAAGCCGGCTTTAATATTGCGTACAATATTTTCCAGCCCGTTCAGCTTTAGTTCATATACAAGCTGTAACTGACGGCCCAGCAGCCCTTTAGGAAAGCCTTTATTATAATACCAAACTACATAATATTCGGGCAGGTCTATAAGAAAACGCCCCTCATATTTACCGAAGGGCATTTTGGTATGCGCCAGTTTTATAAGGAATTCTCTTTGCTCCTGTTCAGTACTGTTATCCAATACTGCTCCAGTTAAAAGTAACTTTTTTCTCTATATCGGGATTAAGGCTCAGCAGTACCGGGCACGACATAGCTGTCCTTTCCAGTATGGTGCGTGCTTTTTCATCAGCATCGCTTTGCATGGTTATCTGCACCTTAATTTCAGAAATCTTCCTGGGGCTTGCCTGCATAGCTTTGGTAACCTCTGCCACAGAGCCTTCCATATTTACACCCATATCGCGGGCTTTGATACCCATAACCGTAAACATGCAGCTTGCCAGGGCATTAGCAACGGTATCTGTAGGTGAAAAGGCTTCGCCCTTACCATTATTATCCAGCGGAGCATCCGATATAATTTCGCTGCCGGATTGTATATGTACAGATGATGTACGCAAATCTCCCAAGTATGTTACTTTTGATGTCATTTTGCTTAAGGTTTTTGTGTGGGTAAGCTTTGTTGTGCTGTAACTGTTACAGGTGCGGCAGGCGCTTCTGTAACCGAATACTCATCGCCATACTGCATAATGTAAACGGCTGTGTTGCTGTAGCCGCCATTCTCTTTGCGGTAGGAGAATTTATTCTCAACCTGTTCAGATGCTGTGGTGTCCATTACTTCTGCAAATGGCTTTTGCTGAAAAAGGCGCAGTATAACATCAAAGGTTACATCAAAGCCGCGGGTTGCAAACTGGTTAGGCGCATAGCCGTTCTTTTCCCTGAACATTTTTATAAATATCCTTTCAGCTTCGGTATCGCTGTCATTTGTTACCGACGGATACATCATTTTAAGCGCTGTGAGCCTTGCAAGCGATACTTCATTGTTATCAAAAACATCATTAATTTCGGGCACTGCAAGCTGAATCTGGTACTCTCCCTGTGCATCGGCAAGTATCCTAACAGTATTTATTACCATTGCCGAACGCTCTGTTTCGAGAATTACATAATTTTTGCCACTCTTCACAAGGTTTGCTTTAATGGCAGCCTCATTAATTGTGCCCTCAGCACCCGGGGCAACAATTTTTATTGAAGGATAGTTAGCTTTTATATATTCTTTAGAACTGACTTTCTTGGGGTCTATAATAGCTATCACGTTAGCATTTTGGGCTTTCAGGTAATCGAACAAAGCCTTTTTAGCAGTATCCGGCGACGGTACCGACTGGAAAAGGTTAGGGTATTTTTTACCTGACTCTTTTGAGAGTGGTGATATTACTGGCACATCAGTAAGAAGTGAAGCGGCATTTTCAGCATTACCTGTAAAGAAAGGACCTATAACAGCATCAGCACTCATGAGCCTGCTTTTTAAAGCAGCTATTTCAGATGACCTGCTTGTTTCTTTAGAATCATATATATTTACCTTTAAAGGAAGTCCAAGCGTTTCGGCAGAATCTATTGCTATAAGGGCACCCGCATAAAAATCGAGTGTCATGTTGAGGAACTTATCGTTGCGCAGCAGTTGCGCCCTGACGGTATCCTGCTCTACCCTTGACAGATTAAAAGGAATTAGAAGCGCCATACTCTTCTCCCGGTCCTTTTTAAGTGAGACGGTTAAATCTGCTTTCGTCTTTTTTACAGGTGCCGCCGCACTTGTTCCAGCTTTTGGTATACGGAGCTGCATGCCTTCTTTTAAGCCTTCTTTCAGTTGCGGATTAAGCGCTATAAGCTGCTCTTCTGTAAGCCCTGTCTTCTTTGTAATATTATACATGGTTTCCTTAGCAGGCACTTCATATAGCATATAGGTACTGTCCGCAACAGGGGCAGCCGGGACAGGCTTGTTATTTACTACCTTACGGTTAAACAGCTTAAGCTCGTAGCCAAGCGGAAGTATATCTTTTACATCGGGGTTAAGCTCCTCAAGTAACTGAAGTGTAATATCATAATCGCGCGCAATAGAGTATTTTGTTTCACCCGCAACAACTTTATGATATATGTAGGCATCAACATCTTTTTTTGCATCGGCTTTTTCGGCTTTCTTTACCTGCTCTTTTACAGGGCTGCCTTTTATGGGGATTATAATTTTCTGCCCAATCTGCAAATCATCAATGGCAAGGCCGGGGTTAGCTTTTTCCAGTTGCTCTACCGTTACATTATATTTTTTTGATACGCTGTATAATGTTTCGCCTTCCTGAAGCTCATGAACAGTATTTACGAGTTCTGTCGGCTTTTCTTTTACAGGCGCTGTTTGTACAGGAATCTCAGAAGGTATCAGCAGTACCATGTTTTCTTTAAGCCCGTTTTTAGAGTCGGGGTTAAGGCGGTAAATATCATAAGGAGTTACCTTATATTTTTTAGCAATGTCGGTTACCGTTTCACCTTTACCTACTTTATGCTTTTTATAGTCCTGGGCATAAGCGGCAGCCGAAAAAAAAAGTATTGCAAAAAATAAAGCCAGCCTTGATTTCATGATATATGTTTAAATAATTAAGCCGCTACAAAGGTAACTTTTGTAACGACTTAACTGCAAATTTTATTTTTATCTTAAGATAATATTATCAAGGCTGCGTATAGGCAGGTATGCTTATTTCCTGCCCTGCCTGAAGGCCTTTTTTCAATTTTTTTGTATTTTGCTTTTTTATTGCTTCGGCGGTGGTATGGTATTGTGCCGCAAGCTTATCAAGCGTATCATCGGCCTTAATTATATGCGTTATTGTTCTTGGTGTAACATCTGGTACAGGCTCAGGCTGCTTAACGGCTTCCTCTGTTTTTACGGGTGTTTCCTGAATTACATCAGCAATACTTTCAGTTTCAAGTGCGGCAGGAGCAGCAGTGCCCGGCATAATACTCAGTTTTTGCCCTGCCTGCAGGCCGTTCTTCAGTTTTCGCTTATTATATTCGGTAATAGCTTCTACCGTAGTATTATACTGCTTTGCAAGGCTAAACAGCGTTTCTCCGCTTTTTACACTGTGCATAATAACACCGTCAAGCGTTTCAGGTGTTGGGCCTGCGGGTATTGTAAGCTCCTGCCCTTTCTGCAGTCCATGCCTCAGCTTCTGTTTGTTTGCGTTGGTAATAGCCGTAACGGTGGTATTGTATTTTCGCGCGAGTCCTGTAAGGGTTTCCCCATCTTTTACACTGTGAGTTACTTCAAAAACACCATTATCAGGAAGCACAACAGGCTCGGGCTGTGTAACAGCAGAAGCAACTGTTGCTTTTAAAGCAGGGGCGGCAGATTCTTTTACAACTGTCTTTTTACGTTCGGGCATTGCAATTGTTGCAATATGCGTTGCAGGCTCTTCTTCTTTTTTAGGTTGTTCAGCCTGTACAGCCCTGTCGAGCGGAATTTTTAAAAGCATACCCGTGCTCAGGCCTTCTACGGCATCGGGATTAAACTCATAAATATCAGAGGGGCGAACAAGATATTTTTTTGCTATGAGCACAACAGTTTCACCAAAAGCTACACGGTGGTTAATTACATGCTCTGCCGCAGTTTCCTGAACCTGCACATTATCAGGCTCCTGTGCACAAGCATTGCCATAAACAAACCCGAGGGCAAGCAATGCCAATAGTTTAGTTGTCATCTTTCCTTTAGTAAATTTTGTTAAAATTTTCCTAAAAGTAATAATTATTGCAATAACTTAACACAAAATCAACAAAATTATTACATTAGTAAAACATCAGTTATGAAAAGAAAAAAAAACCGTATTATCTGCAAATAAAATTCAGATATACGGCTTTTTTATAAAAATTATTCAAGAAATATCAAATTCAGGATATAAATAATGCATTTAAAATATAAGTTAATACTGCATTATTCCCATTCTATTGTGGCAGGTGGCTTAGAACTTATATCATACACCACACGGTTTACACCTTTAACTTTGTTTATAATTTCGTTTGAAACCTTCATTAAGAAATCGTAAGGCAGGTGCACCCAGTCGGCAGTCATACCATCTGTAGATTCTACAGCGCGCAGTGCAACCACTTTTTCATAAGTGCGCTCATCTCCCATAACACCAACACTGTTTACTGGCAGCAGTATTGCCCCGGCCTGCCATACCTTGTTATAAAGGCCGTTATCTTTTAATCCCTGTATAAAAATATGGTCAACTTCTTGTAATATCCTCACTTTTTCGGGGGTTATATCGCCAAGTATTCTTATAGAAAGGCCAGGCCCCGGGAACGGATGCCTGCCCAAAAGCTCTGCATCTATGCCAAGTGTGGCACCCACGCGGCGCACCTCATCTTTAAACAGCATTCGCAAAGGCTCTACCACCTGAAGCTTCATAAAGTCAGGCAGTCCACCCACATTGTGGTGCGATTTTATAGTTGCAGATGGTCCCTTTACAGAAACCGACTCAATAACATCAGGATATATGGTTCCCTGTGCGAGCCATTTAACATCTGTTAACTGGTGTGCCTCGTCATCAAACACCTCTATAAACACACGGCCTATGGTTTTGCGTTTTTGTTCAGGGTCTTCAATGCCCGCCAGCGCTCCAAGAAAACGGTCTGTAGCATCTACACCTTTTACATTAAGCCCCATGTCTTTATACTGGTGCAGCACGCTTTCAAATTCATCTTTGCGCAGCAATCCGTTATTTACAAATATGCAGTACAGGTTACTGCCTATAGCTTTATTTAAAAGTACCGCAGCAACGGTAGAATCCACTCCCCCGCTTAAACCCAGAACAACTTTGTCATTCTGTATTTTTACCTTTAGTTCCTCAACTATATCTTCTACAAAAGTATCGGGTGTAAAGTTTTGCGGCACTTCGGCTATCTTAACCAAAAAGTTCTCCAGCATCAGCTTACCATCTGTAGAGTGGTATACTTCCGGGTGAAACTGTATGGCATAGGTAAGCTCCCCTTCTATCCTGTAGGCTGCATTTTCTACATCTTTGGTACTGGCAAGCCTTACACCATTTTCAGGAAGTTGCTTAATTGTATCGCTGTGGCTCATCCAAACCTGGCTGCCGGGTTGCACACCTTCTAAAAATGGTTCACCTTCTTTTACATAAGCAAGATTAGCCCGCCCATACTCGCGTATGTTACTCGGCGCTACTTCACCACCGTTAAAATGGGCAAGGTATTGCGCACCATAGCAAACGGCAAGCAGCGGCAGTTTACCACGAATTTCTGAAAGATCAGGATGGGGTGCATTTTCTGCCCTTACAGAGAAAGGGCTGCCTGAAAGTATTACGGCTTTATATGATGAAAGGTCAACCGGCGGGTTGTTATAAGGAAAAATTTCGCAGAAAATATTAAGTTCGCGAACCCTTCTCGCAATCAGTTGTGTGTATTGCGATCCGAAATCTAAAATAAGTACGTTGTGTTGCATGTGCAAAAATAGATATAAAAGCCGTAATTGAAAACCTGTACTTATTTTTTTGCTTTTCAGTCTTTGCAAAAGCTCATTTTACAGCCAACATTAAATCTGAAATTCTTAAAAAAATCATAATAT
>NZ_JAMWYY010000074.1 GCF_024305175.1 Flavobacterium sp.
TAATCATTAACATCTTCTAATGTATAAATATTTATATGTCCTGCAGAATATTTTATAAAATCCTTTTTATTATTAGTTATAATTGCATCACAATTCTTTGCTATTGCAGAAGCGCAAATATTGTAATCTGTTTTCATACGTGTTTGGGTGATGCTATTTTGAACTCTATGTTCTTTCAAAATATTTTTATCCATATTTACTCTTAAACGAGCAAATTCGATTGCACAAAGGATATCATATTGAACAACGATAAAATTTTCACTAATAAAGTTTGTTAAAAGACTACGTTCATCTTCCGCCTCAATATCAGACAAAAGTTCACCAAGAACAAGACTAGGGACAACTATTGTTACACCATTTTCTTCAAAGAAGTCGACTATTTTTTTAGCAATACTTATCAGGTATTCTTGGCCTACTGTAGCTTTTTGCTTAACTGCCCACACAAGAAAGTTTGTATCTACACACACTTTTTTCATAGACCATCTCGTATTTGTGATAAACGATCATCCGGATTATCAATATTATCCCAATGCTTTCCAATAATATCTTTAAGTTGCTGTATTTTTTCACTTAGTTTGCTATTCTTTAATTTTTGGTAAGAAATAGCTTTAAGTTCAACTAACTCATTATTTTCTTTTTTCCATTTTGCAATTCCAGTAATTGCTATAGTTTCATATAGGTGAGATGATAAGTCTTTTGCAACCTCTTTTTTGACTTCGACGGAAAAGCTTTTTCCAGTATCAAGTTCTAGCCGTACTTTAGGAATAGTACCGCCAATACGAACTACTTTACCATATATAGTAGTCTCTCCTTTAAAAAAGGAAGCTTCAGTTACTCGAATATCCGAATAAACGTTTATTTCTGCAGATGCAATACCTGGTATGCCATTTAAGACAGCTTTACAATTATATTTATTGACAAAACTTTGAAAAACTGTTAAGTTTTCAATCGCTTCAATTGGAAGCTTATGTATTTGTGCACTTGATATTGCTTCATTTATATCATTAGCTGCTTGTTTTACCTCAATAGTGTGAGGCTCAGCATTAATGGTTAAACTTTCGTTTATTACATCTACAATACTTATAAAATCAATGTTCGATCTTTTAGGATAATTCTTTTTTATAACAGCAAGTAATGCGTTTTCATAGGCAGCAACAACTTTGGCGAACTCATTAGCGGTCACCTTACCTGGCTCAATATTATTGCCTGTAAACTTTATTTTTAGAGTTTCACTCACTGCTTATTGTTAATATAATACAAATATATCGATTTAATGTGTTCTTTTTTAAAATTTCGAATTTTACCTCGGACAGTTTTACTAAACCAAATCAGCAAGCTCCTGCCCGATAAGGCTGCCAATGGCAATGCCCATTCCGCCAAGCCTTACGCCGCAATATACATGGCTGCTTAATTGCTCTACAATAGGGTTTTTGTGGCTGCCCATGCCCATAATGCCGCTCCAGCGGTGTGCAATGGCAACATTGGTTCCCGGCAGTATCATTTCGCGAAGCAGTTGCTCCAGGCGGTTTTGTATCAGTTCTGTTTCGGCGAATTCGGTTGTATTTTCACCTTCAAAATCAAGGTTCCTTGCCCCGCCAAACAATATCCTGTCGCCATAGTTGCGAAAGTAATAATACCCCCTGTCAATATGGAAAGTGCCGCGTATGTCAAGATTGGGTATCGGCTCTGTTATCAGCACCTGTGCACGGCCAGGCTTTACCGCACCGTTGGTTATGGCAGATGCAAAGCCGTTTGTGGCAAACAGCAGCTTTTTTGTAGTAAAGCTAAAGTCGCCAATGGCAACTTCTACACTATCTGCCTTTTCATGGTAGGCGGTAACGGTTTGGCAGTTTAGTATCTGTATATTGTTTGCGGCTACTTCTTTAAGCAATGCCTGCATCATGCTGCCGGTATCAATCTGCCCCTCGTAGGGGTTAAATATCAAATATTCGTGCGTGCCTTTAAACCCGAAACGGTCGTTTTCTTTGCTAAATACATCATTGCGAAACAGCGGGCGGAGTACCTCGTTTACAAAAGGCATCCTCCTCAGGCATTCCTCAAATCCGTTAGTGTCTTCTTCGGGAAAAATTTCATAGCCGCCGTGCGGCTTAAAGTCTATTGCGGCATCGCCAAGCCTTTTGCGCAGCAGTTGCAGCCCGTTCCAGCGTTTTTGTATTAAGGCGGTTACTTCTTCTTCAGAGTGGTTTTTAAGGTCGTCTATAATTTCCGAAAGGCTGCCAAAACAGGCAAACCCTGCATTTTTAGTGCTTGCTCCCTGTGGCATAGGGCCTTTTTCGAGAACGAGTATTTTGCTTTCAGGGAAACGTTCGCGCAGGCGCAATGCGGTGTGCAGCCCAACTATGCCACTGCCCACAATGGTATAATCTAAACCTGTAAACCAACTGTTTATTTCCCAAAAGCTTAGTTTCATCGCGGAAAGATATCGGTATCGTGATCGTCGTCATCAAGCGCTTCCTCAACAGCTTCCTGCTCGGTTACTTTTTTACCTTTTACAGCGTTAAGTATAAGTGGAACAGTAGTGATAGCTACAATACCTATTATAATGATCTCGATATGTGCTTTAAGGTCGATACCGAATGATTTAAGGAAAAGCTCGTACAGGTAGTGCCCTGCAAAGATCAGGGTAAAGGCCCACATAAAAGAACTTAATATGTTGAAGAACATAAACTTCTTTTTCTCCATTTTTACCACTCCTGCAATAATAGGGGCAAAGGTTCTTATTATGGGCAGGAAACGAGCAAATATTATGGCACGGCCACCATGCTTTTCAAAAAATTCGTGCGACTGTATAAGGTATTTCTTTTTAAAGAAGAACGAATCTTCACGGGTGTAAAGATAGCTGCCGCTTTTGTAGCCAAACCAGTAACCGAAGGTGTTACCCAATATACCTGAAAGTGCTACCAGTACAGAGAGCACCAGCACATTTAAAAAGTCGCCCTCTAGCGGTACAAGGGTATTCATCAGCTCGGTACTGTAAATACCGGCAAGAAACAAAAGGCTGTCGCCCGGCAGGAAAAAACCTGCAAAAAGGCCGGTTTCGGCAAAAACAATAAAAAGTACTACGTATATACCTACCGGTACGCCACCCAGTTCCAATGTAATATAGAACTCCGGGTTTACCAGTTGCATCCAGTCAAAATCTTTCATGTGCAGTTATAATTGGTGCTGATTATAGCTTAAATTTTAAGTCCGTGAAATTACTTATATTTTTTTAATCCTGCATTAGCTTTAGGTTTTATAATTAATGTTAAAATGTTTCGGGGCAGAAGCACCCTGCCGCTGTCGCGGAAAATGATTATTTTTAGGGCGTTTTTATACCGTTACAAACAATACTATGAGAAAAATAATTGTACTAACACTTAGCCTGATGGGATTATCTGCCGCCGCGCAACAACACATGACACCCGAACTGCTCTGGAAACTGGAGCGCGTTAGCGCACTTGGTATCAGTAAAGACGGTAAGCAAATTGTTTATAAGGTTTCTACGCCAAATGTTGATGAAAATAAGATGGAATCTAAGTTTTATGTAATTCCTGTAAACGGTGGTACACCTAAAGCAGTAGAAGACTATAAAGATTTGCTGCATGACAAGTATATTTCATCAGACGGTAAATATGTGCTTACCCATAAGGAGGTAAAGGTTGAAAAGGTTATGGGTAAGGATTATTACCCGGAACTGGAAAAATCTACCGTAATGATATACAACGGGTTGGACTACCGCCACTGGGACACCTGGAATGAAGGTGTGCACAACCATGTTGGTTATGCACCCGTTAACGATAAAGACGACTTTACCGACATTATGAAAGGCGAGCCGTATGATTCGCCCCAAAAGCCTTTTGGCGGAGAGGAAGACTACACGTGGTCGCCCGATGGTAAAAAGATAATTTATGTGGCAAAAAAACAGGCTGGTACCGCTTATGCCATAAGCACCAATACCGACCTGTATGAGTATAACCTTGAAACAAAAGCGACAGTAAACCTTACACCAAACAATCCGGGTTATGATACCCAGCCTGCTTTCTCTCCGCAGGGCGACCTTAGCTGGCTGCAGATGAAGCGGGATGGCTATGAAGCCGACAAGAATGATATTATAGTGCGCCACAAGGGGGTAGATATTAACCTTACTGCCGGGTGGGATGGCACTGTAGACAGCTTTTACTGGAGCGAAGATGGTAAAAAGGTTTACTTTACCGCACCTGTAGATGGCACCAAGCAATTGTTTGAAGTTAACTTTCCCGGGCTTACTAAAATTATGATAAGCGTAAAGCAACTGACTGACGGCTACTGGGATGTGAACAGTATGGTGGGCTTCAGTAAAAATAATGTAATTGTAGAGCGCAGCGACATGAACCACGCCAGTGAAATTTACAGTTACGACCTTAAAAAGAAAGAATGGAAACAGCTTAGCCATGTAAATGATAAAGCTTACAGCAATATTGCCATGAGCAAAACCGAAAAGCGCTATGTTACCACAACCGATGGCAAAAAAATGCTGGTTTGGGTAATACTGCCGCCAAACTTTGATGCCAAAAAGAAATACCCTGCACTGCTATACTGCCAAGGCGGGCCACAAAGTGCACTGTCGCAGTTCTACTCGTTCCGTTGGAATTTTCAGGTAATGGCGGCGCAGGGCTATATTGTGGTAGCACCCAACAGGCGCGGTATGCCGGGCCACGGGGTAGAATGGAATGAAGCCATAAGCAAAGATTGGGGCGGGCAGGTAATGGATGATTACATTTCGGCTATAGATGATGTTGCCAAAGAACCGTATGTAGATAAAAGCCGTTTAGGAGCCGTTGGCGCAAGCTATGGTGGGTATTCGGTATTTTACCTGGCGGGTAACCACAACGGCAGGTTTAAAACCTTCATAGCGCATGACGGGGTATTTAACCTGCAAAGCATGTATGGCACTACAGAAGAGGTTTTCTTTACCAATTGGGATAGCGGTGGGCCGTACTGGGAAAAAGATAATGCTGCCGCACAAAAAACCTACAGTAAGTTTAACCCGATAAATTATGTAGATAAGTGGGACACGCCCATACTCATTTTTCAGGGCGATAAAGATTTCAGGGTACCGATAGGGCAGGGGCAGGAAGCTTTTCAGGCAGCACAGCTTAGAGGGATAAAAAGCCGGTTTATAGTGTTTCCGGATGAGAACCACTGGGTGCTTAAACCACAAAATGGTATGGTATGGCAGCGCGAGTTCTTTAAGTGGCTGAAAGAGACTTTGTAAAATATTTACAAATATTTAACGTTTTGTAAATTTTCTGTATTTTAGCACACGAACTTAAACATAAATCCTATTTCGCATGAAAAAATATTCATTCAGGCCCTTGCTGGCAGCATCGCTGTTATTTGCGGGGTTGCACACAGGCCTGGCTCAGGATTACCTGGTAAATTCACTTAAAAATAACAAAAGTGAAAACAGTAAGGAATCTTTTGTTTTTAATGATGTTATCAATATCGAAAACACGCCGGTAAAAAACCAGGGGTCATCAGGCACCTGCTGGAGTTACTCTGCCAACTCCTTCCTTGAGTCGGAAATGATACGCATGGGCAAAGAGCCTGTAGAGATTTCGCAGATATATACTGCCCGTAATGCTTACATAGAAAAAGGTAAGAACTACGTGCGCATGCACGGTGCCATAGCATTGGGTGATGGCGGTGCGCTGCATGATGTTATCAATATGTATAAAAAATATGGCGCTTTGCCCCGCGAGGCTTACACAGGTCTTAATTATGGCACAGAGAACAACAAATTTGCCGAAATGGCTGCCATAAACGAAGGATTGCTTGCCGCTGTGGTAAAGAACCCTAACGGAGAGCTTTCTCCGGCATGGGAAAAGGCTTATATTGCTGTAATTGACAGCTATCTTGGAGAAGTGCCACAGAACTTTACCTATAAAGGTAAAAAATATACTCCCCAAACATTTGCCAAAGAGGTTATCGGAATAAATGCGGATGATTATGTAGAGATATCATCGCTTAAAGAGCACCCTTATTATGAAAAGTTTGTACTGATGGTGCCTGACAACTGGTCGTTAGACATGGTTTATAATGTGAAGATGAACGAGCTTACCGATATTATAGACAATGCCCTTAAAAAAGGCTACACAGTGGGCTGGGCCGGCGATGTTAGCGAAAAAGGCTTTAGCTGGAAAAACGGTGTTGCCTATGTGCCTGCAAAGGAATTTAAGGATATGACTGCCGAAGAGAAAGAAAATATCTTTAAAGGCCCGCAAAAAGAAATGGAAATTACCGAAGAAATGCGCCAGGAAGCATTTGATAACTACAACACCACAGACGACCACGGTATGCACATTGTAGGTCTTAGCAAAGACCAGAATGGTAAAGAGTACTATATCATTAAAAATTCATGGGGTGCAAGTAATGACTACCAGGGTTATATGTACATGAGCAAAAACTTTGTAAAATATAAAACTACGGCAATATTGCTGCACAAAGGCGGCGTACCTAAAGACCTTGCCAAGAAACTGGACATTAAACAGTAATCAGGCTTTTAGGTTTAAATTATCAATCCTGTCTTTGTAAAAAGACAGGATTTTTTATATTTTACCTTCTGTAAAATCCGGACATGAAATTACTAAAACTTGCAGCGCTTGCTGTATTGTTTTCTGTGAGCAGTTATGCTCAGGGAACCGTTGAGAAATCTTTATTTAACGTACAGACAGGCTTAACGCCGCTCGCCATTAACCATGAAGCAAAGTTGGGCGACCGGTTTGCGCTAAGATCAGAACTTTCATTTGCATTAAGAGCATACTGGACCTTGTATGACAGCGGTTATGCATTCACTCCGGTAATAAACCTGGAGCCAAGGTGGTATTATAATATTGCCAAGCGAGAAGGTAAAGGCAAGCGCACTGATAACAACAGTGCAAATTTTATCGGGCTTGCATCGAGATATTCAAGCGATTGGGTGGTGCTCGGCGGGCTGCCCGACTATTTCACAATACCTAACTCGGTATCTTTCGTACCTAAGTGGGGCATACGACGTGGTATAGGCCAAAGTAATTTCAATTTTGAGTTTAGTACCGGCTTAGGCTATTTCTTTTTTCCCGATCAGGAAAGCCAAAAATATTCTTCGAAAAAAGACGGATTAACAGTACACCTTGACTTTAGAATCGGATATACGTTTAAATAAGAAAACCGCCTTAAAAGCGGTTTCCTATTATTAATCTTCATAATATTTTTTCAGCATATCCTGAACAGCTTCCCTTCGTGCGGCATAGGTTTTATACTGTGAAGGTGTAAGTACCGATTTCAGTTTGTTTTCCCTTTCGTTGCTGTACACGCGTAGTTTTTTATCCATTTCGGCAGTGGTAAGGCCGTCTTTTTTAGCTGCGGCTATTTTGCGCAGGTACACTTTATTTACTTCAAGTACTTTGTTGTACTGTTGCTCGTTAAGCGAAAGCATCTCTTTCATTTTGGCGCTTACCGCTAATGCGCCTTCGGCTGCTTTTTCCTGTGCAGTGGCTGATGCAGTAAATACAAGAAGCAGGAGCATTGCTCCTATTACAGATTTTACCTTTTGGGTTAGTGGGTTCATTAATTTCAATTTTAAGGTTTATAGTTTTACAACGGAAACAAATATAACTTTATTTGCCGTTCGGCTTGTAATGGCGGTATTAAATAAAAACACCTGCCGAGTTAGGGCAGGTGCTGTTGCTGAAAAATAGCTTATTACTGCATGTAAGTATATACAGCAGAATGCGTATAGATATTGTTATACCTGTCTTTCTCTGTAATAGAAGCGCTAACAGGGTAGTTATCGCTGCTGTATTGGTAAACAGCGTTTACCTCTGCGGTAACAGCATTGGTTTCATCGTCTTTAACTACTATTTTAACAGGGTTATTAGCCGGTAAAAGTGCTTTAGCCATTACAATTTCCTCAGCCTGTGGCGCCATGCTGAAGTTAAGCTCAACCTGGTCAAGTACATCTATAATACCTGCGGCATCAAGTGTGTGGTAGTAAGGGTTTGGCTTGCTGTCATAAGTAATAGTGGCAGTATAAGAAGCCCATATAACACCATCATAATCCCTTTCGTATAACTTTACCTTAACAGGGTTATCGTTGTTGTCATACTCAAGTACTTCACCTACTTCATAAGCATCATAAATAGTACTTGTAACATCATTTACAAGAAGCTGGCTTCCTGAGCCTGTAATGTTGTCAAGGTTACCTCCCTCATACGTAAATAAAGAAGTTCCAGAACCGTCTGAAGCGGTAGTAACCCTTCCGTTATTATCGTAGTTTACAGTAAGTGTCCTGTTTTTAGAAGCATCTTCGTTAGAGGTAAACTCAATTTTGGTAATAAATTTTTCTGTTGTATTGTTAACAGTATCGTTAGAATCATCGCTGCTGCATGAAGCGAACGACAGGAAAGAAAGTACAGCAAGTGCTGTAAGTAACTTGTTTTTCATGAATGGAATGTTAAGCGTTAGTGGCAGCGAATATAATACAATTAATCCTGTACTCAGTATAGTTACAGGTTCAAAATAATTATAATATCATACTGTATTAAACAGAAAGGAAGGCATAAAGCCTCCCTTGGTTATAAAAACACTCTGACACAAAACTATTCTGTAACGTTTACGGTAAAGCTTACACTTGCATCAGTACTGCCCCCCGCATTGGTTATATCGCCATTTGCAACGCCTTGTGCATTTTTATTAGGCTCGTGCCTTAATGTAATGGTAAGTGTGCCGGTAGTTGGCGCTGCCGCCGCCTGGTAGGTAAATGCAAGGCCTATTGGGTTGCCGTTCTCATCTTCATCTGTATAGGTAAACGTACCCAAACCGCTTTGCTGGAAAAATATCTGGTGTTCATCACCTTCGTTTATAATCTCTGCATTAATATTTTCTGCAGGCGATTCTGTTTCATTTAAAAATATGAGGCTGCCTGTGTATGTGGCACCGGCGGTAAAATCTCCTGATACCGTAACTACAGGGGCTTCGGGTCCGTCGCCGTCAAGGTCGCGCGATGTAAGTACTACTGCATTGCCACCACCTGCAGGCGTAAATGTGGCTGAAATAGTAGTAAAAACCTCTTCCTCATTAATAAATGTAGCCTCATCATCGTTGTTGCAAGAGGTTAGCGAAATAAACGCGGCAAGTGCCAGTAAGGGAATTCTGAAATGTCTCATCTTTAAAAAAATTTATCTGATTAATAATTGAACTTTATTTGTAATTGTATATTCCTGCCCGGCTCATCTGTATACAGGCGCTGCCTGTTAAGGTAATCGCGGTAGGAAGTATTAAAAATGTTATATACAGACAGGTTTACAGCCATTGATGACCTGCCGACTGCAAACTGTGCCCCACTCCGAAAATGCAGCAGGTGATATCCGGCAGGCGGTGTGCTTACATCTACAAGAACAGGGGTTAGCTCTCCGTTTTGCGGTATATCGGTAAAAAAGTTATAGTCAGGATAATGTTCCTGCCTTAGCACAGCCTCGCTGCGCAGCTCTGTAAACAGGTTTTGCCATTGCCAGTTGTAGCGTATGGTGTTGCTAAAGTTTACAGGCGGCATATCTACAAGTGGTAAATCGTCAGAGGTATTATTGCCGTTTACCCATGCAAAAGCTAAATCATATTGCAGATTTTGCACTGGTTTCCAGGTACTGCTGATATCTATACCGGTAAGTACTGCATTTGCCTGCCTGTAATTATAAACGGGGAAAGCCCCGCGTATGGTAGTTTCGGCACCTGTGGGCTGCAGGTATATAAAATTGTTGATGATGTTTACAAACGGGGTAGCCTCAAGAGTAAAAGTTTCTCCGTTTTTAATAATACCTGCCGATAGTTTTAGTGCTTTCTCACGCTCAAGGCCAAGATCGCCCAACTCAATAGTACCGTTAGAGTGATGCAGGCCGTCGCTAAAAAGCTCTGAAGGGTTTGGGTTGCGCATGGCAAGCCCTGCATTGGCTACCAACTCATAATTACTGCCCAGCAGTTGCCTTGCACCAATGCCTGCCGAAATGTTGTTATAGGTAAAATCGGGCGCGGTAAGGTACTGTGTGCCCTGTTGCCCCCTGATGAAATTGTCAAATTTCCCATCATAACCCAGATTTTCCCAGCGGGTTATCTGGTAATATTTGCTGGCGGTTATCTGTGCAAAATCATACCGCAGCCCGGCTTCGGCGCTAAAGCTGTCAGTAAATGAATGCGAGAAAACGGTATATGCCCCCGCTTCGGTTTTGTTGTAATTGGGTATGAGGGGCTGTATGCCCGTATCGGGGCTTGCGGTATTATCCTGTAAAGAGGCACTACCTCCTGCTTTAATAACAGATGTACCAAGATACTTAACCCAGTTAATCTGAGCTGAATGGGTAATCAATGTAAGGTCGAGCGCGGGCACATCCCTGAAGTTACCGCGGCGCAGGTCGAACTCCTGCCTGCGGTTGAGCTGAAAGGCATATTGAATGTTCAGGGTAGCATCATCCAGCTTCTGGTCATACTCCAGCTTGGCAAGGTGGTGCTGTATTTCCTGTCGCGGATTGTCAATGTTATAGGTAAAAGGCTCTATAACCCCCGGTATGCCGCTGTTTATAGCGCGTGCCATATCTGCCGAGCTGCCCGTATGCGAAGCCTTAGCTATGCCAATGGCAGCATTATAAAAGCTGTAATACCCGGTAAGGCTGTATTTTTCTGCCGAGTAGCGCACATCACCCGCAAAGTTGGCTTCGCGGTTGCCCGTATTGCTGATTACATAATCGGGAGCCTCGCGGTCGCCCATATATTTTAATGAGCCACCCGCGTTATAAGCCCACCCGGTTTCGTTGCCCTTGTGCAGGCTTGTTGCGAGGCTGCTGCCGCGCCCGTTGCTGTTAAACGTTAGTATGCTTTTGCCGAACAAAGTGTCTTTAAGCACTTTCATGGGCTCTGCCACAACCAGCCCGCCTACTGCATCTCCGCCATATTGCAGTGCATTTGCGCCTTTAATAACGCTGATGCGCCCTGCGGCATTTATATCCAGGTTAGGTGCATGCTCTACGCCCCATTGCTGGTCTTCCAGCCGCACGTTGTTGCTTATTATCGGTACGCGGCTGCTGTGCAAACCGTTGATTACAGGCTTAACTATACTGGTGCCGGTGCGTAATGCATATACCCCCGGCAGGCGCTGTAGCGCATCGCCAAGTGTTGCGCTGCTGTACTGCTCTATTGTTTCGGTGGTAAGGCGCTGTTGCTGTATGCTGTTTTGCGCTACCTTTTGCCTTTCAGATAACACCACTTCTTCCAGTTTCAGGCTTTCGGGTTTTAAAACTGCATTAAGCCGCACATCGTTATGAAAAAAGATAAGGGTATCAAGCATTTTATAGCCGATATAGGAAATAACCACACGCTGTTCGCCGCCGGGTATATTGCGTACTTCATAGCTGCCATCGGGCGTGCTGATGCCGTGTAGCGCGCCAATGTGTACATGGGCACCGTCGAGAGCTGTGCTTTGCTGTGTGCGCACGCTACCGCTAAGGGTATATTGTGCCTTTGCACACCAACTGCCCGCCAGCAAAAGCGGCAGGAGAAATCGGGAAAATTTCATTTAATGGAATCTGAGAAATTAGTATAAACCTGCGCGTACTATATGCACGGCAGAGTGCCCGCTCTTTCGGAGAGGGATTGTGAGAGGCTTATACTAGAGGAGGGGCCCGCAGTGCAAAGAGGCTGCCGGCAAAAGCTGCTTCGCCCTCTATACTGCTAAAGCTATAAGGTATGGCTTTAAAAGGAAAGTGCAGGCGCAGGCAAAACTGCTGTGGCGCCACAAAAAAATCGAAGTGGAAATCACAAACTGAGCAGTCGTCTTCATGCTCGTGCCCTGTATCTACTGCGCTGAACTGCTTTTCTTTTTGCAGTTTCAACTCATGATTGTGGCTGTAATGAAGGCTGTGGTGTTTGTGGCTAAACGCATGAAAAGACTGATAGGCCGTTGTAAGCATTACAACTGCCATGAGCACCAGATTAAATATGGCAAACTTTCTTTTCATGTGGTGCAAAGGTAAGCACAGAAAATTTATAAATGCAACATTGTTGCATTTATATTAAGAAAAATTTAAGGGAGTTACAAAAGGCGTTTTATCTCTGTACTACTTTCGCTATCAAAACTTTTTATATCTATCGCTAAATCTTTATTGTTTTTTGATAAGTGAAACAAAAAAATATAGTTTTCAAAACTTCTCTTTTGCTTCAGGATTGTTGCAATTTCGATTATCGATGTACTTGATAATCCTGCTGTGCCTATAATAAGATAATTAGTTTTTGTAGATAATTCTAATACTACATTTAATACCTTTTCAGGTACTTCGGAATATGAGCTTAAGGTGTCGAATTTTAACTGTAATTTATTTTCCTTAAAGTAATCAGGTACTTTTATAGATTCTTTAAATGCAAAATTTAGAAAAATTCTAGATTGTAACTTGTTAAAAGTTGTTTTGCAAACTTTCTCATCCTTACCGAAAAGAAAATATACTCCAGGTTCTATATTTTCAAAATTAATCATTTTAGAAAATTATTAAAAAACCTGCAACACCCTAAAGCATTGCAGGTTATAAATATAGTTTAAAATGTGTTACACCAAATTATTCGCTACTAAATACTCTCCTATCTGTACTGCGTTGGTAGCTGCGCCTTTGCGCAGGTTGTCGGCAACAATCCACATGTTAAGGGTGTTCGGCTGGCTCTCATCGCGGCGAATGCGGCCCACAAAAACATCGTCTTTCCCCTCTGCATACAGTGGCATCGGGTAGGTAAAGGTGTCGGTGTTGTCCTGCACGGTAATACCCGGTGTTTCGCTTAGCAGGCGGCGTACTTCGGTAAGGTCAAAGTCATTCGTAAACTCTATGTTTACGGCTTCGCTGTGCCCGCCTACGGTAGGTATGCGCACCGTTGTAGCGGTAACTTTTATACTGTCGTCACCCATTATTTTTTTCGTTTCGCGGGTCATTTTCATTTCCTCTTTGGTGTAGCCGTTATCCTCAAACACATCAATATGCGGAATGGCATTGCGGTGTATAGGGTATTTATAGGCCATTTCGCCCTGTATGCCCTTATATTCGTTCTCCAGCTGTTGTACTGCCTTAAGCCCGGTGCCTGTAACCGACTGGTAGGTACTTACCACCACACGTTTAATGTTATATTTTTTGTGAAGCGGGTTTAGTGCCAGTACCATTTGTATGGTAGAGCAGTTTGGGTTGGCTATAATCTTGTCGTTTTTAGTAAGTTCATGGGCATTAATTTCAGGGACTACCAGTTTTTTATCAGGATCCATGCGCCACGCGCTTGAGTTATCTATTACGGTTGTACCTGCTGCGGCAAACTTTGGTGCCCACTCTTTACTGGTGTCGCCCCCGGCCGAGAACAGCGCTATCTGTGGCTTCATGCTTACAGCATCTTCAAGGCTCACAACCTTATACTGCTTCCCGTTAAATTCTACTTCTTTACCCACCGATTTTTCAGAGGCAACAGGAATTAATTCCGTAACAGGGAAATTACGTTCTGCCAGTACTTTACGCATAACTTCGCCTACCATTCCGGTAGCGCCAACAACAGCAACTTTCATAAATAAAAACGTTTAAAATTCACTGCAAAAGTAGTCAGAAAATAACATCTGTACCCGCTTAAAACTAAAAATAACAAAAATGGCGGTAGTATGTTTTTAATGCTTTTTTAGCACTGAAAA
>NZ_JAMWYY010000075.1:0-6275 GCF_024305175.1 Flavobacterium sp.
AACAACAACTATCAAATTAAATTTGATTAACACGCTCATTATATTAGCAATATTTGTATATTTGCTCATATTGTTAGCACAAAGTTAGCTAATTTATTTTAAATTGCAAATATTATTAGCAAAATATTTTTCGCTATGTTCGGAAAGAATTTAAAAAAGATACGGAGCGTTCACGGAATGAGCCAGCAGGAATTTGCAGAACTATTTGATTTAAAGCGTGGTACACTTGGCGCTTATGAAGAAGACCGTAGTAACCCTAAGCTGGAAACAGTAATGAAAATTGCTAAACATTTTAGCATTGGTGTAGAAGACCTGCTCACTAAAGAGCTTACCGTAAACAAACTATTACGCTTTAATGAGGCTATAACTACAGGTGAAGCAACAGAACAGGATACTGCTTTTGCAGGCATATCCTGTATTACAGAAGGAAAATCAGCCGAATTTATTGCAAACTATACCAATGCTAATAATATTAGCAACATTAAGCTGCCTCTTATTTATCTTCCTAATGTAGAAGGTAATGATAAAATAGCTATGGTTGTAGATGACCTTACTATGTCGGGCGGCGCATCGGGCTTTTTGCCCAAAGATATGGTTATAGGGCAAAATATTGATTTAAAAGACATAGCATCAACCAACAGGGAACTTGTAGTAGCTGTTACCGACAAAGCACTCCTGCTGCGCAAAATGAGTTACCAGGGCGACAAGGTAGTCCTCAAAGCAAACCATCCGGGAGTAGAGCCTGTAGCCCTGGATACAACAGAGGTTAAGGGCATCTGGAGGGTGGTACATGTGTTTAGGTACACCATGCCTACCGGTGAGAACGAACTGGAGCAACGCCTTGCCCAACTCGAAAATACAATTGCTGCTTTACGGCAAAGGCCGGGATGGTAAAGCCTGATAAACGTTAAGCACGGCTATTGTTTAACAAGCAATTAACTACAAAACACGCGCTGTAAAAGGAACAGTTTTTGTAAATTTACAGATAAACGTAAATTGATATATGCAGATAGAGATAAGCAAGGTTGAGCTGCGCAACCTGAGGATTGAAGATTACAAACAGCTAAAGCTGAGCATGCAGCATGCTTATCATGACATGGATGAGCCCTACTGGGGCGAAAAAGATATTGAACGGCTTTTAAAAATGTTTCCTGAAGGGCAGCTCGTGGTGCTGGTTGACGGCAAGGTAGTCGGTTCGGCACTTTCGTTGATTGTAGATTATAAAAAGGCAACATCTAACCACACCTACGAAAAGATAACCGGTAACTACAGCTTTGACACCCATGACTATGATGGCGAGGTACTATATGGCATTGATGTATTTATAGACCCGGAATACCGTGGCCTGCGCTTGGGCAGGAGGCTTTATGATGCGCGCAAGGAGCTTTGCGAGCAGCTTAACCTTAAGTCGATCATTTTTGCAGGCAGGATACCCAACTACACCGATCACTCTAAAGAATATACCCCTAAAGAATATATAGAAAAGGTAAGGCTTAAAGAAGTGCATGACCCTGTATTGTCTTTCCAACTAAGCAACGACTTTCACGTAATAAGGGTGATGCGCAACTACCTTGAAGGCGATAAAAGCTCTCAGGAGTATGCGGTGCTAATGGAGTGGAACAACATTTACTACGATAAAAGCCCCAAGCTGATAAATGCACGTAAGAGCGTAGTGCGCCTGGGCCTTGTGCAGTGGCAGATGCGACCGCTGGCAAATGTGGAAGCCCTTTTTGAGCAGGCTGAATTTTTTATTGATGCCGTTTCGGGCTACGGGAGCGATTTTGCGTTATTCCCTGAACTGTTTGTTGCCCCGCTGATGGCCGACTTTAACCACCTTACCGAAGCGGATGCCATACGCGAAATTGCCCGCTACTGCGAACCCATACGCAAGCGTTTCCAGGAAATGGCAATATCCTATAATATAAACATCATTACCGGCAGTATGCCGATGGTAGAGGATGGTAACCTGTATAACGTAGGCTTTCTATGCAAACGCGACGGTACCAGCGAAATGTATCGCAAAATACACATTACCCCTAACGAAATACATTACTGGGGTATGAAAGGCGGATCTGAAATACAAACGTTTGATACCGATTGCGGCAAGATAGGTATTATGGTGTGCTATGATGTAGAGTTCCCTGAGCTCTCGAGGCTCATGGCAGATGAAGGCATGGAAATATTGTTTGTACCTTTCCTTACCGATACACAAAACGGCTACACCCGCGTTAAGCACTGCGCACAGGCAAGGGCCATAGAAAATGAGTGCTACGTAGCCATTGCGGGATGTGTGGGTAACCTGCCCGGGGTTAATAATATGGATATCCAGTATGCACAAACCGCGGTGTTTACACCGTCAGACTTTGCTTTCCCGTCAAACGGAATTAAAGCTGAGGCTACACCGAATACAGAAATGACACTTATAGTAGATATAGACCTTGACCTGCTTAAGGAACTGCACGAATATGGTAGTGTGCGTATACTTAAAGACCGAAGGGATGATTTGTACAGGATAAAAAAAATAAGTCCTGCAAAAGCACAGGAAACGCCAAGCAATACGGCTTCCAATAAAAAGCAGCCAGTAAAATAATGCCAAAGAAACACATTTCTATATTGGGTTGTGGCTGGCTGGGGCTTCCGCTGGCAGAATGCCTTGTTAACATGGGCTACAGCGTAAAAGGCTCTACCACAACAGCAGCAAAAACAGCTATTTTAAAGCAACACGGCATTGTACCTTATGTTGTACAACTTCAGGAAGGCAGCATAGATGGTAATATAAAAGAGCTACTTGAACAAACGGAATCACTTATTATTGACATACCGCCCGGACTGCGGGGCGGCTCAAACGAAAGCTTTACAAATAAAATAAAACAACTTGTTCCGCATATTGAAGCGGCACAGGTAAAAAATGTACTTTTTGTAAGCTCAACTTCGGTATATGGTAATAATAAAGGCACTGTTACAGAATATGATATACCATTACCCACTACAGAAAGCGGACGCCAATTGCTTGAAACGGAACAACTGCTTTTAAGTAATGAAAATTTCAGCACTACAGTTGTGCGTTTTGGGGGGTTAATAGGAGAAGACAGGCACCCGGTAAACCATTTAGCCGGTAAAGAAAATATAGCGGAGCCCTATGCACCAATTAACCTTATACACCAAACAGATTGTATTGGTATTATAACAGCAGTAATAGAAAAAGGTATATGGGGAGAAGTTTTTAACGGAGTGGCGCCCTTTCACCCTTTGCGAGAGGCATATTATACCGAGAAAGCTAAACAAAAAAACCTTCCATTACCTTTGTTCAGCCGGGAAGAAGCATCAGGAGTGAAGGTGATAGCTGCCGATAAGGTAACGGAGGTTTTAAAGTTTAGATTTAAATTTTCTGAACTCTAACTTAAATACTGCCCCCGGCAAACGCATTGGCAGGAGCAGTAATTAAAATTAGCTGAATGTATAACATTAGTTGGATGTGATGTAAAATAACATATAATTAACGACTTAAAATTGCGGAAAAACCGCAATTAACATTTTTTTAAGAAATTTTTTATGTATAAAAAACCCGCATTAAATGCGGGTTTTTTGTTGTCTAAGTTCAAACTAAATATATCCCTGGTTGCGTGCCTCAAGTATAAGCTCTTCATCACCACCCTCAACATCAAGCAACCGCTTTATCCTGTATTTTCGTTTTTCAATACCACTAACCGTTAGTGGTATATATTTATCGAGATTCTTGTTCTTAATACCCTTAGCCAGCAATTTAATTATCCTGATGTCGGTTTCATCCAATATAATACCTGTTTCAAGCCTTTTCTGGAAATTAGATACGGTTTTAGAATAAAAAGCACCACCATCAAGCACAGATTTAAACCCTTCAAACAGTTCATCTGTAGTACAGTCGCTCTTATTAATAAAGCCTTCCGGCTGTACATGCTCTAAAATGCGGCTCATTATATCAACCTCCTTGTGCATGGTCATCATCAGTATGCGGCACTGCGGCATCTTTTGCCTCAGCATAAGCGCAACATCCCCACCGGAAAATAATTCTTTTTCGGCATAATCAGGTATGCTGTAATCAACTACTGCTACATCGAAAGGATTTTCGAGATGCTGCTCAATAGTATGATATGCCGACCTGCAGTCTCCGGCTTTAATAAATTCAAGATTGCCATGCGTTCCGTTAAGGGTCTTAAAAATTGCATGGTACCCTTCAAGTACAACCACGTGGTCATCAATCGCAAGAACCCGTAATACCTTTTTCAAGTTGGATGTATTTACATTTTGGGTAGGCAAAGTTATATTTTAAATACAATATTAAATTGCGGAAAAACCGCAATTAACAAATACAAGCTAACATTTTTATTTTAAAATACTTCTTCTTCCGAGCCCTAATATTGCTGATAATTATAATTACAGCAGATGTTACTGCTGATGATGAAAATAGTTAAATTATCGCAATAAAACAATTTATTTAACAATATAAAGTAATCGAAAAATAATCATTTTGTAAATGCGCATAATTAAATAATATTCTATATTTAACCACTTTAACTGAACAAAAATGAAAAAACTTTGCTTTCTTATTAACCTGTTTCTGTCCATTAGCCTTTACTCAC
Source organism: Flavobacterium sp. (assembly GCF_024305175.1). GTDB lineage: Bacteria > Bacteroidota > Bacteroidia > Flavobacteriales > Flavobacteriaceae > Flavobacterium. The sequence continues at coordinate 4,620 of NZ_JAMWYY010000075.1, forward strand.
AAACTTATCAGGGTAAAATAGTACTTAATGACGGTAATGTAATAACCGGAATGGTTGAAATGAATTATGATACGGGAATTAATCTTATAAATTCGAATAATGAAATAGCCGAAGAAATTCCCGCAGAAAATATAAAATCTGCCGAAATAGATGTTGATGGCGAAATACAGCGATATGTTTATCTCGAGTCATATTATGCCACATATAACTTTAGCAAACAGACGAATCTTAAAATACGCATGATGCAAATACTATCTGAAGGGCCAAAAGTTACAGTACTGGAATATCGGCCTACAGTTGGATTACTTACAATGACAGAACTTACTTATTTGTACCTGCTTAAAACCGGCTCGCAAAGACCCGTGATGTACAGTTCAATACAACGCGGATCTATTATTAAACCAAATTATAAGCGATATGAATTTAAAGAATTTGCATTGGAATTCTTTGCAGATTGCCCTGCCCTGATAGAAAAAATAGCGAGTGAGGAGTATGACGCAAGAGAATCTATAGAAATTGCTGAAATGTATAATAACTGCAACTAAACATAAAGCCCGGCTATTACAGCCGGGCTTTTAGCATTCTAACTTTTATAATTATTAATTACGGAAGCAGAACCTTGTCTATAGCATGTACCACACCATTTGATGCCTGTACATCTGTAACAATAATGTTAGATACCCTGTCATTAGCATCTGTAATAGAAGCGCCACCCTCAAGGTTTACTGTAAATGAACCTCCCTGAAAAGTAGTAACGCTCATATTATCAGTTAAAGTTGCAGCAAGTACATTAGCTTCGGTAACAACGTGGTATGATAACGCATTTTGAAGTGTAGCCTGAGGCACATCGTTTAATGTTTCAAGGTTTAACTCATCAAGAAGTTCCACAAATGCAGCATCTGTAGGGGCAAAAACAGTGAAAGGAGAGTTTGCAGTACCGGAAAGTGTACCCACAAAATCAGGCTGGTCATCTCTTGTAAGTGCCTGTACAAGTATAGAGAACGCAGGGTTGGCAATAGCGTGGTTTACAACAGTAGGTAAATCGATTACGCTATTAACAACGTGTATAACACCATTGCTGGCCTCAATGTCAGCACTAGTAACCGTTGCACCACCATTAGCAGCACCGCCATTTATTACTACACCACTTGCGGTATTAATAAACATACTTAATGTGTTGGTAGAAGAAGCACTGCCTCTGGCAAGCGTTTTTACATATCCTGTTTGCAGTGAAGACGACATTACAGTACCGGAAACCACGTGGTTAAGTAATATTTCCCTAAGCACAGCTACAGGCACATCGTTTACTGTTTCAAAACCTTCGGCATCAAGAAATGCATCAAAAGCAGCATCAGTTGGTGCAAACACTGTAAATTCAGTATCACCATCAAGTGTTGCTACAAGGTCAGCACGGTCAAGAGCCTGTACCAGGATTGAGAAGTTCTGATCAGCGGCAGCTATATCAACAATAGTGTTATCCGGCTGATTGTTATTGTTGTTGTCATCATCGCTGCTGCATGACGTTACAAACGGCGCAACTGCAAAAGCCAGTATGGCGGTAGTCTTTGTTAAAAAATTGCTTTTCATAGCTTTAGATATTTATTTGGTTATGATTAGAACAAATTTATGTAAAGTTAAATCTTGTTAAATAAATTT
>NZ_JAMWYY010000075.1:6285-13369 GCF_024305175.1 Flavobacterium sp.
ATAAATACCTGTTTAACAGATGTTTAATTAAAAACAGTAATTTTTAATGTTCAAAAAAAATAAACCATCATTAAACAAAAACTGCTCATTGAATTCTTATAAAAAACCCGCCCTCATAAGGGCGGGTTTTTTTATTACCAAATCTTTACACGCTTATCAGGCGCTATATACATTCCGTCACCTTCTTCAATACCAAAGGCTTCATAAAAGGCGTCTACGTTTTGTAATGGTACATAAGCCCTGTACATTCCCGGTGAGTGCGGGTCTGTCTTTACCTGGTTCTTTATCGCTTCGTCTCTCATCTTGGTTCTCCAGATAGTTGCCCAGCTTATAAAGAAACGCTGTTCGGGCGTATAACCGTCTATAAGGCCCGGGTTGCCATGCTCTTTAAGGTATAACTTAAGTCCGTCATAAGCAGCATTAACCCCACCAAGATCACCAATATTTTCGCCAAGTGTAAACTTGCCATCTACATAAGTACCAGGCAGCGGCTGTAAAGCGCTGTACTGGTCGGCAAGAGCGCCACCAAGCCCTGTAAATTTCTCAAGGTCTTCATCGCTCCACCAGTTAACAAGGTTACCATCTGCATTATAACGCGACCCTGAATCATCAAAACCATGCGATATTTCGTGGCCAATAACTGCCCCTATACCACCATAGTTAACCGCTTCATCTGCCCTGTAGTCATAAAAAGGCGGCTGTAAAATTCCCGCAGGAAACACAATTTCGTTATTGCTCGGGTTAAAATAAGCATTAACAATTTGCGGTGCCATATGCCACTCGTCCTTATCTACCGGCTTGTTAAGCTCCGCTATGTTTTCCTTAAAGTTAAACTTTGCAATGTTTTTCATGTTAGTAAACAGGGCGCCTCCGGCTTCTGGGCTGGTAATAGTAAGTGCAGAGTAATCTTTCCACTTATCCGGGTAACCAATCTTAACACGCAGCTTGCGTAGTTTTTCTATAGCATTCTCACGTGTAGATTTTGCCATCCACGGCAGGCGGTTAATGCGGTTTTCAAAAGCCAGCATTACATTTTTAATCATTGCCTGTGCCTTTTCTTTAGCCTCGGCAGGAAATTTCTTTTCAACGTAAAGCTTGCCAAGTGCTTCGCCAACAGTACCGTTTATGGTGTGCAGGGCGTTAATATCACGCTTCTCTTCTTTAAGCGCACCACGCAGTGTTTTGCTGTAAAACTCCCAGTTTGCTGTTTCGATATCTGTAGTAAGGTAGTCAGACGATTTGTTAATGAGCGTCCACCTCATGTAATCTTTCCAGTCCTCAACTTTATTTTCTATTAAAAGCTGGTCAAGCGCCGCCATATATTTAGGCTGAGATACAATAACAGTATCTACTTTGGCAATACCAACACCTTTAAGATAAGCATCCCATTTTACAGAAGGCGCTTCGGCCTGAAGTTGCTTTACTGTCATTGGGTTATAGGTTTTACGGCGGTCGCGGCGCTCTACCCTGTCAAGCCTCGGCTCTGCCATGGCTGTTTCCAGCGCAAGTATATTCTCTGCCGATTTCATGGCGCGCTGTTTGTCATAACCCAAATAAGTAAGCATGCGTGCCACATGCTGTACATACTCTTTACGCTTTTCTTTAGAGTCTTCATCATCAGAAACATAATAGTCCCTGTCAGGCAATCCAAGAGAACCCGGGCTTATATATACCACATTGCGGTTACTGTTCTTGGCATCTGTACCCACACCGGCTCCAAAAAAGCCAAGCCCGCCTTCGGGTTCCATTTCTGTTAAAAGCGCCTGCAGGTCTTTTACGTTCTTAACCTTATCTATTTTAGCCAAGTAAGGCTTTAATGGTGTTATGCCCTGCTTGTTGCGGGCTACGGTATCCATTATGCTCTTGTAAAGGCTTGCCGCCTTACCCTGATCGCTGTTAGGATCAAGCTTTTTGTTGGCGGCAGCTTCCTTAAGTATGGCAAGCGCATCGTTATTGGTCTGCTCACGCAGTTCGTCAAAACTGCCCCAGCGGGTTTTATTTCCGGGGATTTCGGTTTTATCTACCCAGGTACCATTTACATACCTGAAAAAATCGTCTGCAGGCTTAACCTTAGTGTCCATATAGCCAAGGTTAATGCCCGGCTTTTGTGAGGCGTTCCTGTTTTGTGCAGTAGTTACAGCAGTCGCTCCCATAATAAGGGCTGCTGCTGCAAGTGTTGCTTTCTTGTTAAGTTTCATATTTTGTGTTTTAAACCAAGTTCTACAAAAATATAAAGTTAACCGAAAAAGCCATGCCAAAAGGACGAAAAGTAGCTTAACCAATCATTTTTAACGTTTTAAAACCTGAAATATCTTCTGTTATATGCGTGCTGCTTTCGTAATTTTGCAAAAAATATAAACTCTATGCTCTCATTTTTCAAAAAATATAAAATCTTCTTTCTTGTAATGCTGGCGCTTTCGGCAATCATACTGGCACTGTTTTATGACGCACTAAAGCCGGAAAAAACACTTAGAATATACAACCCGAGCGATGTAAACCCGGAGCTTGTAGATACCACAGTGCAGTACATTAGCCGACATCATAAAATTGCCGATTTTTCTTTTGTAAACCAAAACGGCGACACCATTACGCAGGAAGATTACAAAGGCAAGATTTATGTTGCCGACTTCTTTTTTACCACCTGCCCCACCATTTGCCCCAAAATGACAAAAAACATGGTATGGTTACAAGATAAAATAAAAAACAACCCAAAGGTCAAGTTGCTGTCGCACACAGTTACCCCGGAAATTGACAGTGTGCCGGTACTAAGGGCATATGCTACTAAAATGGGCGCCATAGATGGTAAATGGAACATGGTGACCGGTGATAAGAAAGATATTTATTATATAGCCCGTAAATCATATTTAGCAGTTAAAACCAACACTGTTGGCGAGTTGTATGATATGGTGCATACCGAAAATTTTGTGCTGGTTGACAGCCAGGGCAGGATACGCGGTTTTTATAATGGTACCAACCTTGATAAAGAGGTAGAAGGCGAAAAGAACGTTAAGGAGCTTTTAGAAGATATTAATTGGTTAAGTGAGCACGATAAATAGCCCCTGCTTGTTAATTTTTTGTAAATTTGTATTCTTAATTATTCTAAATAAGCTTTGAAAACCACTCTTGCAGGGCTGAAAAAAGGCCAGAAAGCCATTATAACCGAATTTAATATTGATCCCATCCCGCTCAAGCTGCTTGAAATGGGGTGCCTGCCCGGCAATACGGTGGAATTATTGCAAGTTGCGCCCCTGGGCGACCCAATTTACATCAACGTTAACGACAGCCATGTAGCCATCCGAATGGAAACTGCCGCCGAAATTGACGTTGAAATTATAAGAGACTGATACTAAATGGCAACCCGCACAATAAAAATTTCCCTTATAGGTAACCCAAACACCGGGAAAACCTCTGTTTTTAACCAATTAACGGGGCTTAACCAGCAGGTAGGCAACTACCCGGGCATTACGGTAGAGCGTAAACAGGGTTCGGTACGGCTGCCCGGAAATACTAAAGGCATTATTTTAGACCTGCCCGGCACCTACAGCCTTAATGCCAGCTCTATGGATGAGAACGTAGTTATAGAGCTGCTGCTTAACCGCAACGATAAAGATTTTCCTGATGTTGCGGTAGTGGTTACCGATGTAGAGAACCTGAAGCGTAACCTGCTGCTATTTACCCAGATAAAAGACCTTGAAATACCTGCCATACTGGTTATTAACATGGCCGACAGGATGAATAAAAAGGGTATTTCGCTCAACATACCTCTATTGGAACAGGAGCTTAAAACCAAGATAGCATTGGTAAGCTCACGCAAAGGCACCGGTATCACTAAACTGAAAGAGCTTATTACAGAGTATGCTTCGCTTTCTACAGAGCCGTGCCTTAATGCCTCATCGATAGACCCTGAATATTTCGGCAGGCTGCGAAATGCATTCCCCAACCAGTTGCTTTACAAGCTATGGCTGGTTATTACACAAGATGTTAACTTCGGGCAGCTTGAGCGTAATGAGATTGAGGATTCTTTTACCAAATCAAAATCAGAACTGAAGCGCCTACAGCAAAAGGAAACCATCAAACGCTACCAGTTTATAAATGACACCCTTAAACAGGGCATGACAGTTGACACCGCAAAGGCAAAAGACCTTCGCGCAAAGTTAGACCGTATATTAACCCATAAAATTTTTGGGTACCTTATCTTCTTTGCTATATTACTGGTAATCTTCCAGTCAATTTTTGCCTGGAGCAGCGTACCGATGGATCTTATAGACGAAGGCTTTACATGGCTTAGTTCTTATACTTCTAATCACCTGCCTCCCGGCAAGCTTACAGAGCTTGTAGCCGAAGGTATTATTCCTGGTATTGGCGGTGTGGTAATATTTATCCCGCAAATTGCATTCCTGTTCCTCTTTATCTCCATCCTCGAAGAAAGTGGGTATATGAGCCGCGTTGTTTTCCTTATGGACAGGATCATGAAACGTTTCGGGCTTAGCGGCAAGAGCGTTGTGCCGTTAATATCGGGCACAGCCTGTGCCATACCGGCTATTATGGCAGCGCGTAATATTGAGAACTGGCGCGAAAGGCTCATAACTATACTGGTTACACCCTTTACTACCTGCTCTGCCAGGCTCCCGGTTTATGCTATATTAATATCCCTTATTATACCGCAGCGCAGGGTTTGGGGTATTTTTAACCTGCAGGGGCTAACGCTTATGCTGCTGTACCTGTTAGGGTTTTTAGGGGCAATAGGCGCGGCTATAATCCTCAATAAAATACTTAAAACCAAATTTAAGAGCTTCTTTGTTGCTGAAATGCCCAATTACAAAATGCCGCTTGCTAAAAACGTGGGCATTACCGTTGTAGAAAAAACAAAGGCGTTTGTATATGGTGCCGGTAAAATTATTCTTGCCATATCTATTATTATCTGGTTCTTGGGTTCGCATGGGCCCGGCGATAAAATGGAGCTTGCAGAGCAGGTTCTTACAGCGCAGTATGGCAACAGCCTTGAAGAAGATGAACTACAGGACGCAATAGCATCTTATAAGCTTGAAAATTCATACATAGGGTACATGGGTAAAAGCATTGAGCCTGCCATACGGCCTTTAGGCTACGACTGGAAGATAGGCATTGCAATTGTTACATCCTTCGCGGCACGCGAGGTATTTGTGGGCACGCTGGCAACAATATACACCATAGGCAGCGGCGCTGATGACGAGGCAACCATAAAAGAACGCATGAAGCAGGAAACAAACCCTGAAACGGGCAAAAAAGTGTTCAATTTTGCTACGGGTATATCGCTGTTACTGTTTTATGCCTTTGCCATGCAGTGCATGAGCACGCTTGCCGTTACCAAAAAAGAAACCAATAGCTGGAAATGGCCGCTTATACAGCTTTTTAGTATGAGTATTTTTGCGTACCTTGTTTCTTTAATAGCCTACCAACTGCTAAAGTAAACATTACCATGACCCTACAGGAAATTATAACCTATGCGCTGGTGGCTGTTGCAGTAGCTTACCTTATTAAGAAATATTTCTTTAAAAAGAAGAAAAAAGGCAACTGTGCCGATGACGACTGCGGCTGCCATTAAGTTTACCCCAAAGCTACATCAAGCACCATCATTACCACAAAACCTGCAATAAGGCCAAGCGTGGCAATGTCGGTATTCTTATCCTGCTGAGTCTCCGGGATTACCTCCTCTACCACTACAAATATCATGGCGCCTGCCGCAAAAGCAAGGGCATATGGCAAAAGGGGAGTAAAAAATGTAACGGCAACTGCGCCCAAAACCCCGGCAACAGGCTCTACAAGCGCCGATGCCTGCCCATACATAAAACTGCGGGTGCGCGTCATACCCATCCGGCGCAGGGGCATAGATACTGCTATCCCTTCAGGAAAGTTTTGTATGCCGATACCAATGGCAAGCGTTAGCGCCCCGGCTATAGAAGCTTCGGGTATACCTGCGGCTACGCCGCCAAAAAGTACGCCAACGGCAAGCCCTTCAGGTATATTATGCAGGGTTATGGCAAGCACTAACAATGTTGTTCGCTGCCACGGTGTTTTTATCCCTTCTTTTTCGCTTTCCTTAAAATTGATGTGCAGGTGCGGCAGTGCCTTATCTAACCCGAACAGGAAAAGTGCGCCCAAAAGAAACCCTATAGCGGCAGGCATTACTTTTATGAAGCCTTCGCCGGCGCTCATATCTATTGCGGGAGATAGCAGGCTCCAGTAGCTGGCCGCTATCATTACACCGCCTGTAAAGCCCAGCATACCATCGAGCGCCACACGGTTCATATTCTTAAAGAAGAATACGAAAGACGCCCCGAAAGCCGTTAAAAACCACGTGAACAGCGTGGCATAAAGCGCCGCCAGCACGGGCGGTATGCTTTCAAAATAAGCAACTATACTGCTAAACATATTTATACGACTTTTACAAAAAGGTTAGATGCTATTTTATTGGATACCAAAAGCTGCCTGTCTTTAACAAGCAGTGTAAGTGACTGGTCGAAATCTTCGCGCGATACTACTTCTATACCTGAACCAAGCGCAATCTGCTGTTTATCGAGGTACTGCAAAAAGGCCGAAGAGCTGTCTTTCACGCCAACACATATTACCCGTTTACCGGCAGGCACTTCAGAGAGCAGTTTTTTATCCACTTTTTTAATGTTGCCATCGCGGTCGGGTATTGGGTCGCCATGCGGGTCTTCGGTAGGGAAATCCAGAAACTCTTCCAGTTTATTCGTCAGCTTTTCCGATTTTATATGCTCAAGCTGCTCCGCCACATCATGTACCTCATCCCATGAAAAATCGAGTTTCTCCAGCAAAAATACTTCCCAAAGGCGATGTTTTCTTACAATCATAAGTGCTGTAAAGCGTCCTTCCTTTGTTAAGGAAACGCCTTGGTATTTTTTATATTCCACAAGCCCTTTTTCGGCAAGCTTCTGTACCATGTCGGTAACAGATGATGGCTTACTTTCCATTTCGCTTGCAATGGCATTTGTGGTAACGCCTTTATTGGCGCCGGTAGAAAGGTGGTATATTATTTTAAGGTAATTCTCTTCTGAATAGGTCATGCAGCATGTAATTAACC
>NZ_JAMWYY010000076.1 GCF_024305175.1 Flavobacterium sp.
GCGCTATCCCATTACCCCGCCTTACCTTTATGTGCAAAGGCTTGAACGTTTGTATGACCTTTCGCGCATGGTATATGCCGACCACGTTTTGGGGCCAAAGCAAAAAGAGATACTTACGCGCTTTGCGCTTGCACTGGGCTTTACTCCGGGTAACGTGAAATATATTGTTGACAAAGCCCTTTCGCTTATTGTGATGGGTTCCGACAGCGATACTTTTGTGTATGAAATGCAGCACATGAACAAGTAATACCCGCTACATAATTTAATTAAAGCCCTTAAAGATTTACTTTTAAGGGCTTTACTGTTTTTAGATGTAATTATATAACTTGCAGTAACTATTCATACTAAAATTACTATGAAAAAAGCATTAACAGAACAGCAGTCAGAAAACCTAATCAACATTTTAAAGAAGCGTTTTGAAGACAATATGAACCGCCATATCGGAATTAATTGGGATGATGTGGAAGCGAAGCTAAAAGTAAATACCTTAAAATTGTGGAGCCTGCAACAGATGGAAGAAACCGGCGGCGAGCCCGATGTTGTGGAATTTGATAGTGCATCCGGTGAGTACAGTTTCTTTGACTGCTCAGCTGAAAGCCCGGCAGGAAGGCGCAGCTATTGTTATGACCGCGCCGCACTGGATGCGCGCAAACAAAACAAGCCTGCTAATAATGCTATGGAAGCAGCGGCAGCTATGGGCATTACCCTGCTTACAGAAGCACAGTATGCACACCTGCAGCAGCTTGGCGCATTTGACACTAAAACATCGAGCTGGCTGCTTACCCCTGATGCTATCCGAAAGCATGGCGGGGCGATATTTGGCGACAGGCGCTACAACCATGTTTTTACTTACCACAACGGCGCAGATTCTTACTACGCGGCAAGGGGTTTCAGGGGGTGCCTTAGCGTTTAAGCACAGCCTTTAAGTAATTAAACCGCAATACACTACTTTTGCCTTTTTGGAGTTATAAAGTAGTGATGTTTAAAAGAGGGCTGTTACTTATTTTTATGTGCTGTTTTTCCGCAGTTTATGCGCAGGAAATAACTACGCCTTACAAAAAGCGACTCATTACCGCAGAACGCGATACTATCAGGATTGACAGCGTGAGCATCAATAAAGTATTTTTTAAGCTGCAGGACAAGCAGGGCAAAGATATTGATACCAGCTACTATTCGGTTGACTTTCGTAACAGTGTCCTGGTGTTTAAAAATGGCTACCGCAGTACCGACACGCTTACCATGCGCTACCTGAGCTACCCGGACTACCTTACCAAAAAATACAGCATTTATGATAATACAACCGTAGTGGCTAATGATGCTGCCGAAGGGAGGCGTTATGCCCTTAGTGCCGGCAGCATTAAACCGTTTCGCCCGTTTGAGGGGCTAAACACATCCGGAAGTATTACGCGCGGTGTAACGGTGGGCAATAACCAGAATGCAGTAGTAAACTCAAACCTTGATTTGCAGATAACCGGCAAGCTTTCAAATAAAGTCAGCCTTCGCGCCTCTATACAGGACAGCAACATCCCGTTACAGGAAGGCGGCTACTCTCAAAAGCTGGATGAATTTGACCAGATATTCATAGAAATGTTCAGCGATAACTGGAACATCCGTGCAGGCGACCTTTTCCTGGAAAACAGGCAGTCGCGGTTTATGAATTTCAGTAAAAAGGTACAGGGGCTTTCTACAACCTTTGCTTTTGGGGACACCAGCTCCCGCACAACCATATCTACTGCAGCAGCACTGGTGCGGGGTCAGTATGCCCGCAGCACCTTTACCGGGCAGGAAGGCAACCAGGGGCCTTACAAGCTTCGCGGGCCTAATGAAGAGCTATATGTACTTATTATATCAGGTTCGGAAAGGGTTTTCGTGAACGGGATATTGCTGGAAAGAGGCGAAAGCAACGACTATATTATCGACTACAACGCAGGGGAGATCATCTTTACGCCTTTGTTCCCTATAACCTCCGAAATGCGAATAAATGTAGAATATCAGTACAGCGAGCGCACCTATACCCGTTTTGTTGCCTATGGCGGCATAACCCACGAACGCGAAGACTGGAGCATAGGCGGTTATGTATATTCTGAAAATGATGTAAAAAACCAGCCATTACAGCAAAACCTTTCGGAGGAGCAGGTAGCCATACTACAGGATGCAGGCGATGACACCGGGCTTATGACGGCGCCTTCTGCCTATATTGACAGCTATTCTGAAAACAAGATATTATACCGTAAGGTAATTGTAAACGGCGCAGAGGTTTTTGAATTCTCTAATAACCCTGATGAGGAGCTGTATAATGTAAGGTTTAGCCTTGTTGGGAATAACAATGGCAACTACATACTTTCCAATGCTGCGGCAGTAGGCCGGATCTATGAATATGTACCGCCTGTAGGCGGTGTGCCGCAGGGCAATTATGAGCCGATAATACGTTTAACCCCACCCGTAAAGCTGCAAATTGCCACGGTAATAGGTAAATATAACCCGGATGAAAAAACGCTTGTAGATTTTGAAACCGCCATAAGTAACAACGACCTCAACCTGTACTCCCCTGTTGATGACAATGATAACCAGGGCTATGCGGGCAGGCTTAATGCAAAGCAAAGGCTTTACACAGGCAAATGGGAGGCTGATGCAATTGCCTCATACCAGTTTGTGCAAAAAGATTTCAGGACTATAGAGCGGCTTTTTAATATAGAGTTTAACCGTGACTGGAACCTGTTAGGCATTACCACCACAAATACCAACCAAAGCTACCTGATAGCCGGCACAACTTTGAGGCTGCCGCAAAGGGGGCAGTTAAATTACCAGGCAGAACACCTAAGCTTTTCAGGCACTTTTAGTGGTACACGCCATGTGGTTGACGGTATATATAATTATAACAAACTATTAGTACAGCAACAGGGTAGCTGGCTGGAAAGTAACGGCGACTATGCAAAATCGACTTTTATTCGCAATGAAACCCGTGCCAAGTATCATTTCGGTAAAAACTGGGCGGGCGGTTCTGTAAGGCTTGAAGATAACCGCGAAAAGCTTAAAGCCACCAACCAGCTATCGCAGCTTAGCCAGCGCTTTAGCGAGTTTGGCGCTTTTGTGGGGCGCGGAGACAGTACGCGGGTATATGTTGAACTGGGCTACCTGCAGCGGGTTAACGACAGCCTTGTGGGCGGGCTGCTCAAAAAAGTAAACACATCCCACTCCTATTACCTTAAATCAAGGCTCATCCAGACAGAGAAAAGCGACCTGACTGTTTTTGCTAATTACCGTAACCTTACTTTTGAAGACCCTGCCTTTAAAGACGAACCCTCTTTAAACTCGCGGATACTGTATAATGACCGCTACTGGGACCAGCTTGTGCAGGTTACTACAGCCTACGAAACCACATCGGGCACCATAGCGCAGCAGGAGTTTACATATATAGAAGTTGAACCGGGACAGGGTGTGTATATGTGGAACGATTATAACGACAACGGCATACAGGAACTGCAGGAATTTGAAATAGCGCCATTCCCTGACCAGGCTAAATACGTACGCGTGTTTTTGCCAAACCAGGTCTTTGTACGCACCCATCAAAATAAATTCTCACAATCGCTGACACTTAACCCCAACCAGTGGCAGAATGAAACCGGATTCAAAAAATTCCTCTCCTATTTTTACAACCAGTCCTCTTACCTGATAGACCGTAAGATTGAACGCAGTGGCGGTAATTTTGACCTGAACCCTTTTTCTTCGGCAGAAAAAAATCTGCTTGGCATTACCTCGAGCATACGCAACAGCCTTTTTTACAACCGTGGCAAGCAGGACCATTCGGTTATATACACATTTATAAAAAGCCGTGCTAAAAACCTGCTTACGGTAGGCTCGCAGGAAAACATAAGCAGCTCTCACCAATTGCAGTATGCCCACCTGTTGAAGCAAACATGGCTTTTTAGCCTTAACGGCCAAACTATTAATACCGAAACATATTCTGAAAACTATGGCAGCCGTAACTATGAGATTGAAAGCTATCTTGCGGGGCCAAAAATATCATATATCTTTTCGCGCAATGCCAGTTGGGATGTGTTCTACGAATATGAAAGTAAAAAGAACCGCATAGGCGATGCCGAAACGCTATACCAGCAAAGGCTGGGCACATCATTTAACTATGCATCTGAAAAGCAGTTTACCGTAAGTGGCGAATTCTCCTACTACAAAAATGATTTTACGGGCAACCAGTTAAGCCCTGCTGCATTCCAGATGCTTGAAGGTTTGCAGGCAGGCGAAAACCTTACGTGGAGACTGCTACTGCAAAAAAACCTAACTTCTTTTCTTGATGTTAATATCAATTACCAGGGGCGCAAAAGCGAAACTGCAAAAGCAATACACACCGGCAGCGTGCAACTGCGCGCCTATTTTTAAATTGTAATTTGATTACATTTGTTTATGCAACAGCTCAAGATACTTAAAAGCGAATTTTTAGAACCGTTTACCACGATGCTCCCCTCCGGCACTGAAAAGCGTTTTAATAGCCTGGAAGAGGAAAAAGCAACGGAACGGTTTACTTTTTATAATTCAATGTCTGCTGTATGCTCATCTAAAATTGAAGGAGAAGCTATAGAACTTGACAGCTTTTTAAAATATAAATTATACAATACCGGAATTGCGCAGGAGTTGGTGCAAAAACCTGAAGACCTTTATAATGCTTATGTTTTTGCGCAGGAGAATCTATTGAACATAACAAACTTCTTGAAGGCGCACGCTATATTGTCAGAACATCTTTTAATAAAGGAAAGAAGGGGGAAGGTACGTAATAGCGAAATGATAATACTTAACCATAACACAGGAACGGTAGAGTATGAAGCCTGCCGCGCAGAGATGGTTAAAAAAGAACTGGACAAACTTTTTGAAGATATAGATACCCTGATAAGCTCTGACTTATCATTTACAGAAGTAGTCTATTATGCCGCTTTTATACATCTGGCGTTTGTAAAAATACATCCTTTTGACGATGGTAACGGAAGGGCGGGAAGGCTTTTGGAGAAATGGTTCTTAGCCGAAAAAGCAGGATTTAAATGTTGGCAGGTTCCTGCTGAAAAAATATATTTTGATAATGTAAAACAATACTATACCAACTTACAGCTTACCGGCTTTTTTTATGATAGCACAGATTACAGCAAGGCAATACCGTTCCTGCTCATGCTGCCAACAGCTTTTTAATTAAAATACTGCTTTTCTTTATCTGTAAATGCATCCGACTGCTTTACATATTTTTTTGTGAAAGCCTTCAGGTCAACAGATTGTTTACTATAATTCTTTATGAGAAATGCCTTGTCATTATCAATATCATCCTTATAGCCTGTTATCCATGGCACATTATCCTGAATGTTGAGACGTATAAGCCTCGCCTCATAATCATCCGGATTTTTTTTCAGAGTTTCTTCGAGTAATGATGTTCCCCTGTTAAACAGCTTCGTTTTGGTAATAAGGCCGCTTTCATATTTTGCGAGCAATACAATAGAGGCAGCTTTATAAGCCATAAGGGTAGTATTGCTGCTTTCAATCTTGCTTAAGGAATCATGAAAGTTGTTGGCATCTTCTTCTGACTGTGCAGCACTAACATAGTTTTCCCGAAGGGTTCTTAATTCCGGCACCGAAACACCGGTTAAAAATAAGATACACAACATTACAAGCTTCATTCCCATTTATTTTTTTCGCAATTTACATCTCTTAATTCAAATATCATACCTTTTTATTAATCTGTAAAAAATAGCTTTAAGCCAAAAAGGCTTCCCATTAGGAAGCCTTTTAAATATACTATTCGTTAAATACTATCTCTTTATTATTTTATAAGACGAAACAGCCTCACCGGAATATACCCTCACTAAATAATTTCCGGCTTGTAGTACAGCTATATCTACTGTTACAGTATCAGTACCAGAAGTTACATTAAGCAACTCCTGCCCAAGCATATTACTTATTGTAACTTTGCTTATAGCAGTTTTACCTGTAATGTTTATCACATCAGCCGCAGGGTTAGGGTATATAACAAAAGCTTTGCTATCTACACTTCCTACACTAAGATTGTCTACTGCAGTTATCATTAAAGGTTCGCTTTCACATTCATTTATTGTCTGGGTTACGTAATACTGCCCTCCATCCTGTAGTGGGGTATCAGTATCCACCTCAACAAGCTGCATACCGGCATCCATAATATACCATGTTATCGTTGCATCACCTTCAGTAGTAAATACAAGATCGGCAATAGTATCACCCGGCTCAAACTCCTGTGTTGCTGCACCCGTAGGTGTAGCAGGTATAGCATTAACGGTAACGTTAACCTGTACCCTTGCAGTACTTTCACAACCTGTTACAGCCTGTGCTGCAAAATAAGTACCCGTGGCAAGCACTGTTGTTTCTGAAAGCGGTGTTCCGCCTGTTGCGGCAGGATACCATATAAATGATGCCCCCGCCATGCCTGTAGCTTCAAGATTGGCAACTGTAGCGCCGGCACAAAATACCTGATCTGCATTGGCTGTAGGAGCCGCAACTGTATTTATTACTACCGTAAAACTGCTCTCGGCAGTGCAGTTTGGTGTAGTGCCCGATTGGGCATAAATGTAAATAAGCTGTGTAGCTGTTATAACATCGCCTGCTGCAAGCATGTTTCCTGTAGCGCCAGGCCCTGTATAGTAAGTATTGTTAGGCTGTAATGCAGGCAGGCTATAGCTATTGCAGGCAGTAACATCCATCATTACCTGGGCATTAGCACTGTTAACCGTTACAGCAACTGTTGTGCGTGTACTCTCGCAGGCATCAACAGTTTGCGATACATAATAGTTGCCTGTAGTTAGTGCAGTACCGGCTGCCAGTTCTGTGCCGCCCGATGGTGTGCTGTACCAGTTAAACTCGGCTCCTGCAGCACCTGTAGCCTGTAACGAAGCAACTGTTGCGCCTGTACAGAAAGATTGAGCAGCGGCGGTTGGTACATCAGGTGCTATACAGGTAAATGTCCTGTTCAACTGAAAGCCCCTGAAACCACCATGATAAGCAAGGCTATATCCGGCCCCATTTCCTCTTGCCCAGGCAAAGTCAATATCGGTCATACTGTAAGTAAAGTTAAAATCGCCCGTGCCGCCTGTAAATGCCCTTGTGGCAATAATTGTGCGCGTACCGCCGGCAACGGTATTAGAGCTTACTGTCCAGTTGTTAGTATCGGTAGAAGGCGTGTTGCCCGAACCATTCATTACTGCATCTACCAGCCCGGTATTGGTTGCATAAACAAGATCCTGGCCGCTTGCCATACCCTGTCCTGATGTAAAGGAGCCGAACTGCAGCGCAAACCACCTGTCTGAAGGGCCTGTAAAAGTAAGGGTTACGGTACTGGTTGCATTGTTAAGGTCCATTTTGGCTGTCATACCCGTGGTAAGGGTAACTGTACCGGTAGTTTTAGATTGTGCCCAAAGCCCCGCACCGAATACAAGGACAAGCAAGCAAAGTAATAGTTTTTTCATGAGCTTATTTTTTTAAAAGGTTAATAATATCGTTGTTGTTGGTAAATACGGCATAATCCATAGGGGTTTTGCCTTCTTTGTCTTTTACCGTTTTACTGGCTTTATATTTTAACAGCAGTTCTACAAGTTCTTTATTTTCGAACTGTATTGCATAAATTATTGGCGTAATACCCATTGTATCTGCAATATTAGGGTCGGCTTTGTTTTCCAGCAGTATTTTGGCAAGCGCTGTATTGCCTTTTACAGCCACTGCGGCAAGGGCAGTGCCATTATCACTTATCTGGTTTATGTTCTTTACATTTTTCGCAAGATACTCTGCTACCTCAATATTGCCCCTGTAGCAGGCAAGTATAAGCGGGGTAAAACCCATCGGGCTTATGGCATTGATAATATCTTTATCGGCGGCATGCAGTTTTTGCATGTCTGCAAGGGTGCCATAGCGGGCCGTGTCAAAAACGTCTTTCTCCGCTTTTTGCTGTGCATGGCAAAATGCAGTTATCAGAAGGAGTATAAGGGTAATTTTCTTCATGTTTATTTTAATAAGTTGGTTACTGTTTGTTAAGCGGAAGGCTATATTCTATAATTACTGTTTCGGCAATTTTACTGCTTACTACTTTTGGTATCTCTATACCAAAATCTGCAGGTTTAACATTAAAGCTGCCGGTTAGGGTAATTATGTTGCCGGAGCGCGATACTACCACCCTGTCGGTTATCTTTTTGGTTTTACCATGCAGTGTCAGGTCACCGGTAATAGTAAAAACCTGCCCGGTTGCAGTTAGCTTGCTAATGTCCAGCCCTTCAATTTTCCCTTTAAAGGTAGCTTTAGGAAATTTATCGGTTTCAGCATAGCTTTCATTAAAATGCTCCTCCATCAGCGCAACCTTGAACCGGAACCCTTTCATAAGGGCCAGTACGGCTACTTCTCCCCCGGAAGCATCAAGAGCTGCCGAAACCGATTTATTTTGTGCGGCAACCTCTTCAAAAGAAGGTACAGATGCCTCAAATTTTACTGTGCCCGTGCGTGTGCTGAATTTTTGCCCGTAAAACACAAATGGAATCAGTAAAAACAACAGTATGATATTCTTTTTCATAATACAATTAATTTTCCGGAAGGCCCTGTGCATTCCACTCCAATATAGTATTTATCTTGTCCTGCGGCATTCTCCCGGTTTGCGGCATAAGGCCCGGCTCCCCGTTCTGCCTCTGTATGCGGTCCAGCAGGCCTGCGTTTTCTACTGCCGCCTTAACCTCAGCATAATTGGTAAGCAGGCGGAATGAAGCTGTACCTCCCTGCGAATGGCAGCTTGCACAGTTGGCGTCTATTATGCTTTTTACATTGGCATTATAGGTTATTGCACCCGAAGGCACTTCCTCATCAAGCAAATCTTCATAGGTGTTGGTTTCGCAGCCAACGCCAAACATGGCGACCGCCAGTATTGCTAAATATTTTTTCATCTTTAAAATACCCTGTATAAGTTAAACCCAAAGAAAAAATCGCCATCGCCCCAGTCGCCTGCTGCATTGGTTATGTACCCACTCTCTGTCATGGCCTGAGAGTTGGTAAACAGCAATTGGAATATATGCCCTCCGGTTTCTATATCCAGCCCTACCGAAAGCGGGTTAACATAAAAATCGGGCTTATCGGCGTTATACACATACTCCATGTTAAGCGAAAGCCGCTTGGTTAGCTTTACCCTGCCACCTGCCCCCACAGCAAACTGGTTATCGTTCTCAATTGCAGGGTCATACAGGTTTTTGTGTATATAGGTCGGCACAAGCTCTAACGAAACCTTGTCTGACACCTTGTGCGATATTAATAGCTGACTGGTATAAGTAAGCCTGTCGGCAAATTCCAGCTTTGGGTAATCTTCCTCTTCCAGGAAAGTATTAATGCCTGCTGTGTTATACCCTACAATCTCTAACGGAAAGCTGCTTCCCTGCCTTGCCAGCCTGTATTTAATGCCTGTTTCGTAAACCTTAAGCATAGTATGCCTTGAAGCGCTTACAGAAAGCCATTCGGTAATACCATAAACCCCGCCAAGCTTTGTTGTTGCCATATCAAGCCCAAAGAACTCTGATATACCGTCTTTAAGGGTGCCAAAACGGTGCGATACAACAAAGTAAAATTCATTCTTTGCAGGAATTTTTGTGGTTTGCAGCGTTACAATCTGCAAGCCTTTAAACGCTGCAGTAGCATAGGCCTCATCACCTACCTGTACAGAGTCGAGTTCGTTAAGCAGGTCTTCCTGTGCAGTGGCGGCCATTGCAAAAGACAGGCATGCCAGCAGTATTATTTTTTTCATATCCGGTTGTTAGTTAGTCAGCGTACACTGGTCAAGCTTTACTTCACCAAAAATTTCGTCATAGCCTATACACCTCCCCTTAACGGTTATGGCTTCATCTACATATATTTCCCTTTTTCCTGCAAATGCGCAAAAAACAGCCGAGTCTATAATTACCACCGAATCGTTTACACTGGTAACCCTGCCCTGCACTGCTATTGTTTTATTAAGGTATTTTGCTGTAGCCGCCTCGGCTCCCTGCTCATATTCGGCAAGCATCTGCCCTGCATCTACCGTAAAGGCAGGCTGCTCTCCAGCTATGTTGCGTGCATCTTTATACAGGTAGCTGTTATAGAAAAAGTAGCCTCCTATTATTACAACCAGCAGTATTACTATTATTACAGCGCGCCTGTTCATACACTTGCTTATTAAGATTTAACTTATTTTAACAAAAGTAATTTATATAATAAGCTATGATTAAAGGAAATGGTAAAGGCATAGTTTGGATGAGAATTTGCAGCTTTATAATGAGAATTTGTTAATATGCATTTGCAATATTTTTTAACAACTGTAAAACAGCAGTTTAAGAATTGTGTAATGTGAAGTTAATTTATAATTAACTAACTTTATGCATGTTAAAATAATATTTCAGGATTATGCTGTTTGAAAGAAAAAACCTGATACAGGAATTGCTTAAAGCAAGGGAGCAGATGCTCAAGGAAGAAGCCCTTATGCGGCAGGTAAACGAAATACTGGCCGCCGACGAACAAAAAAGAGAAGAAATTAAGGCAAGGCTGGGTGATGACAGTAACGCTGTATTTAACAATTTTAGCGTAGGGCTACTAGAACCGGGGAGGATTTTTCATATAAGCCAAATACGCAAAATATGTATTGACTACAGGCTCCGCTTTTTAAGCAGCCACCTTTTTAAAAATACTATACCCGAAGAAGCCATAACCGAAATAAAAAGGCTGGAGGCAGTCCATGAAACAAGCCTGAAAGGTTTTATGATAATGGCGCCCTCTAAACAATTTTACCTTAAAAATTATGACGACCCGCTCTTGTTTGCCCCAATCGGCGATGGTTATTATTACTTAATACACAAATGGGGTAATGATTTAAGCCCTTTCCGAAAGATGATGGTAAGGCCAATGCGAAACTTTGGCAGCCTGCTGTTGTTCCTTACGGCGGTAACCATACTGTTCACGTGGGCTTCGGCGAAATGGCTGTTTTATGGTGATAACATGAGCCAGTATGTACTGGTCTCGTTTTTATTTACCTTTAAATCTGTTTGCGGAATTGCTTTATATTACTGTTTTTGGAAGGGCAAAAACTTTAATGATGCCATCTGGAACAGCGAATATTATAACCGATAAAAAAAGCTGCCTTTAAAGGCAGTTTTTTTTATTTATTAATGGTTCCATTCAAGTTTGTCAACATCAAACTCTATCTGCCTTATGCCTTCATCATAAAATTCTACTTCTATAAGAAATTTCTTGGCTGTTTTCATTTTATCTACTATTTTCTTTGTAGGAGAAAGGAAAATCACGTCAGTGCTGTGGTCGCTTGGGTAAGAAACGTTAACCATCATTGGTTTTTCGTCATCAAATTTAACACGTGTTGTACCTCCGTCTATAGCATTACCGGTTACAATCTGTCCCTTTGAGATAAGAAACATAACATCTGTACTTTTCTCCTCATTACGGATTTGAAGGCTTGCAGTAGAACCTCCGTCATACGGAAACTCGAAATTAAGAAGCTGATCGGCATCAATAAATGCAAAGTATTTGGTTTCGCCGCTCATTTTGTCTTTTTCATCGCTGTAGTTCCATTTAGATGCAGGCACTACGGGTGCATTTGCTGCCGCAGGTGTTTCAACAGCAGGTGTTTCTGTTGCAGGTGCTGCCTCGGCTTCATCGCCTCCGGCCGTCATAATAGCTGAAATAACAATAAGTCCGGCAAAGCCAATACCTACATACTTAAGTACTTTTTTTCCACTCATTTTTTAGTTTTTAAGAATTTTTGTAAATATAAAATTTTTCTTAAAATTTACTACAAGTGTTAAAAAAATAAAACAATAAAAAAGTACAAAAAAAAATATTATTCGTTTACAGGTTTGTCTTTTGCCACAATTTGCATGGTTTCCCGGCTTACCTGCCTTACGAGGATATCTTTATCCTGTGCAATTGCTTTTGCCGATTTATCGGTAAAATGCCTTATGGTATAAAGGGAAACATTTTCGTTGTAGGTGACCTTAAACTTCCTGTCGAGTATACTTTTAAGCTCTGCAAAGTTGCCGAACTTATCATCTGCACACACAGAAAAACTGATGGCTGAATTTTGTATAAGGTGCACCTTCATTTTATACTTGTGCAGCAGGCTGAATATCTCGCTTATATTTTCTTCCATAATAAAAGAAAAATCGAGTGATGACAGCGATATCAGCAACTGGTTTTTCTTAACGATATAGCAGCTTGTGTGTGGCTCAAGGTCGGCGCCCTTACTAACACTTGTGCCCGGTAATAATGGGTTTATAAATGATTTTACATAAAGCGGTATTTCTTTGCGCTGCAAAGGCTGAAGTGTTTTGGGGTGTATAACGGTAGCGCCATAAAAAGCCAGCTCTATTGCCTCGCGATAGGAAATCTGGTTAAGCAGTATGGCATTATCAAAATAACGCGGGTCGGCGTTAAGCACTCCGGGCACGTCTTTCCATATTGTTACGCTTTCAGCATTTAGGCAATAAGCAAAAATGGCGGCAGTATAGTCAGACCCTTCCCTGCCTAAAGTTGTGGTAAAATTATTTTCGTCAGAACCTAAAAAGCCCTGCGTAATTACAAGCGTTTTCTTCTTTATGTTTTTGGCAATATTTTGCTGCGTCTGCTCCCAGTCTACAACAGCATCCCTGTAGGTATTATCAGTTTTTATAAACTCGCGAACGTCTTTCCATTCATTGTGCAGCCCCCTGTAATTAAAATAGTGGCTCACTATGGTTGTAGAGAGAATTTCGCCCGTGCTTACCACCTGGTCATACACAAAGTTATAATTTGGCGACTTGTTATTTTTAAGGAAACTTTCTAAATCTGTAAACAGCTTGTTTACCGCAAAGAATACTTCGTGTGTTTCTTCTTCAAACAAATCGAGCAGTATCTGGTTGTGGTATTTTTTTACTTCCTGGATGGATGATTGCAGCTCTGCCGATTTATCCACATAGTTTTTAACCACAACCTCTAAGGCATTGGTGGTTTTGCCCATAGCCGAGATTACCAGCAAGACATTTTCGTGCCCAACTTTTTGCAGCACGTTAAATACATTTTCTATACCC
>NZ_JAMWYY010000077.1 GCF_024305175.1 Flavobacterium sp.
GTATATAACTACTTATTACATGAAAAAAATTATTTTGTGTGGCTATATGGCTTCCGGCAAGAGCACTATAGGCCTGCTTTTAGCATCTGCATCAGGACTTAAGTATATTGACCTTGATGCTGTTATAGTGCAAAATGCAGGGAAAACAATTCCGCAGCTCTTTCAGGAAAGTGAAATTAAATTCCGCAAAACAGAGCATGAAACCTTAAAAGAAATTGTGCAAAGCGATAATGGTTTTGTGCTTAGCCTGGGTGGCGGAACGCCCTGTTATGCCAACAATCATCTCTTTCTGGAGCAGGAAGATGTTATATCAATCTATCTTAAAGCTTCTATACCCGAGATTATAAAAAGACTTACTGCCGATACTACCGAACGCCCTCTGCTAAAAGGTTTGCGAGGTGATGATTTAACGGAATATATAGGGCAGCACCTGTTCGAACGAAGCTATTTTTATAATAAAGCAAAGCATTCTGTTATAACAGACGGCAAGAGCCCCGAAGTTGTTGTAAATGAAATTATGAGCCTTTATTAGCTAAGAAAGGCGTAGGCCTCTTCAGTATCAAAAACAACCTGTATATGCTCTTTTAACGAGGTGGACAACGATAGGCCTTTAAAATCAGCTTTAACTGGATATTGTTTGTGGTTACGGTCTACTAACACAGCTGTCTTAAATTTTTTAAGCGGTACTTCAAGAAAGTGCTTAACACCATAAATAAGTGTTGTGCCCGAGTTTAAAACATCATCAATCAATACCAGTGCTTTATTGGTATATTCTTCTGCAGGTAAAGAAGTCTCTACTCTATCCAAAGGATTTTGCTTATTGATTTTTACCTCACACAGCGTTACCTTCAGGTCAGAAATTACATTTAGCTCATCAGCCAGTTTCTGTGCAAAAATATACCCATTGGTGGTAATTCCTGCCAGTACCACTTCTTTTTCATCAGAAAAGGTTTCGTATATCTGGTAGGCTATTCGCTTTGTTTTATGCTCTATTTCCTGCTGTGTTAGTATTATATGTTTCATCAGGTTAGTGTTATTTTTTCTCAAAGATAAAAAAGAGTTCTTTTCCTGCCCGCGGCTTGATTGAATTATAGGCTTCTTCCATCTTATTAATGGTAAACTGAGCGCTGAAAATCGCTTCATACGCTACAGCAGAACCACCAAAAGGCGGACCTTGCTCTGTTAACGGAAAGTTGAAGAGAAGCCCCACCAGTTTACCTCCCGGTTTTAGCAGGCTGTACATCTTTTCAGCATACTGTTGCCTTAATGCGGGATTTAGCGCGCAAAAAAATGTCTGCTCTATAATAAGGTCATATTCTCCGGCATGGTCAAAAAAGTCGCCATGTATTATATTGCTGTCAGGTACTTCAGGAAGCCGTGCTTTAATGTTTTGCAGCGGGGTTGTTGCTATATCTATAACATAGCTGTTGCTAAACCCCAGTTGTATTAAGTATTCAAACTCATACCCGTTACCGGCCCCGGGAACAAGTATTTTAAGGTTTTTATTGGTAAGGCTGTCTATAAAGCCCTTTATGGGTGTGGTTATGCTCCCTGCATCCCATCCTGCCTGGTCATTCTTGTAACGCTCCTCCCAATAGTTGCTGTCAAAATTCATTGTCTTCAAAATCAAAACCCTCATCGGTATAATCTTCAATATCCCTTCGGTCTTTTTTGGTTGGGCGCCCTGTGCCTTTCGCTCTGTAGTGTTCTTTACTTAGTCTTAACATCTCTAAATGCTCAAAAGCCTCAGCAGGTGTTTCGTCTTTTCGGTAAACATCTACAAGTTTAGGGCCTACGCGGTTCTGTGGAATATCAATCACGGTTAACTGATAATTGATCTGGTCGCGCCTCACGGTTATCTTATCCATTTTAAAAACCTCCCGCGACGGCTTTACCTGCTGCCCGTTTACAGATATGTGCCCTTTCTTGCAGGCCTCTGTAGCTATATTGCGTGTTTTGTAGTAGCGCACACACCATAAATATTTGTCAATCCTCATACTAATCTCTAAAAATCGTTGTTATAGCTGTACAAAAATAGCGGAAAATTGTATCTTGCGCCATTAAAATAAAAATTAAAAATGAATAGAAATTTAAGGTATTTAAGCCTTTTAGCAGCCATATTTTTTGTTGCAGCCTGTAAAAATGATGATGATAACTCTATAACGCCGCCAAGGCCTTATGATGAGCAGTATGCGGTTGAAAAGCCACTTATAGAAGAATACCTTAAAACACATTATATAGCGAGTGTAGATGCTGACTTTAATGTTCAGATTGATACGCTTACCATTCCTGCCGAGCAAACCTCTATATGGGACCAGACAACATATCCGCTGCAAAACAAGCAGGTTAGTATTGATGATGTAGAGATGACGCTGTATTACCTGGTGCTTAACGAAGGGGTAGGCAAACAGCCTACAAGAGCAGATAATGTGCTTGCAGCCTACCGTGGCTTCAGGTTAGACGGGACACAATTTGATTATAACCCATTTCCGCAGGTATATTCTTCACTTGCCGGAACTATTTTAGGCTGGCGCGAACTTATGCCATTATTCAGGGGTGGGGAGTACATAGATGAACCGGGTAACCCTGACCCTGCAAGTTTTCAGAACTATGGCGCCGGGGTTATGTTCCTGCCTTCGGCTTTTGGCTATTATAACTCCGCACAGGTAAACATACCGTCATACTCGCCGCTTATCTTTAGCTTTAAGCTGTTTGATATTACGTATGCCGACAGCGATGGCGACGGTATTTTAAATAAAGATGAGACTATAGAAGGTGTTGATATTGCCGACTATGATACCGATGGGGATGATATACCGAATTACCTTGATACTGATGATGACGGCGATGGTTATACCACCCGCCAGGAAATTGAAGACCCGTTAACGGGCGAGGCTTATGATTTTGAAGATATACCACCCTGCGAAGGCGGTATAATTAAAAAACATTTAGATCCTGCCTGTTTTTAATAGAACATAAAAAAACCGCTTAAAAGAGCGGTTTTTTTGTTTCCACAAATGATCGTTGAGGATTTCTTCTGTATTTAAATCATTTTGGAATTTACCAATTCTGATTTTGGTTACGATACTGTCTTTGATTTTAAAAATGATGTGTGTTGCTTATTAGTATATTATAGTGTTATCTTCCAGTAATTTTTTGGAAAACAGATATTATATTTTATAATGAAACCGCTATTAGAATTAGAAAAGATGTTATTAGATGAAATCAAATTTTTTAAGAAAGGGAAACATGATTTTCTACTAAGTAAGTATTATAATGAAGTGACAGGAGATATGTCTACAATACTTACTTATATGCTTTCCAAGCATCTTTCATTAAGAGATGATTGGGATGGTAGCTGGTTAGATGATAGTTTATTAACTAAAATCATTGTGTCAGAACATAAATTTTGTATTTGGGGAATTTTAATTACGGGTAGAGAAAATACCACTGAGCAATGGACTAATCCCTTTTATTTTGAAATAACGACAACTGATGAATATAAAAATTTCGTTGAATATACTTTTTTATTAGGAGATGAAAATTCAGAAGAAGTAAGTTATACAGAATTTAGAGAGAATAGAGATATATGGGATTTATATTTTTATTCTGATAATAATTGGAATCCATCCGAAAGAAGTTGGGAATACATTATTAATATAAAGCCAGGTCATTCAAAATAAAAAATCCCAACCTGAAATAGATTGGGATTTAAATATAGTAAATAAAAACGATTACTTCCTCTTTATCACTTTCTCTACAGCTTCAACAATGGCGGTGTCGTTTAGCTTATACTTTTCCATAAGCTGGTCGGGAGTGCCGCTTTCGCCGAAACTGTCGTTTACAGCCACAAACTCCTGCGGAGCAGGATTGTTTAGCGCGAGTGTGCGTGCTAAGCTTTCACCAAGCCCGCCCAGTATGTTGTGTTCTTCGGCAGTAACCACACAGCCTGTTTTGGCTACTGATTTAAGTATCGCTTCCTCATCAAGTGGCTTTATGGTGTGTATGTTTATTACCTCGGCAGATATGCCTTTAGCTTCCAGTGCCTCGGCAGCTTCCAGCGCTTCCCAAACAAGGTGCCCTGTTGCTATTATGGTAACATCAGTACCTTCATTTAGCATTACAGCCTTGCCTATTTCAAATGTGCCGTTCTCCGGTGTAAAGTTAGGTACAGACGGACGCCCGAAACGCAGGTAAACCGGGCCGTCATGGTCGGCTATGGCAAGCGTTGCCGCTTTGGTCTGGTTATAATCGCAGGTATTGATAACCGTCATGCCCGGAAGCATTTTCATCAGGCCTATATCTTCCAGTATTTGGTGGGTTGCACCATCTTCGCCAAGCGTTAAGCCCGCGTGAGATGCACATATCTTTACATTTTTACCTGAATAGGCAACCGACTGGCGAATCTGGTCGTAAACCCTGCCTGTAGAAAAGTTGGCAAAAGTACCTGTAAAAGGTATTTTTCCGCCTATGGTCATACCTGCAGCCATGCCTATCATGTTAGCCTCTGCAATACCCACCTGAAAGAAACGCTCAGGGTGGTTCTTTTTAAAGTCGTCCATTTTAAGCGACCCGATAAGGTCGGCGCAAAGGGCAACAACATTTTCATTCTTTTGGCCTAACTCAGTAAGCCCTGCCCCAAAACCGGAGCGTGTATCTTTATTTCCTGTATTTGTATATTTTTTCATGACTAAAAGCCCCCTATCCCCCGAGGGGGGAACTCCTGCAAGGGGAACAGGTGTTATTATTAAAACAATAAGGTAAGTATGCCCCCTTTGGGGGTCGGGGGGCTTAATAATCCCCTAAAGTTATTTGGTTTTGCTCCATTGCTTTGGCAAGCTGCTCATCGTTTGGCGCTTTACCGTGCCATGCATGGGTGTGCATCATATAATCTACACCGTTACCCATTTCGGTATGCAGCAATACGCAAACCGGCCTTTCTTTACCTGTGCGGGCTTTCGCTTCCTGCATTCCTGCTATAATAGCCTCTATGTTGTTGCCCAGTTGAATCTCTACCACATCCCAGCCAAAAGCAAGGAACTTGGCGCCTATGCTGCCCATGTTCAGTACTTCGTCGGTAGGGCCGTCTATCTGTTTGCCGTTAACATCTATCGTAGCAATAAGGTTATCTACTTTATAGGCAGAAGCATACATTATAGCTTCCCAGTTTTGGCCTTCCTGCAATTCGCCATCGCCATGCAGGCTGTATACAAGGTGCTTGTCGCCGTTAAGCTTTTTGGTTTGTGCTGCTCCCACAGCTACGCTGAGCCCCTGACCAAGCGAGCCTGATGCCATACGGATGCCCGGCAGCCCCTCGTGGGTGGTAGGGTGGCCCTGTAGCCTTGAGTCCAGTTTTCTGAAAGTAGCAAGCTCGCTAACCGGGAAGTACCCGCTGCGCGCCAGCACGCTGTAAAATACAGGTGAAATGTGCCCGTTAGAAAGGAAAAAGATATCCTCATTAATGCCATCCATATCAAAGCCTTCCTTGCGGTCCATGATTGCCTGGTAAAGGGCAACCATAAATTCGGTACATCCAAGCGAGCCGCCCGGGTGCCCGGAGTTTACAGCATGAACCATGCGAAGGATATCCCTTCTTACCTGAATAGCTAAATCGTTAAGTTGTTGTGTGTTAGGTTTCATTCGTAGAAATTAATTAAACAGGTGCAAAAGTACTTTTAATTTTGATGAGGGGCAAGGGGAAATATTTTATTTTAGCAATTAATCACAGTTGGTAGAAGTAAATCGTATTGTATAGTATTCGATATATAACTAATAATATCTTTCATCTAATTTCTAAAATCTACCTTCTGACTTCTCAAATCTAAAACCTATCTTTGCAGGCTGTAAAAGAGCGACATGAAATTTGACCTGATTAACAAAGACCCGCAAACCAAAGCCAGGGCAGGGGAGATAACCACCGACCACGGTACTATACAAACCCCGATATTTATGCCGGTGGGCACGGTGGCATCTGTTAAAGGTGTGCACCAGCGTGAACTTAAAAACGATATTAACCCCGATATTATACTGGGGAATACCTACCATTTATACCTGCGCCCGCAAACCGATATACTGGAAAAAGCAGGCGGCCTGCACAAGTTTATGAACTGGGACCGCAATATCCTTACCGATAGCGGCGGCTACCAGGTGTACTCGCTTTCGGCTAACCGAAAGATAAAGGAGGAAGGGGTTAAGTTTAAATCGCATATCGACGGTTCGTACCATTTCTTTTCGCCGGAGAGCGTAATGGAAATTCAGCGTACCATTGGTGCCGATATCATTATGGCGTTTGATGAGTGTACGCCTTACCCGTGCGACTACCGCTATGCCAAGCGCAGTATGCACATGACGCACCGCTGGCTGGACAGGTGTATTGCTCACCTTGAAAAGCTGCCGTTTAAATATGGGTACAGCCAGGCGTTCTTCCCCATAGTGCAGGGGAGTACCTATACCGACCTTCGTAAAGAATCGGCTGAATATATTGCCAATGCCGGTGCTGTGGGTAACGCCATTGGAGGGCTTTCTGTTGGCGAGCCTGCCGAAGAAATGTATGCCATGACCGATGTGGTTTGCAGCATTTTACCTGAAGATAAACCGCGTTACCTTATGGGTGTGGGTACGCCAATCAATATTTTAGAGAATATTGCGTTAGGTGTAGATATGTTCGACTGTGTGATGCCTACGCGAAATGCCCGTAACGGTATGCTGTTTACGGCTAACGGGACTATCAACATAAAGAATAAAAAATGGGAAGCCGATTTTTCTCCGATAGATGAAATGGGTATAACCTTTGTTGATACCGAATATACTAAGGCTTACCTGAGGCACCTGTTTGCCTCTAACGAATATTTGGGCAAACAGATAGCCACGATACACAATTTAGGTTTTTATATGTGGTTGGTTCGTGAGGCAAGAAAGCATATCTTAGCGGGAGATTTCCGCGAGTGGAAAGAGATGATGGTACGCAACATGAGCCAGAGGCTTTAATCATTTTAGATTTATGATTTTAGATTTCAGATTTTAAACTTTAAACTTTAAACCTGAAACCTGAAACCCTGAACAAAGCATGAAACTAATAGACTGGTATATCCTGAAACGCTACCTGGCAACATTTTTTGTAATGCTGCTGTTGTTTATCCCTATTGGTATAGTGATAGATGTTTCAGAGAAAATAAATAAAATTCTCGCTAAAAAGGTGCCGTTCCTCCAGGTTATGGAGTATTATGGCGACTTTACTATTTACTTTGCCAACCTGTTGTTCCCTATATTCCTGTTCCTTTCGGTTATATGGTTTACCAGTAAACTTGCCAATAATACAGAAATCATCGCCATATTAAGCTCCGGGATATCATTTACCCGGTTTTTAAGGCCCTACATTATGGGGGCTACGTTTATATCGTTGCTGGCACTTGTAATGGGTTTCTTTTTTGTGCCTAAGGCCAGCAAGGGGTTTAACGATTTCAGGTACACTTATTTAAAGAGTAATCCTGAAATACGGCAGAACCAGGATGTATATAAGCAGATAAGCGACGACGAATATATATATGTAAGCAGCTTTAACCATGTGCAAAAACGCGGTTACAATTTTAACCTTGAAAAGTTTAAAGGTAATCAGCTTGAGTATAAAATAAATGCAGGCTCTATAACATGGAATGAAGCCGACAGCACCTACACGCTTGCAGGCTACTCTAAGCGTACAGTAGGTAAAATGGGCGATGTGCTGGAGTCGGCACCTGAAAAAAAGTTCAAGTTCAATTTTGTGCCCGATGATCTTACACCGGTAATTTACATAGCCGAAACCATGACGCTTGGCGAGCTTAATAATTTTATAGATAAAGAAAGGGCACGCGGTTCGGGCAACATCAACACCTATCTTGTTGTTAAATATAAAAAATACAGCATACCTGTTTCGGCATTCATACTTACTATAATTGCAGTTGCGGTTTCGAGTATGAAACGCCGCGGGGGTATGGGGGTAAACCTCGCTATGGGCATTAGCCTTGCATTTGTTTACATTTTCTTTGATAAGGTTTTCGGTACTATGGCCGAAAAATCGAGTATCAATCCGCTTATAGCGGTATGGCTGCCAAACATAGTTTTCGGAATTTTAGCAATCTTCCTGCTTCGAAATGCTAAGCGATAATATTAAAAGTTATATACACCTCCATTTCATAGTTTTTATCTGGGGGTTTACAGCGGTATTAGGCGCACTCATAACGCTCGATGCTTTTCCGCTGGTGTGGTTCCGCATGTCTATAGCAGTACTTATAATACTGCTGTACGCATTTATAAAAAAGCTGCCGCTAAAGCTTAATGGCAAAACAGCTGTAATACTGCTGGTGGCCGGGCTAATAATCGCCCTGCACTGGGTTACGTTCTTTAAGGCTATAAAAGTCTCGAATGTTTCGGTAACGCTGGCATGCCTTAGTACCGGCGCTTTTTTTACTTCGCTGCTCGAGCCTATTTTTTACAAACGCAGGGTGGTGGGGTATGAAGTACTGTTCGGGCTTTTTGTTGTGGCGGGCCTTTACCTCATTTTTCATTTTGAAGGCGATTATACTTATGGCATTATACTGGCACTAACCTCTGCTTTTTTATCGGCAACCTTTTCTATAATTAACGGCAAACTGGCACATAAATATAACCCGACCGTTATATCATTTTACGAACTTTTGGGTGGAGTGCTGTTTCTTTCAATTTACCTTTTGTTTACGGGCAGTTTTAGTGCTTCATTCTTTATAATTCCGGCAACCGACTGGATATGGCTGTTTGCATTGGGGTCTTTTTGTACTGCTTATGCCTTTATTGCATCGGTACAGGTAATGAAGTTTCTATCTCCATATACAGTAATGCTTACTATTAATATGGAGCCTGTATATGGCATAATACTGGCGCTGCTTGTTTTTAATGAAAAAGAGCAGATGAGCTGGACATTTTATGTAGGTGCAGCCATAATTATTACCACGGTGATTTTGAACGGGATACTGAAAAAATACACTAAAAAGGCAAAGTAATTAAATGCTTTTATGCTTTTATCTGAACTTAAACTTTTATCTTTGTAGTTCGAACCAAAAGCAAAATGCTGCTTAAACTATGGAATATTTAGATTTTGAACTCCCTATTAAAGAGCTGGAAGACCAGCTTGATAAGTGTACGATAATAGGTCAGGAATCGGATGTTGATGTATCCAATACCTGCAAGCAGATTGAGAAAAAGCTCGAAGAAACCAAGAAAAAGATTTACAAAAACCTTACTGCATGGCAAAGGGTTCAGCTGTCAAGGCACCCTAACCGCCCCTATACTATGGATCATGTAAGGGCGCTTATGGGCGACACCTTTCTAGAGCTGTTTGGCGACAGGGGTTTTAAAGATGATAAAGCCATGATAGGCGGGCTTGGTAAAATAGGCGGGCAAAGCTTTATGATTGTAGGCCAGCAAAAAGGCTACAACACTAAAACAAGGCAGTACCGCAACTTTGGTATGGCAAACCCCGAAGGCTACAGGAAAGCCCTGCGTCTTATGAAGATGGCCGAAAAATTCGGCATACCGGTAATAACGCTAGTTGATACCCCCGGCGCTTATCCCGGCCTTGAAGCGGAAGAACGCGGACAGGGTGAGGCAATTGCAAGGAATATATTTGAGATGGTTCGCCTAAAAACACCAATTATAACTATTATTATAGGTGAAGGTGCATCAGGCGGGGCGCTTGGTATAGGTGTTGGCGATAAGGTATTCATGCTGGAGAACACATGGTACTCTGTTATATCGCCAGAATCCTGCTCATCAATCCTTTGGAGGAGCTGGGAGTATAAAGAGCAGGCAGCCGAAGCGCTGAAGCTTACCGCACAAGACATGAAAAAACAGAAACTGATTGATGACATCATTCCTGAGCCACTTGGCGGTGCGCATTATGACAGGGAAACCACCTTCAGGAATGTTGAAGAATATATTATGAAAGCCTATAACCAGCTTAAAGACTTATCAACAAACGAACTTTTGGCAAAAAGAATGGATAAGTACCTTAATATGGGCGAATTTAAGGAATAATGGGCCTTTTTGGCTAAATATATCCGAAGCCCCTAAGCTTCGGATTTTTTTTGACATATCAACAACAGCAACACACGTTATAAACATTTTATGAACAGGCTGCTCTTAACAATTACTTAATACCCCCTGTTCAAATTTGTTTACATTAGCACTATGGAAAATATCAGGAATATAAACCCGGTAAAGGTTGATAAATCTACGATTATCAATTTAGAGAAAGGCAAGCTGCCACCACAGGCCCTCGACTTGGAGGAGGCTGTGCTTGGCGCCATGATGATAGATAAAAAAGGGGTTGATGAGGTTATTGATATTCTTCAGCCGGATGCTTTTTATAAAGATGCCCATAAGTATATTTTTGAGGCAATTGTCCAGCTTTTTAACGACACCCAGCCAATAGACTTATTAACAGTTTCGGCACAGCTTAAAAAGAACGGTAAGCTGGAAATGAGCGGTGGCGATTTTTACCTTATCCAGCTCACGCAGAAAATATCATCTTCAGCGCACATAGAGTTTCATTCGCGCATTATACTGCAAAAGTTTATACAGCGCAGCCTTATAAAAATTTCGAGTGAAATCATTGAAGAATCGTATGATGAAACCACAGACGTATTTGACCTGTTGGATAAAGCCGAATCGAAGCTGTATGAAGTTACGCAGGGTAACATTAAACGTAGCTCTGAAACGGCTCAAAGCCTTGTTATACAGGCTAAGAAGCGTATTGAAGAAATAGCCAATAAAGAAGGGCTTAGTGGTATAGCAACAGGTTTTAATGACCTTGATAAGCTTACATCGGGCTGGCAGCCCAGCGACCTTATCATTATAGCGGCAAGGCCGGGTATGGGTAAAACAGCTTTTGTGCTTTCTATGGCACGAAATATTGCTATAGACTTTGGCCACCCCGTTGCCGTATTTTCACTCGAAATGTCATCGGTACAGCTTATCACGAGGCTAATATCAAGCGAGACAGGGCTATCGTCAGAAAAGCTCCGTACAGGTAAGCTCGAAAAGCACGAGTGGGAACAGTTAAGTATAAAGGTAAAAGACCTTGAGCGCGCACCTTTATTTATAGATGATACCCCGTCTTTATCCATATTTGATTTACGTGCAAAAGCAAGGAGGCTATCCTCACAGTACGGAATCAAGATGATCATTATTGACTATCTGCAGCTAATGACAGCAGGCGGTGGGGGTAAAAACGGCGGTAACAGGGAGCAGGAAATTTCAACTATTTCCCGTAACCTTAAAGCGCTTGCAAAAGAACTTAACGTGCCGGTAATAGCACTGTCTCAGCTATCACGTGCAGTTGAAACACGTGGTTCCAGTAAAAGGCCGTTACTGTCTGACCTTAGGGAATCGGGAGCGATTGAGCAGGATGCGGATATCGTGTCATTCATTTACCGCCCAGAGTATTATAAAATTGATGAATGGGATGATGAGGAGCGTTCGCCTACCCAGGGGCAGGCAGAGTTTATTGTTGCTAAGCACCGTAACGGCGGGCTCGATAACATCAGGCTTAAGTTTATCGGCAGCCTTGGTAAGTTTGATAACCTTGACGATTTTAGCTCTCCTTTCGACGAACTGCCATCAAGCATGAACGATAATGCCCAGTTTATAAAGAACCTGCCTTCTGCTAACGATGCCTTTGGCAGCAACATGAACAGCAGCAGTAATGACGATGATGTACCGTTTTAATAAAAATACACCCTTAACAAAATAGTGAGATGAATAACAATTTACAGGAACTGACAGAAGAGATTAAAGAAATGATTGTATGTGGCGCTGAGGTTGTATCGGCTGAATAAATCACATATGCATTAAAAAACACTAAAGGCTCCAATTCAGGAGCCTTTAGTGTTTTTATTATCTTACATTTATGGTTATAGGTAAATTATAGGCTGTCCTTACCGGCTTGCCGCGAAGTTTGCCCGGCTTCCAGTGCGTTTTTATCGATTTTAAAACCCTGATAGCTTCTTTTCCTGCACCGTAACCCGGGTCGCGCACAACCTTAATGTTGCTCATGCTGCCGTCTTTCTCTACAACAAAAGATACAAACACCTTTATAGTAGTACTGGTGCCAATTTCGGGTACGTTAAATGCATCACCTACTTTTTTATAAAACTTTTCCAGTCCTCCGGGAAACATAGGTGCTTCATCAAGCGCTACATCTGCATGTACCGTGTTGTCATCCTCACCATCAGTCGTGCCTGTGCCTTCTCCGCCGGTAGAACTTGTAACACCCGTGCTGAAGTCATTACTGCCATCTCCGGGGCTTGTAGTGCTGCCCACATTACTTTGTTGCAGTGTGGCTTGTGTCGGCACCGGCTCTACTATTGGAGCAGAAGTAGGCTGTAAAGGCCTGAATGCTACTGTAGGTTCCGGATCTTTAGGAGCTGGTGCTGCCTGTTGCTGTTGCTCAATCGGTTTAGGCTCTTCAGTTACTAATTTTTCTACCGGTATAACAATATCTGTTAGCTCTATATCTTTGTCAAGCAGTACATTATCGGCAACAGGTGCCGGCCTGAAATAATTTATAGCAGCAGGTATACCCACTAAAGATAGCAGCAGGGCAATGCCTGTAATAAGTGCAAATACCGTTGTTTTAGATTCTTCCATACGCAGTTTATAGGCTCCGTAAGCTTTGTTGCGTCCTTCAAAAACAAGGTCTATCCATCCCTGATCGAAAACACTGACTTTTGACATAATAAGATGATTTAAGTTGGTTAATAATGAATATATCACTACAACGGTTTCGTAATTAGAATTAGTATAAATAAATTCTTAAAAATCAAGTTTTATAGAAAGAGCATGTTTGTTGGGTTTAATTTATATTTGAATGAATTAAGATTAAAAAAAATGCAGATTAAAAGATTAAAAATTGAGATTGC
>NZ_JAMWYY010000078.1 GCF_024305175.1 Flavobacterium sp.
CCAAGGTTACTCCTCTCCTAAACAATAAAAAAGGAATTAAAGAGTGGAATGTAGATACCGATAATCCGGATAAAATTTTGACTGTTGTACCAAATGGTGCTACACAAGACGAAGTTATGGAAACGGTTAAAAAAGCAGGCTTTACAATAGTACCTATAAGCTAAACATCAAATCCGGGAACTTCTTTAACCTCGCCGGGTTGTAAGTTGCCTAAATGAATATTCCCTATCCGTACCCTTACCAGGCGCAGTGTAGGAAAACCCACAGCAGAGGTCATTTTTCGTACCTGGCGAAATTTGCCCTCTGTTACTGTTATAGCTACCCATGATGTGGGGCCGTGGCGCTCATCCCTTATTTTTTTGCTGCGCTCCGGTAGTTGTGGCGCATCAATCTTTTTTGCCGAGCAGGGCAGGGTAGTATAACGGATACCTTTAAAGCCTATTTCTACACCCTCCTGCAACTGCTTTACAGCTTCGGGGGTAATAAGCCCGTCAACCTGTGCATAATATTCCTTTTCTACTTTTTTGCTGCGCACTATTTCGCTCATCATGCCATCGGTAGTTAGCAGCAGTAACCCTTCAGAATCCTCGTCGAGCCTGCCAATAGCCATAGTTCCTTCAGGAAAATCGTAAAATTCGCCAAGCAGCTTTTTATTACGCTTCAGGTTATAAACAAACTGGCTCAGGTAGCCATAAGGTTTGTAGATGATATAATGATGGTGCATATTAATCCTTTAATGCGCTAAAATTAAAAGCATCTGCAATATCATCAGGAATCTCGTCTTTGTTGTTTATTTTGTTGTATATTTTCATTGCTTTTTTAAGCAACTTCTCATCATTTTGTTGTTCCGAAAGCTTTACAAGGGTATAACTGTAGTAGGCATTATACTGGTCGCGATCTTTAAATGTATCCTTTATTTGTTCAAAGTATTCTTTTGCAAGTTCATATTTCCCTGCGTGTGATAATAACATGGCTTTCAAGAAATTAGCATCATCATTTACGGGTTTCCTGGCAATTTTATAGTTTTGTATAGCCCTTTCTATTGCTAAAAGGCCGTTATCAAAATCTTTAATGAAAAGAGATGTAAGCGCCACGCCATAAAAGCCTTCAGGGTCTTTAGGAAAAAACCTTACCATTTCATTATACTTTTTTCTTGCAAGATCTGTCAGTCCCACATTCATTGCTGCAACAGCCATATTTAATTTAAACAATGAAGACTGATTACCGGAAAGGCTGTCTGCTACATAGTAAAACGTCAGGGCTTCTTTCCACTGGTTTTGTAATCTGAGGCTGTAGCCCGCTAAAAAATAAGCATCACAGCATAATGTATCCTTTTCAATGGCATCTATAAACAGACGGGTGCTTTTACGATATGTATCGTTACTATTATCATAATTATTTCGGAGCAGCACCAGCCCGAATGTCATTCTTTCGAGCGCTGTCTCATTATTGCTGCCGCAAACAAGGCTTTTGCCATCAAAATAACTCTGCTGGCCTTTAACTGTTAAGACAGATAGTAGGGCAACAATAGCTAAAATCTTTTTCATCAGTTATGTTGCTTTATTACCCGTACCCATGTACTGTCCAGAGTCTGAAGTTTTTTATATACACCCCATTCGTGCAGAGCCCCAAATACCAATACAATTTTATCGTTCTTTTCTTCCATTATCGCCTTAGCCAGGCTTTCATCCCTGTAACCCCTTATAATGGCATTAACCTGGTCATCAGGTTCTTTACCACATTCATATTTTTCGTCAGGTCGCAGGTTATAATCGCATGGGTTTAACCGTATTTCTCCGTATCTCGATTCATATTCTGCAATAAGTTCATTAACCGGTACATCCTGTACACGGTCTTTAGTAAGGTCAGCACCCATCAATGTATATTTTGGCTGGTTCATAAGTCCTTTCCTGTTTTTGAATCTCCTGCCCATAAGCCTGTTATTTACAGTATCAAGATACCCTATTGTGTCAATACTTACACCCACCATCTTACGGAGTTTAAGATCCATGATCTTCTTCTGTTCATCTGTAAATGAATCTCTTATTTTTACACTTTCATAAAAAACAATATATCCTTCATTATGCAGGCTGTCTGTTAGCCTGTGCACATCATCATAAAATTCTTTTAACCCTATATGGCGCATGGGTATAAATACTATTGTCTTTTTGTTGTTAGTGTAAGCAGTGGGCTCTGCTTTAGTATTATATGCCCCAATTGCGTGTAAACTCACGTTAAGACAGGAAGTGCAAACAAGAAGGAATACAACAGCTGAAAGTATTTTTAATTTCATTGCTAAGCAGTAGTTGGGTTGAATAATCCGTAAATATAAAAATTTAGCAAAATAATAGTGTATGCTGCTACTGTTTTTTGCATAACCACATAGGTGAAATATCTTGTTTGGTAAAGAAAACTTAAAGATTAGGTAAAACTTTTATTTGTGAATGTACCGAGATTAGCACTGCTAATTTTATAATATGGGTATATTTAATAAAAAAGAGAAAAAGCTGAGGAAGGAAATTTTAAAGCGTAACCTTTCAGATTGTAAGGATACATTAAAAGAACTTACCGAACTGTATGATGACCTTAAAGAATCGTATGGTACTATAGACACTGTTACGGAAGAATTTACAGTTTTTGCAGAAAGTATTACAGCTAATCTTACTGCTGAAGATGCAAAAAAACTACAGATGTTCTCATTAAAACTTAAAAAAGTGGATAAATGTGCACGTGATGCTGTTAGGGATGTGCGCGATGTACTGCGTATACACAAGAAGAGGCTGAAAGAGCTTCAGAATGAAATTAGATAGCCCTGCCGCTTTTTGAAAGGCAACAGGGCATTTCACACCCCGAAACTAAAATGGATTTTTACTTAACGTTATCGTCAGTAATTTTTCAGTTTTCAAATGTAAACAGTTGCCGTTGGCGAAAAAATCCCCATAAGTGGGTATTTTTAGCAAGGAATTAAACAAAAAAAATCCCCGCATTGCGGGGATTTGATATAATGTACAGAAGAGTAAATTATCTCCTTCTTTCTTTGATCTTAGCTTTTTTACCGGTAAGATCCCTGAAGTAGAAAATACGTGCCCTGCGCACTTTACCTCTCTGGTTAAGTTCAATTTTTTGTAAAGCAGGCATGTTGATAGGGAAGATACGCTCTACACCTACAGAACCTGACATTTTACGGATAGTGAAGGTTTGCGTCATACCAGTACCTCTTTTCTGGATAACAACACCTTTAAAGAACTGGGTCCTTGTTTTCTCACCTTCTTTAATTTCGTAGTACACAGTGATTGTGTCGCCTGAATTAAACTCAGGAAAATCTTTTTTTGCTACAAATTCTTCTTGTACGAATTTTACTAAATCAGACATGATTTCTAAAAATTAATAGTTTGAATCAGAGCAACATACACGCATTTCGTCAGAGGTTGGTCCGAAGTGGGTGCAAATGTACTAAAAATTTCTTTCGGGCAAAATTTTTTTAGAAGAAACTGAGGAGTAAACAGGGAAGAGGCAATAGTAAAAAATTCCCCATTCCAGCTTAACTGTAGATTTTTTAATTTTGGCTATTGGCTATTGGCTATTGGCTATTGGCTATTGGCTATTGGCTATTGGCTATTCCAGTAAATCCGGCCTTCTGTTTTTGGTGTGCTCCACTGCCATGTCTTCTCGCCATTTGTCTATATTGGCAGAATGTCCGCTTAGTAACACATCCGGCACCTTCCAGCCCTTATATTCGGCAGGGCGGGTATATACCGGTGGCGCCAGCAGGTTATCCTGAAAACTGTCGGTAAGTGCAGAAGTCTCATTGCTCAATACGCCAGGTATAAGCCTTATAATAGCGTCTGAAAGCACCGCCGCGGCAAGCTCGCCACCTGACAGTACGTAATCTCCTATTGATATTTCACGGGTAATAAAATAATCACGTACGCGTTGGTCAACACCTTTGTAATGCCCACACAATATTATGATATTTTGCAGTAAAGACATTTGGTTCGCAATACCCTGATTTAATGTTTCGCCATCTGGGGTCATATAAATAACCTCATCATAATCACGCTCACTTTTCAGTTTACTGATGCAGGCATCTATAGGTTCTATACTCATTACCATACCGGCACCACCGCCAAACTGGTAATCATCTACATTTTTATGTTTGTTTGTACTGTAGTCCCTAAGGTTGTGCAGGTGTACTTCTACAAGCCCTTTATCAATCGCACGCTTTAAAATTGAGGCTTCAAAGGGGCTTCTTAATAGCTCGGGCAGTACAGTAATGATGTCGATTCGCATTTAATCAGCTAATTTTTCAATATGCAAATGTAGCAATAATAGGGAAGAGGCAAAAGGCAAAAGGGAATAGCAAAAATATATTCACTTAGTTGTCTTTACCTGGCGAATATTAATTTTGGCTAATGGCTAATGGCTAATGGCTAAAACTACTTAAACCCCAAACTGCCTCAGGTGATGGTCAAGGTGTTTCCATTGCAGGTAATCCCACTCCTGCATGGTCATTTCGCCAAAAAAAGGATGCTTGGTATTTTTGATAGAAGCATGGCCTTCGTGAGCAAATTTTTTTACAAGTAGTATAAGTTCGGCTCTTGCTTTGTCAAAATCAGGCTCGTGTGTAATCCTGAACTGTTTAACTGTAGGCAAATCGCGTGCAAAAGGCTGCGGATTAGACAGTTTCTTTTTCATCATTTTACCGAACAAAAAGCTCATGAGGTTAGGCTTAAGATTAAGTTGACCATATGATACTTTTATAGGCTGCTGGCAGTGCTCCAGCATTTGACTTACTGTCATTTTGCCCCACTGCGAAAGTGTTATGGGTGTTAATGTTTCTATCCGTGCTATTATCTTTT
The DNA here is from genome assembly GCF_024305175.1 of Flavobacterium sp. Lineage (GTDB taxonomy): Bacteria > Bacteroidota > Bacteroidia > Flavobacteriales > Flavobacteriaceae > Flavobacterium. The sequence continues at coordinate 4,860 of NZ_JAMWYY010000078.1, forward strand.
GATTTCCCTGAGGGTCGAAAACGCTTTCCATAATACGTATTTTTAAAGTCAAATATAAGAATTAATCGTCATGGTTTTTCGGCAAGAAGGGCGTATACCATTGGCATTTTATATGCTAATTTTGCAATCCTGAATTTCCCTTTTTCCGTCTCTTCCATACCTGAAAAACAATTGTATGGGCTATAATCATATTCCTTTACGTCCTTTATATGTAGCCCTTTTTTCAGCAGGTTGCCTATAACATCGCTTATGCTGTGATTCCATGAAATTATCTCGGTAGTAATATCAGCGTCATTGTCAGTATAAGTACCGTTTATTGTTTCATGAATAGCCTGCTTATTAAAATAGCTATAAGTCACGCAATCAAAATTATCATCAAACATCCAGACTACAGGGTGAAACTCTGCAAAAATAAATTGCCCTCCGGGTTTCAGGTAACGGTCAATAATACCGGCCCACTTTTCAAGATCAGGAAGCCATCCTATAGTACCATATGTGGTAAAAACAATATCAAATTCTTCATCCAGATGATCCGGAAGGCTGTAAATATCGCAACAGATAAAACGTGCGGGTATATTTAATGAAGCAGAAAGCTCATTGGCTTTATCAATAGACACATCTGACAAATCTACGCCCGTTACTGTAGCCCCCATCCTCGCTAATGAAAGTGTATCCTGCCCAAAGTGGCATTGCAGGTGTAATATCTTTTTGCCTTTAATATCTCCAAGCAGTTCAATTTCTATACTGTTCAGGCTCGATTTTCCTGCTGTAAAAGCAGGCATATCATAAAGTTCAGAATCAACATGTACGGGAGTCCTGTTATTCCACGCATTTTTATTTATAGCTAAGTAATCCTTTTCCATCAGATTATAATTAGGTGTTTTCAAATTTACACTTTTGTTATGATCTATCGGATTCGCAGGTAGGAATATTATTCGTAAATTTGCCGTTTACAAACAAAAATCACAACTGATGGAAAACGGAATTTACGCAAAATTCAATACTTCAAAAGGCGCAATACTGGTAAAGCTTACACATGATAAAACTCCCGGTACGGTGGGTAACTTTGTAGGGCTTGCAGAAGGTAACCTTGAAAATAACGAAAAACCGCAGGGCAAGCCCTATTATGACGGGCTTAAGTTTCATCGTGTTATACCTGATTTTATGATACAGGGCGGTTGCCCGCAGGGCAGCGGTACAGGTGGCCCCGGTTACAACTTTGATGATGAGTTCCACCCGGAGCTTACCCACAGTGGCCCCGGCGTACTTAGTATGGCGAATGCCGGCCCTGGCACTAACGGTTCGCAGTTTTTTATTACGCATGTAGAGACTCCGTGGCTTGATAATAAGCATACTGTTTTTGGCCATGTGGTAGAAGGGCAGGATGTAGTGGACAGTATTGCGCAGGGCGATAAGATAGAAAGCCTTGAAATTATCCGCGAAGGCGACGAGGCTAAGCAATGGAATGCTGTTGAGGCTTTCCGTACTTTTGAAGGGTCGCGTGAAAAACGCCTTTCAGAAGCCAAAAAAAGGGCCGAAGAACAACTTGATAAACTTGCTGCCGGTTTCGACAGGACAGAAAGCGGACTTAGATATAAGATAATTCAGAAAGGAGAAGGTAAAAAAGCTGAAAAAGGCAAAAAAGTATCGGTACACTACAAAGGTGCATTGGAAAACGGACAGGTATTTGACTCTTCTTACCAAAGAAAACAACCGATTGAGTTTCAGCTTGGCGTTGGCCAGGTTATTACCGGCTGGGACGAAGGTATTGCCCTGCTTCAGGTGGGCGATAAGGCACGTTTTGTTATACCGTCTCACCTTGGTTACGGTTCCCGTGGTGCAGGTGGCGTTATACCGCCGGATGCCACGCTTGTTTTTGATGTAGAATTAATGGATGTAAAATAATCCAGGAATAATAAACAAAAAAGCCGCCTTTATACGGGCGGCTTTTTTAATGGAATACTTTTTGAAAGAAGCTGTTATAGTAGTATTTTTACAAATATTTATAAAACGATGCGATACTTAGCCATACTGTTTTTACTGCTTTCTGTAGGTGTGCAGGCCCAGTTCGGGCAAATGCACTGCGGATATGATTTTACATCTTACGTAGTGTTGGATGTACATGAAGCAGGCAAAACCGAAAATATAAAAAACCTGCGCATTACAGTTGTAGACAGCCTTGGGCGCGATGTTATCAATGCCAATAACGCCTACAGCTTTAAAAATGCCAATAAGCCGCTTGAGTTTTACCTTAATTACCGTATTGGTAATGATAACAAACCACTGCCTGATGGCGCCACAACAACAAAGGAGCGCTGGTTTTTCCCGTTTGCGAAAGATAATTATCTGCTGTCTGTTGCCAATACATTTCCCGCCGACCGTTTTAGCATTAAAGTCGAAGATATAGACGGTGATGAGAATGGCGGTAAATATAAAACCGTAACCATACCTTTATACAGCTATAATATGTATGTGCTTTGCTCTAACGAGAGCCAGCAGGCTACTGTTAAATTCGGGCGTAAAATGAATAAGCCCATTGATATTGTCTTAGAAAGGGAAACCCCATAACCCCAAAGGGGAATAATTTACCAAAATATCAATTTACTAATGTATCAATGCACCAATTGATTGTATTTATAAATTGCTACATTTTCAAATTTTTAAATTGACTAATTTTCAAATTAACATGTTAACCTGGGAGGAATTTGAGAGAACGGAAATGCGGGTAGGGACAATTATTGAAGTTAATGATTTCCCCGAAGCGCGAAAGCCTGCATACCAGCTTACAATAGATTTTGGGGAAGCAATAGGCATACGCAAATCATCTGCGCAGATAACAAAGCGCTACACGAAAGAAAACCTTACCGGCAAGCAGATAATAGCTGTAGTGAACTTCCCAAAAAAACAGATTGGCAAATTTATGAGCGAATGCCTTGTGCTTGGGGCCGTGGGGCAGGAGGGCGATGTTGTATTGCTTTCACCCGATTTTAAGGTAGAGAACGGCCTGCGTATAGCATAGTATAAAAAGTATAACTGCTCTAAAATCTTGTGTTTTAGAGCAGTTGTTAATTATACAATTTCAGCGCTTAGTCCTGCTTCAAGCAGTTGTGTGCACTGCGGTTCCAGTTCTTTATACTCTCCTGTTTTAACTGTGCATTTGCCTTTATAATGCACAATTATAGAACACTGCTCAGCCTGCTCCGGAGTATGGTCGCACACTCTTATCAGGGTTTCAATTACGTGGTCAAAAGTATTTACATCATCATTATACAAAACAATTTCGTTGTTAGAAGCAAGGCTCTCCTCGAGCAGTACCTCTTCCGAAACTTTTTCAATAGTACTCATAACATTGGTAATTAATAAACTAAACGCTAATTTACATATTTTAGGGCAACCCAATTATTTTTTTTCAGCTTTTTTGCCAGTTTCAGGCCCTTTGCCGCACACGATTCGTCTATAAAAGGAATGTCTTCTTCATAAAATCCGCTAAGAAAAAGCATACCTTCCGGATTAAGGCAATCGGCATATTGCTGCATATCGTTCAGCAATATATTGCGGTTAATGTTGGCAATAATAACATCATATTTTTTGCCTTCCAGCAAAGCTGCATCGCCTTCATAAACCGATATATGTTCGCAGTTATTACGCTCTGCATTTTCAATCGAGTTAAGGTAGCACCAGTTATCTATATCAATGGCATCAATTGGTTTTGCACCTTTCATCTCCGCTAAAATGGCAAGTATGGCAGTACCACAGCCCATATCAAGTGTTTTTTTACCTTCAACATCATTTTCCAGCAGGTGCTGCACCATCATAAATGTGGTTTCGTGGTGGCCGGTGCCAAAGCTCATTTTGGGCTCTATCACAATATCATACTGTGCATCTTTTTTTTCATGAAAAGGAGCCCTTACATAGCAAATACCGCCAACATCAATAGGTTCAAAGTTTTTCTCCCATTCCTCATTCCAGTTTACCTGTTCTATTTCTTCTTTGGTATAGGTAACCTTAAAATCATCAGATTTCAGTATCATAATAGCATCAAGCAGGCTTTCATTCCAAAACTCTGACTGTATGTAGGCAGATATGCCATCTTCGGTTTCTATAAAACTTTCAAACGGTGTTTCGCCCAGTTCGGCAATTAAAATTTCTGCCCCGGGTTCTTTTGGGCTTATGGTAAAATGGAGGCCTATGTAGGAAACTGACATAATTAAATTTTTCGCAAAAGTACTATTAACTACTCTTGGCTTCAAAAAAATTAATAGTAAGTTTGCGAAAATTTAATCTTGGCGACATTTTCATGACCCGCCGCATTAAACACACAACACAAAAATGAAAAAAATACTGCTGCTGTTTTTTTTATTCTTAACTATTTCTTCTGTTGCACAGGTAACTATAGAGCGTACTAAAACTAATAACGACGTTAAGCTTTCGGCGCTGCCTTATTACAGCTATGGCAGGGGCCTTGGGCTTACTTCTCCCGACAGCCTTTTCCAGTTTAATATTCGTTTCCGTATGCAGAACAGGATGACCTACCTGCAGGAAGAAGATACCGAAGGGGCAATAGACGGACAGATACGCCGCCTCCGCCTTCGTTTTGACGGTTATGTGGGCGATCCCAAATTTTTATATGCCATACAGCTTTCTTTTGCCCCCGGAGATGTGGGCGAAGTGCAGGAAGGGGAGAATGTAAATATTATACGCGATGCTGTTTTATTTTACAGGCCCAACAGGCACTGGAGCATAGGCTTCGGGCAGACAAAGCTGCCGGGTAACCGCCAGAGGGTAAACTCATCAGGAGCATTACAGTTAACCGACAGGACTATTAACAACGCCCGTTTTAATATAGACCGTGACTTTGGTTTCCAGGTGCATAACTTAAATGAAGCTTTTGATAAGTTCTCCTATAACTTTAAGGCAGCCGTTAGTATGGGGGAGGGCAGGAACTCTACCGAAGATCCTGATAACGGATTGGCTTATACAGGTAAAGTAGAGCTTTTCCCATTGGGCGCTTTTACAAGAGATGGCTCTTATTTTGAAGGAGACCTTGTAAGGGAAGCTACACCTAAACTTTTGTTTTCGGGTGCTTACCAGTTTAATAATAAGGGGAGGCGCACTCAGGGCCAACTGGGTACAGAACTATACGATAAACGCGATATGCAGTCGATATTACTTGATGCCATGCTAAAATACAGCGGATGGTCTTTCCAGACAGCCTACATGCAGCGTATAGCAGATAACCCTGTTACTTTTAATCCTCTGGACGAATCGGACGTGCAATATGTATTTACCGGGCATGGCTTCGATTATCAGTTAAGCTATTTATTTTCTTCCGACTATGAGATTATTGGCAGGTTCTCTACACAGCGTGTTGAAGACGATATACATTTTTATACTCCCCACACCAACCAGTACAGCCTCGGCTTAACCAAGTATATCTGGGAACACAGTTTTAAGATGCAGGGCGAATTTACGCTTAACGACATGGAGTATTTTAACGGCTCTAACAGGCAGGACTGGTACATCCGTTTTCAGGTTGAAATAGGGATATAACTACTGCTATATCGTTATAATTGCTAAATTTGCAGTGTTATAATAACTTACAGGTATGTTACAGGCAGAAAGCACAACCGTTACCGGCACATTAGAACAATATTTCAGCAAATTCAGGCAAAATATTATTGGCATAGACCAGGAATTCGACTCGCCGTTTGGCAGAAAAAAAATTGTTTATACCGACTGGACTGCCAGTGGCAGGCTTTACCGCCCTATAGAAGAAAAGCTTATTAACGAATTTGGCCCTTTTGTTGCCAACACCCATACTGAAACCACGGTATCGGGTACGGCAATGACGAATGCCTACCATGAAGCGCGCCACATTATTAAACGCCATGTTAACGCCGGGCCGGATGATATACTGATTACAGACGGATCGGGCATGACAGGGGTAATCAATAAGTTTCAGCGCATACTTGGCCTTAAAGTCCCTGAAAACCTAAAGCCTTACACTCAGGTTCCCGATGAAAAAAGGCCTGTTGTATTTGTTACCCATATGGAGCACCACAGCAACCAGACTTCGTGGCTGGAAACTATTGCCAAAGTGGTGGTAATACCTGCCTGCCCCGAAGGGCTTATTTGCCTTGACAGCTTCGCGGAACTTTTGGAAAAACATAAAGACCATACGCTAAAAATTGCTTCTGTAACAGCCTGCAGTAACGTTACCGGCATAAAAACACCTTATCACCAGATAGCTAAAATGATACATGGCTACAATGGTGTCTGTTTTGTAGACTTTGCCTGTTCTGCGCCTTATGTTGCAATAGATATGCACCCGGGTTGCGATGAAGACTCTGCACTTGATGCCGTATTCTTTTCACCACATAAATTTTTAGGAGGCCCCGGTACTTCGGGAGTACTCATCTTTAATAAAAAGTTATATAAAAATATGGTGCCCGACCATCCCGGTGGCGGTACCGTTAGCTGGACTAACCCCTGGGGTGAGCATAAATACCTTGATAATATTGAGGAACGCGAGGATGGCGGAACACCCGGCTTTTTACAGGTTATAAAAACTGCGCTTGCCGTTAAGCTTAAGGAGCAGATGGGAGTACAGAATATATTGAAGCGCGAACAGGAAATTGTAGATTATATATTTGAAGAACTGGGCACTGTGCCTAATATAAATATACTGGCACCACAACACCGCAACAGGCTTGGTGTAATATCATTTTTTATAGACAGCCTGCACTTTAACCTGGGAGTTAAATTACTGAACGACAGGTTTGGCATACAATCGCGAGGGGGGTGCAGTTGCGCGGGTACCTACGGTCATTACCTGCTGCATGTGGATGAAGAAAAATCGAATTATCTTACCAATAAAATTACAGAAGGCGATCTTATCCAGAAGCCCGGATGGATTCGGATGTCTATACATCCTACTACAACAGATGCCGAAATAGAGTATGTGTGCGACAGTATTAAATCACTTGCACAAAATCATGAAGCATGGGCTGATGATTATATATACAACAGGGCTACAAATGAATTTGTACATAAACAAGATACTAAGGAAGCGGGCATTAATATTAAAGAGTGGTTCCTTTTGTAGCAGGCGGATCATTTTTGCGGTGCTTAAAACGCTTATGCGTCCACAAATAAAATTCTGGAGTTTCACGTATATCGTTTTCCAGCATTTTTAAAAACATATCGCTTATTTCATAGTTTGGTATGTCTTTCGGGTTACCTTCAAAAGGTATAAAACGTGCGTTATAGCGGCCTCTTCCTGTTTTGGTGCTCTTAACGAGCATTATATTAAGGTCAAGTTTTTTGGCAAGTATTTCGGCGCCCACGTGCACAGGTACTTCCATGTCAAAAAAATTGCCCCAGTAAATAGTGCTGCTCAATTTTGGCGACTGGTCACTTAAAAAACCATAAAAACCAAGAATACCTTTTCGTTTATGGTCGCGCATTGCGGGTATTATCCTCCGGGTATCTATCAATTCGCCGTCAAACCTGCTGCGGAGCTTCCTTACAAGCTTATCAAAGTACTTGTTCCTGATTGTTTTATAAATGCCAAAACCTTTGTGGGTGGTTAACTGTTTGTTCATTACCAGCATCCATTCGTAGCTGCAAAAGTGTCCGCATAAAAAGGCAATGCCTTTGCCCCTTTCTTCTGTTTCCTTAATGGCCTCAGGATTTTCAATTACAAAACGTTTTTGAATTTCTTTTACCGGTACAGTAATCGTTTTTACCATTTCTACAAGAGTGTCGCAAAAATGATGGTAAAACTTCCGTTCTATTATCCGTCGTTCCTTTACACTAAGGTGTGGCAGTGCCAGCCAAAGATTTTCCCGTACTGTTTTTTTGCGGTAGCCTATTATACGATAAAGTAAAATGTACAATCCGTCTGATAAAAAATATAACACCCTGAAGGGCAATAAAGATATAAGATAGAAGAAGGGGTATATTATTATA
>NZ_JAMWYY010000079.1 GCF_024305175.1 Flavobacterium sp.
AAAATCTTCCATTGAGTCTTGATCAGCCAATGGAAGAGAACTTAAATTTGGAGATATTGAATTTGAAACAGCATAGCGATCAGCACTTATTGCGATAGATATTAGTCTACTTTCTAAAAATTTCACATGAGATTTAGTAAGATTATCATCCTTACTTGTAAAAACAATCACTTCACTCCAAAAATCCTTTTTTAAGTCATGAGACTTTAATCTATCCCAAACGTTTTCTGATTCGCCAATATAGACTGTTGTTTTGTTGTTGTCGTCTTCACCTATTAGAAAGTAGACACCAGGTCTATTAGATTCTTTCTGAAAATACTTATTTAAATCTGAAAGTTTATTTCTGGGACTTGAAAGTGCTTGTATTGTATGGTTAACAACTTCAGCCTGTCTTATACCTGACACACTGCCGTCTTTTAGATATATTCTAATGCTTTTTCCTAAAATCATCTTATTACGAAATTTAAACTCTACAACTCCTCAACATCAGGGTCTTCGTTAATAGCTTCTTCAGTTTCATCCTTATCAAACTCAAAGAACGAAAAAATACTGCCGCCATACTTTTTACTGAACGACCAATTCATCATGTGTTCCAGCGTGGTGTGCCTGCTGTGCTCTATAATCATCATGCCGTCTTCCTGCAACAGGTTGTTGTCAAAAACCAGCTTAACCACTTCTTCAAATTTTTGCTGCTCAAAGTGGTAGGGTGGGTCTGCCACAATAATATCATAGCTGCTGCTGTGCCCGGCAAGAAATTTATATACATCGGCCTTAACCGCCATGATGTTAAAGTCGAACTCCGCGGCAGTCTGCTTGATGAACTTAATACAGCCAAAGTCGGCATCTACGGCAGTAATAGCCTCCGCACCCCGCGAACCGAACTCATAGCTAAGGTTACCCGTGCCCGCAAAAATATCAAGCACCTTAAGCCCTTCAAAATCAAAACGGTTGTTCAGGATATTAAACAAAGATTCCTTGCTCATATCGGTAGTGGGGCGAACGGGCAGGTTTTTTGGCGGGCTTATCCGGCGGCCTTTATATTTTCCTGATATTATCCTCATGCGTTGTATAGTATAAAATGTTGGAGGGCATCCTGTTGTGTTATGCCAAATTTATCCTGGAGCGCTGCCGGCTGATATATAGAAACGTACCTTATGTATTTGTAGGCAAGCATAAAGCAGTCGTGCTGCTCATCTGTTTTACCCAGTAAAAATACTTTTACCGTTTCGGGGTTCAGCAGCAGTTGCTCCATCGTGAATAGCAGATAATATAAAAAGTCTTCGGGCGTGGCATATTCAAAAGCGTTATACAGCAAAAGCCTTTGGTTACGCGCTACCACAATTTCAAAATGTGTCTCCTGCACATGAACGTAAACCTGTTTTTCATCTACGTTTTTAGAGGCATCCAGCAGCTTGGCAACCAGTATGCTGTTTGCATTTTTATAATCAAAGCTGCCAAACCTGTCCAGCAGGTAATTGTTAATGTTCATTAAGGGTACATACACATTGCTCAGCTCATAATTCGGCAGGGCATCAAAGGCAAAAATATCGGTTTCAAAAACTTTGGTATTGTATTGCAGGTAGCTGCCTAAAAAATTTTCGTCAAAAAGCGCATCGGGCACAAAAGTATTAAAGCAGTTGTCGTGCAGTACCAGCACTTCGTCATACTCCATTTTAAGCTCCGGGTGGGTGGTAAACAGCTTCCACAACTCTTCCTCTACAGGCTGAAATTTACTGAAACCCATGCTGTGCGTATGGCTTATGCTGTTGCCGAGGGTATCGATACAGCAAAAAGAGGCACCGTGCATGCCAATTTGTAAAACAAGTTTTTTATAATTTTTTGTAGTTATGGGGTGGCTCATGAGCAATTGGTTTCAGCACAAATTTACATCTTTTTACCGATTAGCGGGGCTACTCGTTTAAATCATGCTATCTTTGAGGGCCTAACCGCTAAAACCTGTTTTACCAAATGAATCCGGGCCAGTTTTACCAGATACTCCGCCGTAATTTTCCGTTTGAACCCACGCTTAAACAGGACATCTTCCTGCAAAAGATAAGTGAGTTCATCAACAACGACAGCAAAGATGAAATTTTTGTGCTGAAGGGCTATGCGGGTACAGGTAAAACAACCATTATCTCAACCCTAGTAAACCACCTGCGCGAAGCCAACAAAAAATATGTATTATTGGCGCCAACAGGCCGTGCAGCTAAGGTAATATCAGGGTATTCGCAAAAGCCGGCTTATACCATACACAAGCGTATTTATTTCCCAAAAAAGGGCAGCGGCGGTACTATGGGCTTTACACTACAGCCCAACAAGTTTACCAATACTATTTTTATAGTAGATGAAGCCTCTATGATATCAGATACGGCAAACGAGTCGAAAATGTATGAGAACGGTTCACTGCTTGACGACCTTATGCAGTATGTGTACAGCGGTAATAACTGCAAACTGGTACTAATAGGCGACACGGCACAGTTGCCGCCTGTAAATTCTGATATCAGCCCGGCACTTGATGTGCAGATGCTGACTAACAACTATTTTAAGGAAACGCAGCAGATTGAGCTTGATGAGGTTATGCGCCAGGATATCGACTCGGGCATTTTATATAACGCCACCGAATTGAGGGAGGTACTTAAATCGGCCTTTGTAGATACGTTTAAATTCCGGGTAAAAGGATTTAAAGATATTGTCCGACTTGTAGATGGCTTTGAGATAGAAGATGCCATTAACCAGGCCTACAGCAATTACAGCGTAGAAGATACTGCCTTTATAGTGCGCAGCAACAAGCGTGCTAACCAGTACAACAAACAGATACGCTTTAAAATACTGGGGCGCGAGAGCGAACTCTCGGCAGGCGACCTGCTTATGGTAGTTAAGAACAACTACTTTTGGCTCAACGAAAAATCAGAGGCAGGCTTCATAGCTAATGGCGATATTATCGAGGTACTGGAAATTTTCCGTATAGAAGAATTATACGGTTTTAAATTTGCCCGTGTAAAAGTGAGAATGGTTGACTATCCTAACCAGGCACCGTTTGAAACGGTATTGCTTTTGGATACCATTGATAGCGAATCGGCATCGCTTACTTATGAAGAATCAAACCGTCTGTATAATGAGGTGATGCTGGATTATGAAAATGAAACCAGCTACCGCAAATTTTTAAAAGTAAAGAACAACCCGCATTTTAATGCATTGCAGGTAAAATTCAGCTATGCGGTTACCTGCCATAAATCGCAGGGAGGGCAGTGGCACACGGTGTTTGTAGAGCAGCCTTACCTGCCGCAGGGTATAGATAAAGATTACATCCGCTGGCTATACACAGCCGTAACCCGGGCAAAAGATAAACTCTACCTTATCGGGTTTAAAGATGAAAGTTTCGAGGAGTGAGCCTAAAAATCCCTAATGGTGAACAGCCTATCCCTAACCCTCTCAAAAGGAGAGGGGACTTGTTAAGGTTGTGTTCCATTTCGAGTGCAGCGAGAAATCTTGTTTAAATTGTGATTCCTCCACTACGCTTCGCTCCGGTCGGAATGTAAGAACTCCCTTTAAGATGCATAGCATTTATACATTTGGAATTTAAAAAATCCGTTATTTTTACACCATGAAAATTATTGCCGTAATACCCGCCCGCTATGCCAGTACCCGTTTCCCCGCCAAGCTCATGCAGGATTTAGGGGGCAAAGCCGTTATCGTCCGCACCTATGAAGCTGCCGTTAAAACAGCATTGTTTGATGATGTTTTTGTAGTTACCGATTCTGATATAATTTATGATGAGGTTGTTCGTAATGGAGGCAAAGCCATCATGAGCCAGAAGGAGCATGAAAGCGGCAGCGACCGCATTGCCGAAGCGGTAGAACATATGGACGTGGATATTGTGGTAAACGTGCAGGGCGACGAACCCTTTATTAATAAAGAACCGCTTGCCGATGTGCTTCAGGTATTTAAAAGCGACTTTGCAAGGGAAACAGACCTTGCCTCGTTAATGATGCACATTACAGAGGAAGAGGATATAAACAACCCCAATAATGTAAAAGTGGTGGTTGACCAAAAGAATTTTGCATTATATTTTTCGCGTTCGGTAATACCATACCCGCGGGATAAGGAAGCGGGGGTGAGGTATTTTAAGCATATCGGTATTTATGCATTCCGCAAGCATGCGCTGCTCGATTTTTACAACCTGCCCATGCAAAAGCTGGAAGCCAGCGAAAAACTGGAGCAATTGCGCTATCTTGAATATGGCAAAAAAATAAAAATGGTAGAGACAAGCCACGCAGGCATTGGTATAGACACCCCGGAAGATTTAGAAAAAGCAAGGAAACTATTGTAATAGAAAACGATATAGCATAATACCTGTTAAATAATTACTAATATTTGTTTGGCTGTAATTTATTCTTTATCTAATTTTGTTCCCTGAATGAAGAAGTTACAACTGAAAATCTTTTTTTCTCTCGTTGCAGTCCTTTTGGGCTCCGTCTTGAATTTGCATGCCAATGCCGGTAAAGATTTTTCTTTAGATACTTCATTACATTTACTTCAACTGCATCATTACAATGAGGATTTTTGTATTGAGGGCGAAGCCGAAAACAATCTTTACAAAGAATCACTTACTGCTGCCGAAGGCAATCATGATAAAATTACTCCCTCTGATACCGAAATAGAGGAAGACAGGGCCGAATCGTTTACCAAAACACCCCAGGCCCTAAATTATTTTGCTGCATATTTTTCTGAAATATCTCCCGGATATTTCTACCGCTGCATAAAGAGCTACACTTGCTCTCCCTATTTTAACTACCTCCCTGTCCTGGAGCGCCATATTGTTTTCAGGGTGTTCAGGATTTGATTTTTCCTTTTCCGCACGGGCTGTAAACACTGCCGTGCACTTCTTAAGTATATCTGTCCTTAGCTATAGCTATTCAGGGCTAAGATATGTTACGTTTACGCATTTTTCTTAGAAAAGCAATCACAAAATCATATCGTTAAACAAGCAAAATCATCATGAAGAGAATCCTCATGTTTATTAGCCTGTGCGCATTGTTGTGCAACACGGGCTGCAAAAAAGAAGCAGAAGAAAAGGAACACGAAGCACAGTTCCTGGTTACTAATCCGGTTAAAAAAGATACCACTATTACCAAAGACTATGTAGCCCAGATACGCTCTATACAGCATATAGAGCTGCGCGCACAGGAAAGGGGCTACCTGCAGCAGATTTTTGTAGATGAAGGCCAGTTCGTAAAGCAGGGACAGTTACTGTTCCGCATAATGCCTAACCTTTATCAGGCAGAAATGCAGAAAGCAAAGGCTGAAGCGAATTTCGCAGAAATAGAATACCAGAACACTAAAAAACTTGCCGAAAGCAATGTAGTTGCACCTAATGAACTGGCTATGGCTAAGGCTAAATTTGACAAGGCAAAAGCAGAATTACAGCTTGCTCAGGTGCATTTACAGTTTACAGAGATACGCGCGCCATTTGATGGTATTATAGACCGCTTTATGGTTAGGCAGGGCAGCCTTGTAGATGAAGGCGACCTGCTCACAAACCTTTCTGATAATACAAAAATGTGGGTATATTTTAATGTGCCTGAAGCAGAATATCTGGACTATAAACAAAACCTCGACAACAACAGGCAGGATAACAAGGTAAGCCTGCTTATGGCAAACAACAAATATTTTGATTATCCCGGTAAAATAGAAACTATAGAAGCCGACTTTAATAACGAAACGGGTAATATACCTTTCAGGGCCACTTTTCCTAACCCTAAAGGGCTGCTAAGGCATGGTGAAACAGGTAATATACATATTACCACACCGTTAACCAATGCTATGTTAATTCCGCAAAAGGCAACTTTTGAGGTGCTTGACAAAAAGTATGTATATGTTATCAGTAAGAATAATACGGTACAGTCAAGAGAAATAACCGTAGCACACGAACTGCCACACATTTATGTGGTGGGCAGCGGCCTTTCTGAAGGCGATAAAATACTGCTGGAAGGTTTACGCCTTGTAAAAGAAAACCAGAAAATAGAATACAAAACCCTGAAGCCCGAAGCCGTATTGGCCGATCTTGAGCTGTACGCAGAATAATAACGGCCTTTAAACAACAAGTAATATGTTTAGTAAATTTATACACAGGCCCGTTTTTGCAATTGTAATTTCTATTATGATTGTTTTTGTTGGTTCGCTGGCAATAAAGCAACTGCCAATATCGCAGTTTCCGCAAATTGCCCCAACAACAGTAAATATCTTTATTGCTTATCCCGGTGCGAGTGCCGATGTACTGGTAAAATCGACACTCATAACCCTTGAAAACTCTATTAACGGGGTAGAAGGAATGCGTTATATGGCAACCGATGCCACCAGTGCGGGCGAAGCCACATTACGGATAATCTTTGAACCGGGCACAGACCCCAATGAAGCAGTTGTAAGGGTTAAGACCCGTGTTGACCAGGTTATGCCGCTGCTGCCTGAACTGGTGCAGCGCGAAGGGGTTGTTATTACCCCAATTCAGCCGAGTATGCTTATGTATGTAAATCTGTATGGTACAGGCAAAAACATGGATGAGAAGTTTTTGTATAACTATGCCAGTGTAAAAATGATTCCTGAAATAAACAGGATTAAAGGTGTGGCAAGAACGCAGATACTGGGCAGCCGTACCTATGCCATGCGGGTATGGCTTAACCCTGACAGGATGAGAGCCTATAACATTTCGGTAGATGAGGTTATGGATGCCCTTGCCGAGCAAAGTATTATAGGCCGCCCCGGGCGTATCGGGCAAAGCTCGGGTATAGAGGCGCAGTCGCTGGAATATGTGCTTACCTACAAAGGCAGGTTTAACGAGCCTGAAGAGTATAAAAGCATCATTATACGTGCTAATGCTAACGGAGAATCCATACACCTGAAAGACATTGCCACGGTAGAGCTGGGCAGTGAGTTCTTTGATATTTATTCAAATCTCGACGGGCATCCTTCGGCAGCCATTGTGCTGAAGCAGAATTACGGCAGTAACGCAAGTGATGTTATTGCGGAGGTGAAGGCCAAGCTTGAGGAAATGAAAGAGAGCTTTCCTCCGGGTATTGATTATAAGATTAGCTATGACGTATCGCAGTTCCTTGATGCCTCTATAGAACAAGTTATAGATACGTTAAGGGATGCCTTTATACTGGTGGCACTTGTAGTATTTATCTTTCTGGGCGACTGGCGTTCTACGCTTATTCCCATTCTTGCGGTACCGGTATCGCTTGTGGGGGCATTTTTCGTGATTCAGTTCTTTGGGCTCTCCATCAACCTTGTAACACTTTTTGCATTGGTGCTTGCCATTGGTATTGTAGTAGATGACGCTATTGTTGTCGTCGAGGCAGTCCACGCCAAGTTTGATGAATTCCCAAACATATCACCTTACATGGCTGTAAGAAAAGTGCTTGGCGAAATCAGCGGCGCTATTATAGCTATCACTGCAGTTATGGTTTCGGTATTCCTGCCTATATCTTTCATGTCGGGCCCTGTGGGTACCTTCTACAGGCAGTTCTCCATCACTATGGCAAGTTCTATAGTTATATCGGCAATCATTGCGCTAACGCTTACACCGGTTTTGTGTGCCATGCTGCTTAAAAACCACCACGGGCATCCTAAAAAAGGAAACCTGTTTACAAAAGCGATGGACAAGTTTAACAGCGGGTTTGAAAAGCTTACAGGCAAATACGTGGGTGTATTAAGGCGTATTGTGAACAGGCGCTGGTTAACCTTTGGCATTTTGCTTGCGTTTTGCGCGGGTATCTATTTCGAGAATGAGGTACTCCCTGCCGGGTTTATACCAAGTGAAGACCAGGGTACCATATATGCCATTATACAAACGCCTCCGGGGGCAACACTGGAGCGTACCAATAAAGTTTCGCAGCAGCTACAGAAAATTTGCGAAAAGGTAGATGGGGTAGAGTCGGTATCATCACTTGCAGGTTATGAGATTATGACTGAGGGCCGAGGCAGTAACGCCGGTACCTGCCTTATTAACCTTAAACCGTGGCACGACCGCGACCACACGGTTACCGAAATTATGGAGGAGCTTGAGCATAAAACCAAAGGGCTGGGTGCGGTTATAGAGTTTTTTGAGCCGCCTGCCATACCCGGTTTTGGTTCTTCAGGCGGTTTCTCTATGCGATTGCTGGATAAAAACGGTACCAGCGATTACCAGGATTTCGACAGGATACAGAAGAAGTTCCTTGATGATTTGGGCAAGCGTAAAGAAGTTACCGGGTTATTCAGTTTTTTCGCGGCAAATTACCCGCAATATGAGTTGGTAATGGATAACGACCTTGCCATGCAAAAAGGTGTTTCTATAGGCAAAGCAATGGATAACCTTAACATCATGATAGGCAGTACCTATGAGCAGGGCTTTATCAAGTTCGACAGGTTCTTTAAGGTATATGTGCAGAGTGATCCTAAGTACAGGAGATTGCCGTCTGACATCCTGAATATGTTCGTTAAGAATGAAGAGGGCGAGATGGTTCCGTATTCGGCATTCATGAAGCTGAAGAAAACACAGGGGCCAAACGAAATTACCCGTTACAATATGTACAACTCAGCCGCTATACAGGGGCTTCCCGCCAAAGGCTACACAACAGCCGATGCTATTGCCGCCATTAGGGAAGTAGCTAAAGAAAGCCTTCCAAAAGGATATGACATTGCGTGGGAAGGTTTATCGTATGACGAAGCCGGCAGGGGTAATGAGTCACTGTATATTTTCCTTATTGTGCTGGCGTTCGTTTACTTTGTGCTTGCAGCGCAATACGAAAGCTTTATTATCCCGCTGGCAGTAGTATTTTCACTTCCTGTAGGTGTCTTCGGCTCATTCATGTTGCTCAAGATGATGGGGCTGCAAAATGATATTTATGCGCAGATAGGGCTTATCATGCTTGTGGGTCTCCTCGGTAAAAACGCGGTGCTTATAGTAGAGTTTGCCGTATTGAAGCATAAAGAGGGCTCAACCATACTCGAAGCCGCCATAGAAGGCGCAAAGGTTCGTTTCCGTCCTATCCTTATGACATCATTTGCTTTCATAGCAGGACTTATACCACTTATCCTGGCTACAGGTGCCGGTGCCATTGGTAACCGTACTATTGGTGCCTCTGCGCTTGGCGGTATGCTTTTCGGTACCATTTTCGGGGTAATAATAGTGCCGGGGCTTTACTACATATTCGGCACGCTTGCCGACGGACGCAAGCTCATTAAGTACGAAGATGACGGTTCTTTATCAGAAGAATTCATCCACATGATTGATAATTTCCCTAACAATACAGAAAATGATGAAGATGCTAAATAGCCGTAAATTAATAATAGCCTTAACAGCCTGTACTGTTATCACTTTTACAGGCTGTAAACTGCCCTCTGTAGCGCAACGAGCAGAAAATAAAGAAGTACCTGCTGCCTATGCGGGTGCTGCTGCCGATACGCTTAATTCGGCAAAGCTGAAGTGGAGGGAGTATTTTACCGACCCAAACCTTGTTGCCCTGATTGAGGAAGCCCTTAAAAATAACCAGGAGCTTAATATAACCCTTCAGGAAATAGAAATTTCCCGTAATGAAGTAAGGGCACGTAAAGGGGAGTATCTACCATTTGCAGGAATACGTGCCGGGGCAGGGGTAGATAAGGTTGCCCGTTATACTAACATAGGTGCAATGGAGGCGACTACCGATATCAGGCCCGGCGTGGAAATGCCGGAGCCGTTACAGGATTATTCGCTTGGTTTATATGCCAACTGGGAGGTAGATATCTGGAAAAAACTGCGCAACGCTAAAAAAGCTGCTCTTAGCCGCTATCTTTCATCTGTAGAAGGCAGAAACTTTATGGTGACTAATATCATAGCTGAAATTGCCAATTCCTATTATGAACTGCTAGCATTAGATAACCAGCTTGCAATTGTTCAGCAGAATATAGGCATACAGGCGAATGCCTATGAGATTGTTAAACTACAAAAAGAAGCAGCGCGTGTTAATGAACTGGCTGTTAAGCGTTTTGAAGCTCAGGTACTCAATACAAAAAGCCTTGAATTTACCATACAGCAGCAGATAACGGAAACTGAGAACAGGATCAATTTTCTTACAGGTCGTTTCCCTCAGCATGTAGAAAGAAGCGCGGTATTGATTACAGATATAGTGCCGCAAACGGTTCAGGCGGGCATCCCGGCACAACTGCTGGAAAACAGACCCGATATCAGGCAGGCCGAAATGGACCTTGCAGCGGCAAAGCTTGATGTTAAGGTCGCCAGGGCAAGGTTTTACCCATCGCTTGGCATATCGGGCGGGGTAGGTTTCCGGGCATTCGACCCAAGCTTCCTGTTCAGGTCTCCTGAGTCGTTGCTTTACTCTCTCGCGGGAGATATAGCCGCACCTTTAATAAACAGGAATTCTATTAAAGCTGCATACAGCACTGCCGGCGCAAAACAAATGCAGGCGGTTTATAATTACGAACGTACATTGCTTAATGCATACATAGAGGTTACCAATCAACTGGCTATGATTAGCAATATGCAGAAAGCCTATAACCTTAAATCGCAACAGGTAGATGCGCTAAACCAGTCAATAGATATATCAAACAATTTGTTTCGCTCGGCAAGGGCCGATTATATGGAGGTACTTATGACACAGCGTGATGCGCTGGAAAGTAAATTCGACCTGATAGAAGCCAAGCTGAAACAAATGAATGCAAGTGTAAATATTTACCGCGCCCTGGGCGGCGGATGGAATTAATATTGTTTTGTTAAGTTTGGATTGATTTTGTGTTGCCCCTGCACTGTTGTTGCAGGGGCTTTTTTATTTTCCTGAATACTTGCATAATTTCCGCGTAGTGTTACATCATTTTGCAGTTAAGAAAATCTTTGTAAAGCTTTAACTGTAAAAGGGATATGGTAAGGCTAACTTTACTGTAAACCAAAATTATATAAATTATGCTGGCAATGAATTACAGAGGGCCTTTTCGCGTGCGGGCCGATAAAAATATGCCGATGCCGGAGATAGAACATCCGGAAGATGCTATTGTACGCGTGTTACGTTCGTGTATTTGCGGTTCTGACCTGCACCTGTACCATGGCCTTGTACCCGACACAAGGGTAGGCAGTACCTTTGGGCATGAGTTCATTGGTGAAGTGGTAGAGGTAGGCTCATCCGTACAAAAGCTTAAAGTGGGCGACAGGGTTATGGTACCTTTTAATATTGCCTGTGGCAAATGTGCTTTTTGCAGGCAGGAACTTTATGGCAATTGCCACGAAAGTAACCCTGAAGCTACTGCAGCGGGAGGAATTTTCGGCTACTCGCATACCGCCGGAGGCTACCACGGCGGACAGGCAGAGTATGTAAGGGTGCCCTATGCAGATGTCAGCCCTACCGTAATACCCGACTGGATGGATCCGGATGATGCAGTACTGCTTACCGATGTAGTGCCAACAGGTTACCAGGCAGCCGAAATGGGTGGCATACAAACAGGTGATACTGTTGTGGTTTTTGGCGCAGGGCCAATAGGTATTATGGCGGCAAAATGTGCATGGCTGTTTGGGGCAGGACGTGTAATACTGATAGACCAGCTTGATTACAGGCTTGAGTTTGCTGAAAAATTTGCGCAGTGCGAAGTATATAATTTCAATTTTATTGGAGACCCTGTTGTATTTATCAAAACACAAACCGATTCTCTCGGGGCAGATGTGTGTATAGATGCAGTAGGGTGCGAAGCGGCAGGAAGCCTTGCCAACACTTTATTAGGGCGTAAGCTATTATTACAGGGAGGTTCTACCACTGCGTTGCACTGGGCTATTAATTCCGTTAAAAAAGGCGGTATAGTATCTATAGTTGGTGTTTACGGCCCAACAGATGCACTGGTGCCTATAGGTAATGTGCTTAATAAGGGTATAACCATCCGTGCCAACCAGGCCTCAGTTAAACGCACACTGCCAAGGCTGATAGAGCACGTTAAGAATGGTGTATTGAACCCGAAGGAAATGATAACACACCGTGTGCCGCTGGAAGAAGTGGCAGAAGCCTACCATATATTCTCAGCCAAAAGGGATAACTGTATTAAGCCGGTGCTGATACCGCCTTCGGCATAAATTACTAACGCTTAAAAACTATGTTATGACAGACGAAACAAAACCATCAGATTTTAAAAATATAAGGGGAGCAGACTACAGCCACATTAAGGGGTGGGGGATAGATGCCGACCCGAAAAATGACCCGACTTACCCTATAAAAAAACGTACGGATGAGGAGATACTGGGCTACACTTGGCAGCGCCCTGCGCAACAGCCTGAAACCGTTGAAATACTAAAATCGGTAGAGCGGCCTAATATTACTGCTGTTTTTGGGACTGCGGCACCTCCGTCGGGCCTTAGTGGTATGATAAGACGCATGGCCTACAAATACAGCGAATCGGATTTAAGGCGATGGATGCCGCTTATTTTAGCAGATCGTGTTAATATGGTGGAAGGGCTTATAGAAGATGCCGGCAAAGGCTACCTGCCAAACGTTTTTGCCGAGCGTGGCTGGAATGCCGAATTAAAATATAATAAAAAGGATTTTGTAATTAAAGTTGCAGCAGGTGCCGCACTTACTGCGGCGGTTGCAGCATTTTTAATATACAGGAGCAGGAGCAGAAAAGC
>NZ_JAMWYY010000008.1 GCF_024305175.1 Flavobacterium sp.
ACTTTACATCATAAGATAATATTCCTTTTCTCGATTCTGTTGTTTCATTTTTCGCATATCTTTCTGGACCTCTTTCCATTTCACCATTCGTTTTTTCTGTAATAATAGAGAGGTTGCTAATGTCGCCGCGGCCACCTAACAGCATACTAATCATGTGACCTTTTCTCCAAACATTAAATTTTGTATTTAATAGTTGTGCATGCTTCCAACCAGGAATATCTTTTGCAGAAGTTCCGTTACTTCTTTTACTTGTTAATGGATCAGCCACATTATGATACGGAGAGTAAGTTATTTTTGTTTCTGGTACATCTGCCTCGTCCAACTCAACTTCAAAACCTTTGCCTTCTTTCACAGGATTTACCTCACCGTGAACATGGACTAAATCTTTGCCATTTTCATTATTTTTATCTAGTACAAGTTTAAGTTCTTTTAGCGAATATTTCGATTTAATAGTGCCTAAATGTTTATCAGCATCTTTCTTATTTATATTCTGTTTGGCTTTTAGGTAATTGGTTCCTTCTTCAACACCTTTATACAAATCTTTCTGCATTGCAGCAGTGGTACTAGTCTCTTTTGCTTCTTTTTGAGGTTGTTCAGATGCTTTTGGCTCTTTCTCATGCTTACCACCCTTAACATCTTCAACAACTTCTCCATCAGCTTGCTAATCCACGCCACAAACCTATTAATAATTTTATGAGGGTATAAATAAAAAAATCAGCTAAAAAGCTGATTTTTAATCTAATTCTCCAATACCCTCTTCACGTAGTATTTTTATTGCCTCCAACTCTTTTTCGAAATCTTTCTTATTTCTTACAGAAGCCACAATGACCCTATCTTTTTTTGCTTTCAACACAATTTGACAAAAAAACTCTGTAAAGGAATTTTGTATATTAGGAATATTTTTCCACTTACTATTAACTACTTTATCATATTTCAGTAATAGCTGAGTTTCTGGATTTCTCTTTATGAGGTTTGCCGGAATACTAGCATGAACGTCACACTCCTTAAATTCAGCTTCACTTATATCAAGAGCCCATTCAATATTTTTATACTCATTTTCAGTATATTGATTTAGAATTAATACTTCATTTTCATTCACATCAACTATCTGATCATCTTCATCTACATATACCATCCCATCATAATTACTGCTTAATGAGATGCGATCAAATTTTCCTTTTAGTTTAACCTTATTGAAAATAGTACTAGTAATTCTTAAAAGGTCATTAGGAGATTTAATGTTTTCGAGATGGATATTTTTTAAATATATTTTGCTTTGCGAACAACCACGAGCATTAAAAGTACAGTTGGTAAAAATTAAATTTTCTAATAATGTTCTTTCTTCTGGTGCAGAGTTTCTTCTAAAAGATAATCTACAATCGTAAAATGTACATTTATTAAAAGAAAGATTTTGAATTATCGCTTCACTACCAAATTCTAAATATTCGAATATTTCATTTTTGTATTCATTCATAAATTTTTAATCTTTAATATTTTTGTCGATTTCAGTTATAAGAATGGCATTATTTACCTTCCTAGTATATATTGTGATTATAACGTCTTTGTAATTATCACTTTTTTTCTTATCTCTAGTTCTTCCCACATGTGCATCAATGGTATTTTGATTACTTGTTGTAATGTCAAATACTAGACCCTCATATTTGCTTCCCTTTTTTCCTGCAAAATCTGGATTATTGGTATTTTGCCTTATCGTACTAAAATCTTGAGATTGTGAAACTAAAAAGTCTGCCCGCCTTTCTACAGCTTTTCCATAATTAGCAAAATACATCCAGATTCCTTCATTTGAAACTCTTTTATCTTTAGCAGCCTTAATTTCTCTATCTGTTAAGTATCTTTCATTAAATAAATTTGTTAAATTATTCCCTACATAATTATTTGCATTGTTTGTAATCTTTTGGAATTTACCATGCGCTTCGGCTATAGTTGCTGCGTCAAATATTTTCTCATCTTCAAAAATAACAAACAATTGTGCCATTACCTTTGAAAGTTTTTCTTCTTCACTTTCAACTTTATTATCGGCTTGTTCAGCTTGTTTTATACTATTCTCATCATTTTTAATTTTGGCTTCATCTATTTTTTTCTTTGTTATTAATGAATTATTAATAATACTTTTATATATATTTTCAGCTAAATTAATATTATTTTGATTTTTACCTTCTTTATCCCTCAAATCTATTTTTCGCCATTCAGCAAGCCTTCTAATAACAGGACTAGGGTCATGGCTTGCTACCATTAAATCAAAGTTATTTCCATTTTGATGAATCCACAATTTATGGTCTTCAGATCCAGCTTTAAAGTGCACTAATTTTCCAACTTCAGTATCATCAAGTTTTTCTTTTGTTGCATTTTTACGATCGCCTTCCTGATTTTCCTTTTGCGTGGTTTTCTCCTGCTTACCGCCCTTAAACCTCTTCAACACCTTCTCCATCAGCTTGCTAATCCATGCCACAAACTTATCGATAGCCTTATGGATAGGTGCTGTTACCTTTGCAATGATATCCTGCACCGCATTTACAATACCGCTGATGTTAAGGAGCTTGGCAAAAAAATCAAGGATAACAGGGATGATGGTTTTCATGGCATCCACAATAAAAGTAATGGCGCTTGGTATTGCCCCCGCTGCAATGCTGCCTAAAGAATCCAGTACTGCGCCAACCCACCTGATAATACGCTGGATATTGTCCACAAAGAACATGACGAGCTTATAAATACCCTGTATCAGTTTTACAATCGCACCACCTGGAATCAATAACCCGGCAATCCATTCTGCAAAACCGATAACCATACGCGTAAGCAGCCAGTCTTTTATACCATCTACAACCGTGGTCATAAGCATCTCTGCCTGGTCTTTAATCCAGTCCCAAAGCCCGGCTACGCCTTCAGTCATAAATTTCTGAACCACCTCCTTAACTTCTTTCAGGTTTGCTTCGGCATATGCCACTTTCTCCTCGCCAAACACTTTTACCAACTGCTTGCGGATAAACTGCCAGCTGATACCGGCAAGCTGTAACACTACAGAAATTATACCTTTCAGGTCCCATTTCTGTGGCAGGGTTACTACCGCGCCCAATGCACCCGTAAGCCAGTCGAACAGACTGCCCGTAAGATATTCCTTAAAGTTAGCTTTAAAATCATCAATACTGCCTTTTACTGCTGCTACAAGATTACTGAAGAACTTACCCGGGTCTTTAAAAATCAGCCCGATTGCTTCTCCAGCTTTTTGAAGCGTAGCCATAAAGCCTTCGGCATCAATACCCAAAAGGCTGAGTGCCCATTTGAAGAACTTGCGTGCGGCATCGGCAATAAGATCGCCAAAAGTAGCCAGCGCACCCTGCATTTTCTTTTTCATGGCTGCTATCTTCTTGTCGATAGCCTGCATCGCAGCCTTACGTTTTTCCAGCAGTTGCTGTTGCAGTTTTTCTTTGCGCTCCTCAACCTCTTTGCCCAGTTCCTTTAGTTTGGCAGCCACCTCATTCTGGGCTTTCTTGCCAATACTTTGCAGGGCAGGAGAGAGGCCTTTTACATAATCGTCAATCTCTTTTTGCGTAGTGGCAATCTCTGCTTTACAGCCTTCTATAACCTCATTATTTTTTTTGGTAATGCTATCAATAAGGTTGTCAATTTTATTTACATAAACCTCCCTTGCATTTTTAAAGGCATTTTTAACTTCAGGAAAATCATCAATCCCGAAGAAATAGTCTTTTACCCACTTCAGGTCACCAAGTTTACCACTATAACGCCTTTGCTTAAATGCTTTAATATCACGGTCAACCTGTTCTTCAAATTCTGCTGTAGCCCTTTTTTGTCCGGCGTCAAAGTCACGTAACGAATTTTGCTCAAGGTTATCCAGTTTTCTGGTTACGCTTTGCTGGCAGGCTGTGTAACGGTCATTAATATTTTTAGCAACCTCCTCGCGCTTCTTCTCTAAATCAGATTTAGCTTTTGTTTGTTGCGTACCGGTCTGTTTTAGCTGCTGAGACCTTTTTGTGTTCATCTCAGTACGCGTTGCAGTTTCGGCTTCATTTAGTGAAGAACTAAGCGCCGTCTGCTCTGTAGTTACAGCCTCGTTTACTGCTGCGGGCTGTGCTGCAGCTTCCGTAGCCATTTCACCTTTAAGAGCAGCTGCTTCAGCAAGTTCTCCCGAATCAACCATTGCCAGTTGCTCCTGTGTAATCCCTTCCTTAATTATATCTGAATCGGCCTGTTGCAGGTATTCCTGGGTTTGCAGTTTTTCTTGTTGTATTGCAGGCAATATGCCTCCTGACAAGTTTATTTTAGACACACTTTTTGCAGGCTCTGCAGCCGGTATAGGGGTACCGGCTGGTGCTGGTGCTGGTTTAGGTTCGTTTTTAATACTGCCGAAACTTCCTTTTACGCTGCCAACATCGCCCTGCACCTGCTGTAATAATGACTTTGAGATTGTTGATGCCTGTTTATTTTGTTTAAACTTATCCAGGTCATCAAGGGTTTGCGGGGTAGCAGCCTTCAGTTTGGCATCAAAGGCTTTCTTGCCGGGTTCTTTACTTTTTGGTGCTACCGGTTTTTTAGCAAGTTGATTAACCTGTGCGGCACCCGATGTTGCCTTGGCTTCGGCAACGGGAGTATTTTGTGCCTTAATACTTTCATTTATTTTAGTGCCTGCAGACTTTGTAGTGGCACTTGCTTTTGCCAGTGTCCCGGTTTTTTCCAGTTTCTCCTGAACGGCCTGCTCTGTAGTAGCAGGATCCATAAACTGGAAAGCATTCGGGTCCTGCTCTTTATCTTCCTCAGCAGCTTCAGCATTTTCTACGTTACCTGATTCTGTATCCTGGTTAACAAGATTTGTTTCACCTGCCTGCTCAGGAACTATATTATCTTCAGCTTTTTCTACAGCTGCTTCCACAGGTAAACCGGCATCGGAATTACTTGTGGCAGCTACTGCTGCAGGTGCCGGAGAAGGTGAATTTACTACACTATCGCTTGTTGCCGGATTTTCTGTTTGTAAATCTTCTTTCTCATTACTTAAAGGTAGAATTTCAGGTTTAATGCCGGGTTCAGCCATTTCTGGTTCGGCTATTTTTGGTTCAGCTATTTCCGAGATAACAGCATCTTCAGTTGCCTGCTCAGACAAAACCGGGGCAGGAGTATTAAAACTATTTTTAGGTTTTACAGTTTCAGGAAAAAAAGACGACGTTTCCTCTACTTTTATTGGCTGGGCTTTAGCGGTAGTGGTAGCCTTTGGTTTTTCGCTTATAAGGGTAGTTTCCATATTGTGCTGTTTTCCAATGGTAAGTTTACTTAACTTACAACCGCTGAAATTAAACAACACCAACTAAATATACATTCAGTATAAATACTGATTTTATTAAAATGAAAGAGTGTTAATAAAGTGCTGATTTTATTTTTAGGACTTTTTGGTAATAACAATTAAAATCCTAAGTGCTACTTATCGAATATAATGACTATTATAACACTACAACATTTCCTCAAGATTTTAAAGTCACATAATTAATTTGTGTTAATAAACCTGATTATGCCAGTCTGTTCTTCAAATCAGAATATATCATATCCATAACAGGCTTACCATAAATTGCGGTAAACAGGATATTACCGTATGAATTATGTTGTAGTTTAAACTTTATGTTTTGTATTTCATATATCCAAACTCTTGCGTCAGGTCCATCTAATTTTTCAATCACTTTTGCATCAAAATACTTTTCTAGATATTTACCAATTGATTCTATATCTTCATAAGTATTTAGAGTGACTATATCTAAAGTTATTAATTTATTCTCTATTTTAAGAAACATAGTATTGCTATACTTTAAGGCAAGTATAGGATTATTGTTTACAGTCAATTATATTTAATCTTTGCCTTTTCCAATATTTCGTTCATAAGGGATAAATTTATTTTTTCTTCAATATCGTCCCAGTCAAAATTAGAATCAGGCCAATCTTTAGGTTCTAAGGGGGAGACATTAAAAAAGCCTGTATATGCAGTAACACGAATATATTCATCATTTTTTGTATCTGCTAAAATATTCTTTAATGTTACTAATATTTCATAGTTATTTGTATTTCTGTAGGTATTAGCCCAACTCATAAGCCCATGAGATCTTGTCTCCACATCTTCCTGTTCATTAGAAAAAATATTGAAAGCTGTTTCTCTGTATTCTGTCATACCCCAATAAAAACACAATACCCGTATTGCTGCTGATCTTACTGTTGAAGAGGAATGCGAGCACAATCTATATATGGTATCTTTTAGGTTTTCTTTATCAGCCTTTGTAAGTGTAAAATTCTTTCCGCAGTCTATCAAAATATCATGCAGAAAGTTTTCATCATTCTCATTTTCATTAATTTTCTGTTTTATAATTTCTGTGTTCATTATTTAACTTTTAATTATTTCAATCATCCTATCTTTTAAATTACTTAAATCACTAATCAGAGCTTGATACTTTCTATAATTAGGAATATCTGTATTTAAGCTTTTCTTTAGTTCTTTTATAGCGTTTTTTATACTATTTTGAGCATCTATATTTTCTTGTAAATGGTTATATGGGATGCCGTCAATACTGATTATTTTTTCACCACGAATCTCTTTAATTACGGCAGCAATATCATCTGGTGTTAAATTTTTTCTAATACTATTTATAACTTTTTTTATACGATTATGTAATTCGGGGGAGAAGTCTAAAAAATCTAATTCTCTCCAATCTTTTAAAAACTTATTCCTTACATTCTGCCACTCAAGTACCCTTGCCAGTTCTGCAGAGGTAAGCGGAGGTATATCCCTGCCTTTATAACTAAGCTGCTCTTCAGGGATACCTTGGGTTTTAAGCTTTTTATGGGTTATTTTTTCTTCAGGTATTACCCGATTTTCTGCGATAGGAATTTCAGTTGTGGCTGCCTTATTTTCTTCATCTAAAGCTTGTAAAACTTTTTTCTTTAAACTTTCATTTAACCCTGCTTCGGTTAATTCCTTTTCTACTTTTACAAAATTCTGCTCATTAGTAAATGAATTACCCGCCCTCACCAGATTATTTGAAATCTTTCCTATGGCAGCTAAATCAAGCGCTGTGCCTACTACAGATAATATTACCCATACTGCTTTCGGCTCATCTTTGCTTATGTTTACATTATAAGCCGCGAGTTGTTGCTGGTAAGCATCAATTTCTTCATAAGTCAGGTATGCTCCCAAAGCAAAATTACCCGCAGCAATTAAAAGGGCTATGGTACCTGTACCAAAAGTAAGCAATCCGAGTGCTACTGCCAAAACCCCTATAACAAGGCTTCTTACAAGGTGCTTTGCACTTTCTTTATTTTCTTTATCGGTAATGATAAGATCGAGTATATCGCCTTTCTGAATGCCCTGCTGCGCTTTAGAGTATTGCAATAAATCCTGATAGGCATATATGGCAAGTCCGTCATCTTCATTAAGGCTTTTTAGTGTTTCTGTAATATTTAGTTTTTGCCCGGCTATATATTCATTAAGGAAAGCAGAGAGCGCAGCTTTACTTTCAATTTTAGAGAATGCTTCTTTATCAAAGCCGTTATCTTTAATCAGCGGTAAAGCTCCTGAGAGAGCATTAATTGCTGCATTGCCCTTTTGAGTTTCGGAAGCCGACTTAGCCCGCATTTCCAACTTAAATGCTGTTTCAGTAGCTATGGGCTTTTCATCAGTAATTATATTAGAGGCACTTTTTGCCGCATCAGCATTTTTATATGCTTCTTTGGCTCCCGATTGTTTTATCTGCTGCAGTAATGAGCTGAGTATAGCATCATTATTTATTTTTTCTTGTTCTTTAAATAAAATGTGACTGTATTTTTGCAGCGCATCCTGTGCCAAATATAGCGTTTCGCGGCGGAAGGAAAGCTCATAATCATTTATCAGTTGCCGGAACGTTTCAACTGTATAGCCACTTTGTTTAAGGTTTTCAAGAAACTGATTGTTTTTTTCTTTCCTTTTCTGGTCCTGCCTATAGCTGGTTGTGCTTGCCGGTGCAAGGGTGGAGGGTGAAATACTGACAGGGGCAGCGGTATTATATTCCTTATATTGCTTGTATAGCGATAACATATCTGTGCCCTTTAACTCACCCGCAAGTAAGGATAGCAGTGATTGTTCTTGTAATCGTTCATTTTTTTGTTGAATATAAGCTCTTAAAGACGCCTCAATGGCCAGTGCATCTGTGCTTTCAGCATTAGTCTTACTTTTGTAATCTGCAATATCAGCTGCCGATAACTGGCTTAATAAATCAAGTATCCTTACTTTTTGCAAAGTGGTATTCATCCCGTCAAGGTTTGCAATAAAGCCTTTTTTCTCGGGCGGCAGTAGCTCCATACCCTTATTAACATCGTTAAGGTTAAAACGGTAGGCAATTATTTTACCAGTGCTAACTATGCCCTTAACCTCTTCATCTGAATATTTAGGATTCCAGTTTCGCGGAACTGTAATCCCCATTTGCTCCTCTGCAAAACGGTTAAGTTCATAATCGGTCTCAATAATTTTACCTTCAAACTGTTGCCCTTTTGCAATTGTAATGTACTGTACAGTATCGTCCTGCCCTCCGTCTTTTTTGGTGGTTAACAAGTGCCCTTTAACAGGAAGCGATTTGTTGGGTACACCCTTTTGTACTGCGGGCGCAGGAACGGCTTTGCCCTTATCGGCAGCCTTATTTACATTATCTATAAAAGGCTCCTTTGCAGCAACAGCGCTTACATTTTGCCGCTCTTTGTTTTGCTTATCCATCAGTACCAGTTACATTGAATCATTTTATCCATCCACACCGTTTTTACCATTGCTATACTCCACGGCAACCGTTGCAGTAGTATATCAAAAGCCTTATTTTCAACCCACATTTCTATCACTTCATTATGAAGATTTAGCTTGGCCTCCCGCTGTAAAAATGTTTCCTGCAATGCTTCGGGAGAACTGTTTTTAAGCGCTTCCCAGTAGTGTATAACCGATTGCAGCATTTCCCGGCATTGCTCTTTATCTGTGTCAGATAACTGTATAGTGGTATCTACAACGCTAAACAACGCATAGCCGCACAACAGTTTATTAAGCAACAAATCATTTTCCCTGAAATCTGTATTGCCTGTAACACAATATTGCGTAAGCAGCACTGCTTTTTGTTGATGAAGTACTGATTTCCATTTATTATCTATAGTAAGTCCCGTATTTTGGAACAGGTAGCTTAGAAAGGGGAAAAGCAAAATCAAACCACCATTATTAATATATACCGTATCAGGTAAGTAATTTTCTTTTAGCGTATTATCAAATGATGATTCAGGTTGCTTTATTTTGTTCGCAATAGTATCATCGGCAGCAATATCATAATGGTCACTATTTTGGTTATGGCTATTTTTTGAAGTACTTTCATTCTCAGTAAGTTCACCTTTTTTACCATCAGCAATATCAACATGTTTGTCTTTTGTTTGGAATAGCGTTGCTGATTTTGTAACAAAATCTTCAACATTATCGGAGATATTGACATTTATTTCTGGTCCAGATTGCTTATCACTTGTGTGAAGAACCGGATTTTCTGCATTACTATCCTCTTGTAAATTACTGTTGTTAGCATTATCAGTATAATCCTGTAGCGCAGCATCTGCTTCTTTGCTATTTATATTATCGATACTGATATCATATTCAGATGTTTCAGCTTTAGGTGAGACTTGAGTGCCGGAATTGCTTCGTTTTTTTTGAGAAAGTAGAGTCTGTAACTCCAAAAAAATTAGAAATTCTTTGCTATTCACTATCTGTTTTTCATTTTCAATCAACAGGGCTATAACTTCCGAAAATTTTGGGGCTATTTCATTAAAATAAGATTCCGTAATTTTCATCAGGCGCTTACTTTCTATACTTATTCCACTCCTGAAAAAATAGAATTCTAATAACAGTATCGCTATCCAACCGGACTGTCTTGTCGCAGAATTAAAAGATATACCTCCTGATTTTAAAACTGCTTCAATTGCTGGGTTGTATTTATAATCAGGTATTAGTTTAGTCAATACTACATTTTTAAAGTTTACAGGGCTGTTAAGCACGAGCCTTACAAATGCGTTGTTATCGCTTGCCAGCAGGTCTTTTAAAGCTTCTGCAACCTTTTCTGGAATCTCTTCCTTAAACAGATTGCTTTCCTGCATTATTTTAAGGACTTCTTTATTTTCAATAATACCTGTTTGCAGAAAATGAAGAATAGCTTTCCAGAAGTGATCATTAGGTGCAGCCGTATATTTTTCAGTCATACTCTGGCTATTAAAAACTGTAAGGCTTATTTCAGATGAAGCCGTATGTAATGCTTTACCAGTGTAATGTTTATCTAAAAAAGATTCAATTTGTTCAAGGCAGCCTGATACGAATTCTTTTTTCCAGTTTTTGATGGAAATAGGAGGTAGGCTGATACTGATGCTTTCAATAGCGGTAACAACAGTATCAGCCGAATATTTATCTAACAGCGTCGCAAGTTTCGGGGTTAGCTCATCAGTTATAAGTGTGTTGATTTCTTCGTTAAGCTGCCGCCCCGTTTTTTCGCAACTGCTTAGCGCGTCTATAGAAATTTTCCTGATGAAGTGCATTGATAATCATTTAATTAATCTTAAATGCAGGGCGGTGTATAATAATAGATGTTTCAATGGTATCTCCTTCCTCCAGTATTATTTCTTCCTGGCTTCCGTCCGGATCAATAATATTGTAGGGGAATATCCTGTGTGTAAAAAATGCTGACTCATCCTTACTCATATTTATAGTTGTCGTAGCCAGTTTACTGAACATCCTTCCTTCTGTATCTCTCAGGTTGTTTATGGCAACAACAAATGATAAATTAACCGTGTCGGTCATTATTTTCTTTAATATCGGCACTAATTCAGATTGCCTCAAATTAAACACAATATCAACAGGATTTACACCGCGTATTGCTTTTAGAGCCTTCATAACAAAAGTATAATTGGCATATTTATTTTCAACTCCCCTGAACGAGTACCATAAATCTACATTGCCCGACTGGTCTCTCAAAGGATCTGTTATAAAATAGCTGAATAATAAATTCTGCTCTTCGTTTTCAAGCGCAATTATACGCTCTTCATGGTTTTGAAGCGTAGCATTAATACCTTCAAATTGCCCGCCATAATTGTCAAGTACCTGCTGTTGCCCGTTTATCAGAGAGGACTGGTCTTCAATATCCCTTTCGAGCTCCTGAATAGTAGTGCTGTTTTGGGTTATTCCGTCATCAGAGTAGTCCAGTAAGGTGTTGAGTACCTCTCTTACCGTTTCGGCAGTAGTATATGACTGGTCTAATATCCTGTTTATCTCGTTAATAACATCTTGCTTTGTCATGATGGATTGCTGTTAAGATTCGTTAGAAGGATTTGTTTTAGCAAAAAAATCGGGCGATTTAAAATCAGGCTTGTCAAAATCGGCAGGCCCCGGTGGCTCAAAATCAGCCGGGTTTACAATAAAAGTGAGCGAGTCTCCGCCACCGCCACAGCACTGGTACGGCAGGAAAAAGTCGGCAATAACCACCTTATCAGGTATCGTTGAAGTGTCTTTAACCGAACCCAAATAAACAGATTTGTCAATGTAATCTGCAAGGCTCAGATAGTTGTTCCTGTCTAAAGATGCTTCGGCAAAAGCTTTCAGCTTATTGCTATAATCTTGTATTGTAGGGCTAAATATTACATTTTTGGTCGTTGCGCTACGTACAGGTAAATCTATAGGCTCTGCTCTTACAATCGGGTTAACCTGTGCCGATTTATCCTGATATACTAATAGTAATGTACCACCAGTGGTTACACCTCCTGCAGATTCTATACCCGGGTTCTTGTCAAGGAATGTTTTAAAAGTAATAGCCTGGCTTATCGATTTCCATTTCTGCTCTGCATTTTGATATACCGCCCTGAACTGGCCTTTGCTGCAAACCATTATAACCTCGTCAAGATGGTCTATAATTTCTTCTATACGGGTTATACGTGGCATATTATCAAACTCTTTAAAGCGGTCACTTAATACAAGTAACTCTTCAAAAAGTAAATCGCGGCATTCAATAGCTTTGGCCTCAATTTTCTCATAAAGGTCTATAAATTGCTGGTATAGCGGCAGGAATGATGAAAATTGTTTATACGTCATACTACGGGCGCGTTTCATGTTGTTAACCAGGTTGTCAAACCATTCATTGGTAATATAACCTCTTACCCACCAGTTGTTATACTCAAACCACTCTATGCATTTGCCAA
The DNA here is from genome assembly GCF_024305175.1 of Flavobacterium sp. Classification (GTDB taxonomy): domain Bacteria; phylum Bacteroidota; class Bacteroidia; order Flavobacteriales; family Flavobacteriaceae; genus Flavobacterium. The sequence goes on from NZ_JAMWYY010000008.1 coordinate 12,235, forward strand.
TAATATCCTCCCACCTGCGGCTCACAATTTCATAACTTAACTGTATTTCGCCCCAGTCGCCTTTATAATCGCTCATGCGCAATGACCCAGTATTTAAATCTACGGCATTAACAGCTATAATATTAAAGCCAAGCCTTTGGCTGTTTTTTATATTATTTAGCGTGGTTACCACCTGGTCATACGGCTTGCCTATATGGCCTTCCACCCTTAAAAAATTGTAAGGCTCAAAATTGTAAGGCAACGGATTGGTTATATGCTGCTGCGATGTATAAACACTTGCATTGTAGCTAAAAATGGATGTATTTAATCCTTCAATTGTTTTTTCAGGATTCCAGACTTTGTTAAGTGTTGCAAGCGTATTCCTGTTGTAGTAATACGGGATTGACTTTTCTGAAAGTGTATAAGTGCCATATTTAGAAGGTGTTACCTTAATCTCTAAATCAGCATAGTTAGCAGGTACTGTAAAGTTATTTATTAAAAGGATAAGCCTTTCCAGCAGTAGCCTCAGGCGGTTCTTTTCGCCAAGCTGTACTTCTTCGGCAACTTTAAGCCACGGGGTTATAAAGGCCTGGTTGGTATCTAATATGTTATATTCATTAGGAAAAAAGCGCCTTGAGATATCCGGCCTCGGTAATAACTGCCCCGGATACTGTATAGAAGACCTTTGCGTGATTACACGCCCTAATAACACGTGTAGCGGGAACATATTAACCACATTGTCAGAGCAGCAGTTTCTTAAAGAATGCTTTTCGTCTAGAAAATATATTTCGTTATAGGCATCTACAATATCATTAAGCCACCTGTATACATACTGCACAGCTAAAGAGGTGCGGTAGCTTTTTACTACCTCGTCTATTTTTGGCCTCGGGTTATCAAGGAAAATGAAATTACTGATACTATCGGCATACTCATCTTTAAAATTGCTATATAATGATTTTATGGCGAGCGTAATGCGGTCAACAAGAGCATTACCGGCCATTGAATAAAGCGCGTTAAGTATCTGCTGCCCCGTTACAAGGTTAGTTTGCGGTACATTAAACCTTTCTATATATAGCGGTGGCTGCAGGGTTCCTGTTATGTATTTGTTTATGAAAGACTCTTCTATATCTTTATAATCAACCAAAAGCGGCCTTACAGTAAAGTTGAGTGTTTTGCCTTTGTCATCACAATCTGTAGCCACACAGTTTTTGGCATCTGATAATGATACCTCCAGCAGCATCATGATAACTTTATCATTATAAAACTTAGCATTTGGTATTACCGCTACGCCGTCCGGCAGCGGCTTGCCTGAGTCTGAATCAGGAATATGTACAAGCTCACGGCAGTTTTTAAACGGGGTATATTTTGCAGCCTGGTCAAATACGGGCTTTAAAAAAGGTTCGGTAGTTATATTAGGATGTAAAAATGTTTCGGGCAACTCAACATCTTTATAAAAACTAAAATTCTTTTCTTCCCAGTTTATCTGGAAACCAATAGATGTTACCGCAGTACCGCAGCCTATGGTTACCGAGTTAAAATCGGGAAAAGTAACCTCCATACCGCAAATAGTGCCCACACCTATAACGCCCGTACGTGTAAGCCTGTCCTGTTCTTCAAGGTAGCTGACAATGGTATTAAGATGCTTTTGGGTTAAAACCTGGTCAGCCTCGAAAATGGGATATTTAGTGTTATTATATGCTTTCATAAAAATGTTTTTAAAGATTTCCAAGTACAGAATTTCCTAATATTATTGGTGATGATTTTTCGCTGCTGTGGCAGTCATACAAATGCCCCGGCGGGTAGGTGTTATTTAACTGACCCATAATTTTTATCAGTTCCCTGTGGTTTTTTAAATGCTTGGTTATTACAGGGTCGGTATAATCTTTTTTAGTTTCTGCTATCCTAAAGCCGTTATAGCTTTTACACCAGTCTATATAAGCTTTTTTAAAGACAGTCATATCTTCAGTACCTACCCAGCATATTTTAAGCAGTACATGTGCCGGTGCTTCCTGCCTGAATATCTTTTCGGCATATTTCCTGAAGCTGATGTTGGTAAACCTGCCCATCCAGCCCGGCAGTACTATAGATGCCTTAAAAGAGTAGGGGTCTGTACCCGATTCTCCCTGGCAGTCATCGCCAAGGCAAACCGGAAGCAGGTCTGACAGGTGGTTTGGGTTATCCGGCTCTTCTTCCTGTGTCATACTTGCAAAAGGCCTTAGCAGTATATGCTCGAGGCAGTAAAAATATTCGTAAGGCAGTGCTAAGGTTTCTATCAGCTTGTTTATAAAACCGGCAGCTTCATTACTATCCGAAAATTTTTTATCCAGCTTAAGTATATCATTACCGCTGTATTGCAGATACGCATATACTTCACCCGGATTTTCTTCTTTATAATCATAGTTGGCGGCATCTGCAATGTTGGTATTGGCCCAGCGCTTTTTTTGCGGAAGTTGCGTTTCAGGATTTACAAAATCAAAACGCACAGCTTCATTGCCTACATTAAGAATAAAATAGGTTTTTGGATTATCGTAATCGCTTGGCTGTAATGGCCAGGTGTTAATGCCCAAAAGCCTTGCAGCCCTCTCTGCATACCCGCCTATATTGAATGTATTCCAGTAATTGGAGTAGGCTACATATGTATTGGGAGGCCATTTTAACGTATAGTTTTTTGGAATGGCCCTGTTGCTGCTTATCTGCGGATAAGCTTCTAAAAAGTTTTGCTTGTCTTCTATCAGTTCTATGTTATCAATAAACATGCTGCCCAAACCAGTGTTTTCATGCTGCATCTGGTACATCATAAAAACATAGTCGTTAAAGCTCTCACCAAAACGGGCTATAAGATGATCTAAAGCCCTGTTGCGGCGGTTATAAAACTGCTCCTGAGTTTCATAAACAGCATTGCCGCTTACACCTGTTGCTTCAAAAGCCGCTTTAAGCTCGTCTGTAAGCACTTCTTCAGAATAAAAACCGTCTGTATTACCCAAATAGTTAGTAAAGTAACTGTCTTTAAGGGTAGTGGTGTTAAGCAGTTCTTTGGCATTATAAAGCTGGCTGAATAAATCAGCGAGTATCTGCTCGAAGAAATACAGGTATCCCTGCAATTGCTTTACCTGTGCTTTTCTTGATTGTGGCACACTTTCCGGCAACTTGTTTTTACCAAGCCCGTAGTTGGCTGGAAAATCATTCTGTATGCTGTAATAATTGCCTAACTGGTAGTAGGTGCCTTCAGGAACCGGCAGGTCTTTGGCAGGATTATATAGCTTTTGTGCCGTTTTAAAAGATTTATAGATGCTTATCTGCTGGTCTATGTTACGTTGTGCATCTTCCGACAATAAGAATGGTATTCCGTTTTGAAACAATTGCAGTTGCGACCTTTTACGGTTAAAAGTCGGCCTTACATCTCCGGGCAATGGCATGCACCACGATACGTTTGTTTTTCCTGCTATCGCGTTACCTGATGTATCATAGGCTGTCATTAACACATTGTTTACCGACTGAACACCATCAATTTTCATTATTGCAGCAATAATATCAGAAGAATGTATAGATGTGGGAAGCTGCGATTTGATAACCTCTTCGTCCTTTAAAAAGCCATGTTCCAGCCTTGGCCCTACAAAAATATCTTCGGTGGGGTAGCCCTGCTGTGCCAGTTGTAAAAGTGTATAAAATGACACCCCCGGATTAAGCACATCATAAATAGCCTTGTGTATGGCAACCATTACATCGGTAGGGTTGCTTTGGGGCTTTAATTCTATTTTGGCACATACGCTAACCATTACAGAGGGTACTATGTTAACCTCTATAAAATCTTCGGTAAGGTTACGGTTGCTTTGCAGTTTAATAAGTGTTCTGTCAAAAATCTCGTCAGCCTTTGCCTTCTTGTTTTCAAACAGCTCTAATATTGCTTTATAGTCGTTGCTGAGGTAACTTTCTATATCGGCTATTTCATTTTTATCATAAGCCTCTACCTTAAACAACAGGTTGTTACCGGTGGTATTATTAGTTATGTTTAGTGTAACGATATTACTGCCCGAAACATAAACCATAACATTCAGGTCAGCCACAGCTAAAAACTCTTTTACATACTGTGCCTGCTTATCAAGCCAGTCAGTAAAAGGAGGTATAATAGTTACCTGAACCCATTTTTCAGGATTTTCCACTAAAAATTCATATTCTGTTATTGTGGCATTTAAGTCGCCATAAACAGGATCTTCGTCAAGCTCTATAAATACTCGGTTTAGTCCCCTTATGTGCAGTTGGGCATTTTTCTCGCCTTTGCTGTTAGTGTCACTAAAGCTGAGTTTATCATCTTTTTTATCAATATAGATATTCTTTTCATTATCGTTCGGCTGATAATATCCCTGGCTGTTAAGAGTTCTTTTGGTTGCCAGCAGCCACCCGTTAGAAACGCCTTCAATATCAATAAGCAATTTACGATAGTCAGTCTCTGTGAGGGGTGCATTTACCATAATCTGGTCTGCCGGAAAAAAGCTGCCGTTTTGTATAGTGCCATTTTTTCCGGTAAGCAAATCGGCCACTGTAAAACCCGAACGGTACCCGAGCTCTGTTATAACATAGGCCAGTACTTCGAGTGTGGTAATACCCGGATCGTGGGCATTGTAATCTGTCCACAGCTTATTGCCAAGCTTCTCTATATACTTCATCCCTTCCTGCCTCAGGAACTCATAATCCTGAGCCTGTGGCAGTACTCTGTCTTTAGGTATTATATATTCAGGATTCATTAGTACATTCGGTTATCTTAATAATATTGTGCGCTTCGTTGGGGATAAACAAGGTATAATCGGTAGTAGGTGTTATAGACTTAACATCGCTCAGTTCGGTATACTTGTTATTTTTAGTAGGATCCGGCACAAGCTGGTCAACTTTAAATTTGGTAACAAAATCAACATATGGCAGGTCATCTACCAGTTGGATAAGTGATGATATTTCTATCTCCCCCGAAAAGTCTATAGCATCAGTATCATACGCCCAGGGGCTTAAAAAGCGGTTAATTGCTTCTACCAACTGACTCTCTAACACCCTTACATCGGTACCGGGCTCCTGGCGGTATTTAACGCTGAAGTTCAGCCTTATTTTTTCGAGCAGCGGTGGCTTAACCATTATACGTGCGTGCGGAGAGCCTAACCCGGCAACATATGCTTTTATGTTTTGCATGGTTTCAAGGCTTACAAGTGGCTTAAGGTATATTATGGTCGATTTGCTCCATCGTGCCAGTGGTATGATGCTTATATAACCGGCAGCTGTATTAGCCCCATGTTCTGCAACATAGTTGTAATGATTAAGGCATTTAACCCTTATTAGTTGCGGGAACTCCTGTAAAATAAGCCTTTCGTAGTCCCAAAGCGTTATTGCCCTGTTTTTGTGCCTTAGCCTTTCGCTGCTCCTTACATAAAACATATTGCTTTCCTCTTTCCTGCTACCGCCGAAAGAAGGGTAAGGCTGCGTTATTTTCTTTATGTAGTTTAACGGCTGGTATAGTTTTGTAACAGTATCTTTAGGGATGTTACTTAAAAATACACCGTCAGATTTATCAAAGGCAACCAGCTCTGCCTGTAATGCCTGCTCGTGAACACCTACAAAATCGCTAATGGCATCGGTAACATCCACATTAATTTTTATCCAGAACAGCCCGTCAGGCAATATGGTAATGCTGCTGTCTGTAAAATCTTCAGGTACGGTAAAAGTTACAAGGCCCGATTGCAGCAAACCATTTGTGGCATCTGCAAGCTCATAACTTTTAAAATCCTGCCAGCCATTGTTGTTCTTCAGGTATTTCCAGCTAATAGTGGCAGGGTTTCGCATAGGGTTTACCGTTCCTTCTGCCAGTTGAAAAAGTACACTGAAACTATTGCCTGCCTGTGCATTGGCGAAGCCAAGATAAATATCCCCTCCGCTCTCAGCTAACTGCTGTACCTGCTTAACTGCAGGCACCCTTATCTGCCTTACGCTTTCTAAAACAGGCTCAAATACCCTTAGCCGTTGTACTGATGCTAACGGAAAAGCTCTTACCGTATTAAGGGCGGTATCAAAACGCAGCATGGGCAGTTTTTTTTGCTGATAGCCGAAAGGCAGCAGCTCATAGGTTTCAATAGGATTTTTTGCTGATGCTGTAGAATCAGTTACATCATAATCTATAGTTACCGACTTTACAACAGGGCCCTGAGGGGTTTTTACTATAAGTTTACCATCCTGTATTGTAGTATCCAGTATAGTGTTATTGTTCTCGTAATCAGGGTCATTTAGCTCAACACGTATATAACCTGCAATGCTTTCGTTAACAGGCACGCTATTTTCCGGTTCATATTGCTGTAGCGGATAGTCATTTGTAATACCTGTAGAAAGCCCTTCAGGTGTAGGTACCCAGCCGCTGGCATTCATTTTAAAAATACTTGTACCTACAGAAATACCGGTATTTACTTTTATAGAAGCACCTTCTTTTACAAAAAACTCGTTGGCGCCAATTATAAACCCGTTACCATTTTTAGGGTATTCCCCAAAAGGATAAAAAGGTTTAGCTGTATCGGCGCTGCCGGTATCAGTTGCCAGCAGGTAATCTTTAAAGTTCCTTACTTTAATGGTTAATGAAACATACGATTCATCATTAAGGCGTATTGGAGCAACATTTTCTTTAGGTACTATTTTTAATACAGGATATTGTGTGTCCTTTACTTTTATACCTTTATGCAGTTCGGCGTCATAACCAACAATTTTATCTGTCGTCGGCGGCAGGTACAGGTAACGTCCGTTTTGGCCGGGTGTGAGTGACTCAAACGTTGTAACTTCTATAACGCCTTTTTCCCCTGTAAGGAAAAAACGGTAACCTGTGTCATCATATACAGTACCCGAAATATTTATCAGGATATAGCGGTCTCCACCACTTAAATAGAGCAGGGGAGAGGCTACCATTATACCGGTTTCAGATGCATAATCATAAGGCAGGTACGGTTCGTTCTGATTGGGGTTAGGGAATACGTTGAACGGTATATCCTTCTTGTTTATCTCTGTAAGATCTGCCTGCCTGCGGGCAGGCGTACTATTGATAAAAGCTGAAAATAAATGCTTTAAGGTAATTGTGTTTACATTATGATTGGCAGTTGAGGCATAATACCTGTTTTGCCCCAGCTCATTTTTACCCCCAAGAAAAATGGTGCCCTTTGGCAGCACATAGCTTTTGTTTATCTGCCCCGGCTGTGCCAAAAGATGCACTTTATCAGGCACGGCGGCCTTAGGCTGCATCCTGAGTATATCTTTATAATAAAAATCAAGATGGTGACCTGTAAATTTATTCAGGTCTTCGCGTGCAATCCCCAGTAATTTTAGAAAAGCAAGCAATAGCGTATAATGGGGCGTATGCCCGGCATAACTGTCAAGCTGTTGTTTTATGCTGTCACCACCGGTATTTTTCCAGTTTTGCAACAAGCCGAAAAGCTGCTGTACATTCTTTTCGAACCTGTACTCTTTAACCAGCTTTTGTATTTCTCCCTCAGCCCTGCTGTTAATATCTGCAATTATAACTTCATTAAGCAGATTGTTTATTTGCTGTATTGACTGAAGCAGTGCATCTTTTGCGGGTATGCTGCTGTCTATGCCCTTAACGCGGTTGTCATAAAGATTTAATTTATTATTTATACCATCAAAATACTGCTTAAGGATTTCTTTGTTATTACCTGCCTGTGTGTTGCGTATTCTGTTTGCTATTGTTTTATATTCTTCCTGTAGCTTTTGCATGTTCCAGGAAAAAATACTTATAAGTACAGAGGTAGACTCCAGCAGGAAAAAAGGCTCCCAACTGTTTGTGTTTATATCCTGGATATTAAAATACTTTACATAAGCCGAAAGCTTTTGTACTACTTCAATATAATCTGTTTCGGTTCTTTCGTCTATTAAAAAATAATCAGTTCTAAGGGCATCAAGAAACCTATCTGACTGGGTTGTGCCCATGCGCTGATGGATGGTGTTTTTTGTAGAACAGGTTTCCATAAATTATTTTATATAAGTTCCTTCGTTAAGATAAAAAGGAAAAACATGGTTTTGCCTTGAGTTGGTTTTCCTTATTACGTAGTCTATCAATATGTTAAGCAGGCCCTCTGTAGATTCATCAGATGTAAAAACAATGTCTGCGACATCTATCCGGGGTTCATACTTTAATATTGCCGTTTTTATGATATCCTTAATGCCGGTTAGCAGCGTTACGGTTATATTTTCAAACAGCAGGGGTGTAAGGTCGCAGCCATAATCTGGCCGCATTACCCTTTCATTTAGCTTTGTTGTTATCAGTATTTGCAGGCTTTGCACAATATCCATAGCATCGCTCACGGTTATCACAGTACCCGAATCGGCATTAAATGACGGCGGAAACGACCAGCCTGTACCTAAAAATGTTTCTTCTTTCATACGTTTAGCCTCCTATTATTACAGTTGCAAACCCGGCAACAATTTTACCACCATGAGCTGTAGAGTCGCCCATTCTTGCAGCCTGTTTACCGCCTATGAGCACTGTCCCTGATCCCTGCACTATAGAATCTGCAGGGCCGTTGCAGGTGCAGTTATCGCCAACAACTGCGGCAGGCTGTCCGCCAATAAGTACGGTAGTATTGCTTCCCGGCATAACCGGCCCGCCCACATGAGGTACGTTACCTGTTACCATTGGGCATACATGCATATCGTTTGCTCTTGCTGCGGCTCCCATTTAATTAAGTTTTATTGTGGCTCCTTTCACTTCAAAATTTCCTGAAGCTTTAAGCTGAAAGGCTGCCGCCTCTGCCTTAAAGTTGCCTTTGGCTTTTATTATTACATCTTTAGCACTTTCTATCGTTATTCCGTTGTCGTTCATGCTAATCTTGTTTTTGTTTTCATCTTCCAGCACAATACCCTTAAGCTCGTCTGATATGGTTAGCTTATTGCCCTGTGCAGTACTTAGTTCAATCGACTTTTTCTCATCGTCAAGAACAATTTTTGTCTGTTCTTTCGTTACAAAGCCTTTTATAAAATTATCGGCAGTTATGGGGTAGGGCGGGGTATGGGCACTACTGTATAAACTACCCAGTATTATTGGGTTATCGGGGTTATTGCCCAGGCAGCCCAGTATTACCTCGTCATCTACATTCGGTATAAAAAAGCTTCCCATTTCGGCTGCGCCATAAAGCGTTCCCAACCTTGCCCATACGCCCTCGCCATTTTCTGCAAGGGCAGGAATCCGTACTTTAATTCTGAATTCATTATCCGGGTCTTCTTCAAGTTGTACCACTGTGCCAATAAGAAGCCCTCCGGTAAGGTTGGCCTGGCCTATCTGTGCCTGTGGCTTTTGTGCCTGCTGGTCTGCCATATCGGCAAAGGCATTGCCTTTTTCAAGCCCAAAGGTGTACTCTGTTTTCCATGTACCGTTTTCAATAATATGCCGTTCTCCGGTTATCAGCAACACTTTGTTATCTATCTGGGCGTGCACCTTATTACAGATAATATAGTCTCCGGCTATAGCTTCTAAATTGCCGAACGTAAGTACCTTTCCATATATATGCAGCAGGTCACTTTTTTTAAGAGTGGCATTAGCCATAAGCGTTATAGTGCCCTGGCTGAACCTGTTTTCGTTTAGGCGTACTATTTTATTGTTTTCATAATCAGCTTCCTGCTCAGCTTCGGTTTTCTGTACGCTCTGGCTTGCAGGATCCCAGTAGTCTATAGAAACTTTTTTTATTTTTTTAGACAGGTCGGCCTTTCCTGAGAAAGCAAATATGTTAATGCCGGTTTCGGCGAAATATTTTTCAGATTGTGACTGGGTAATATCTATACCTTTAAGCTCGCTATTCCTTGCAGCCACCATGACTCCGACAGAGTCGAGGTAGGATAAGATAAAATCCCACGGGGTAACAGATGAGTTCATTGTTATTTTCTCCTGTCCCCATTCTTGTCCTGTCAGGCTGCTGTCTACTGTCAGGCTGCCTGCCGCTGCCTCAAGATGGTCATCAAAAGTCAGCTCGTTGGTTTCGGCTTCAGTGCCGGTAAAAGTCATTTTGTAACACTCGTCCTTACACTCTACCTTTATCAGGTTTTGGTTAGGCAGCGTTTTCTTTTCAATAGATTTTATAAAACCCTTAAACAGTGTTTTTTTTCCTTTATCGGTTGTAATATCAAATGTAAGTTCGCCATTTAATTCAAGTTCATCGCTTTCAAGCAGTTCTTTTCCGGCATTGTCAAGATTAGAAGCAAAAAAGACAAATTTTGCCGTTGGTATTTTATTCAGCTCAAAGTTAATTTCGGCATCAATTAATAGTGTGCCGAGGCCCTTAGCCTGGCCTGCAGTAATTTCATAGTTTAGTACTTTATAATCTGGTGTATATGGATTTACAGCCATTTTTATTATTTAATTGGTGGAAAAAGTAGCTTAGTGCCTGTGGGTATATCCCTAAAGGATAGTAAGCCGTTTGCTCTGGCAACATCAGTATAGTAATCGGGGCTTTCATATATTTTTTCTGCAATTACCGATAATCGGTCGCCCATTGTAAAAATTCGTTCATGGGTAAGGTCTGGAGAACTGGCCTTTTGTTGTTCCTGTAACAGCTTGATGGTTGTTGAGCCAGCAAAACTACAACGTGCTATTGCCCTTAACGGCTCTCCCTGCGAGTTGAACATGTAATACTGCACCTCCATACTGGTAAGCCTGCCTTTAAGGATAAATTCGCCCCAAGTAAGCTTTAAATAAGGTGGCTCGTGTGTATTTCCATTATATTCAGTCAGCAGGTCTTTAAATGTGCTAAGTTCTTTACTAATTGATTTTGCCTGCCCAAAATTAAAAGGTACAAAACTGCTTGCTATACTTGAAAGCGACATACCGCCACCGCCTGTTTTTGCAGGAGGCACCACACCCGTACTATCAAATAAAAATTCAAACGCGGCAGTTTCAGAATTACTGGACTGGTAGTTCAGTACATTTTGCGAACTTCCAACCGGTTGCTGCTCTGTATAAACAATAGTTTTAGTTGTACTGTACTTATCAGGATTAAGTTGTACGTATATAGTTTTTTTCGCGCTGCCGGAATCGGGTTTATCAAAGATTTCAATCTTCATTTTGTCTATTATACCCAGTGCTGCCTGTATCATCTTTCTTCCCTTTCTTTAAGTTTTTCCATAATAGTTGCAGTACATTCTTCCACAATTTGCTTTTTTAGCGCCATAATGTCTGCTTTGCGCTCCTGTGGCTTTTGGTTCTCAACCCTCGGGGCTTCGCCAATGGTCATTTTTATATGCAGCTCTTTTATCTCTATTGGCATCGGCTTAAATATTTGAGGCTGATATTTCTTTAAAAAAGTTGTATTTAAGGGTAATAGTTTCTATTACCAGTTTGCTTTCTTCGGCATTAAAATCGCTGTATTCAATAGAAAGGGGTATAGCATGTGCCACATACCAGCTTCTTAAAGGCACACCCTTATCATTAAGCAATAGTATGGTAAGGTTTGCCGGAGAGAAATTAAAATTCTCTATGTTGCTTTTGCACCAGGTGTTTAGTGCAGAAGTTTCGGCGGTAAGGCACCTTTTTAAAACCAGGTCGCTATACTGTATGCCTTTAGGCAAATTGTGCGTAAACCTGTTTTGCCCCCCCTCCTTATAGGTTTCCATTTCAACGGTGGCCTTAAGCCCTGTTACACTCTGAAACTTAGTATCTACACTAAGTATAGGCAGAAGCTCAAAATGCACCGTGAAATAGAAACCTGTTATAGGGGTAGATTGAAACATACGTTTTTATGAAAGATATTCAACTTCAAATCCCTGGTTGGCTATCTCAACCGTTTCTATTGCTACTTCGTTAGCATCCGATTTTAAATCGGTGCTCTTTAAAGAAACAATAAAACAGTCTCTCACTTTCCAAACCACAACCGGGTTATGGTTTTCGTCCAGTAACGATATGGTAATGCTGCGCCTTTCTACAAGGTTCATGGCAACAGTGTTATACCATGTTATAAAATCGCTCTGGTTAACAAAAACACCTCTTTTAAGGGTTATGTTGCCGTTTTTCTGAAGGCCGGGCATTTTCATTTTGGAGAACTGAGGGCTGTTGCCCATACGATATTCTATAACATCTAAGGCCTGCTCCATTCCTGAAACCTCTGTAAAAGACATTGTTGTTCCACCCCAGTTCACGCTAAAGTGAAATTTAGGTAGTGGATAATTCGAATTTGCCATAATAAATTACTGTATTAAGATTGTTGAAGCATTTGTTTGAACTCTACAATGATAAATTCTGCCGGCCTGGTAGGAGCATAACCTACTTTTACAATCATACGGCCTTCATTGATATCCTGCGGAGTCATGGTTTGGTTTAAGCCGATTGATACAAAAAATGCATCGCTTGGCTTGGCGCCTGCAAGGCCGCCATCATTCCATACATTGGTAAGGTAGTTCTCTATCATACCTTTAACATTAATCCATGTTTGCGATGTGTTAGGCTCAAACACATAATGCTGGCATGCGTTTTTGATAGATTCTTCTATCGTGTTGGCAAGGCGCCTTACGTTTACATACCTCCAGTCGTTACTGTTACCGTCAAGCGTGCGTGCACCCCAAACAAGGAACCCCATGCCTGTAAATTTCCTGATTGCGTTTACAGATTTACCTGTGTCGCTAACATTCATAGGGCCCTGCTCCCTGTCGTTAATATCATCTGTAAGGCCTATTATACCGTTAATGCTAACATTTGCAGGGGCTTTCCATACACCTCTTGTAGCATCGGTTTGTGCATATATACCTGCAATGGCACCGCTTGGCGGTACTGTATTAAGGCTTTGGTCAAGGTAAGATGTAATTACATTATACATTGGTATTTGTGATACCAGTTGCCCTTGCTGGTAAGAAAGGTACCTGTCAAAAGAACTGAATGCAGAGGCCATTGCTGCAAGTACATCATTGTTAAGCCTTGTAAGCTGTGCCGTGATTTTTGCATAATCAACCTGTTTAAAGGTATCCGGCCCAACGGTAGTTTCTGTACTTAACTTATCAAGGTAGGAGTTAGGTGTGTTTCCTGTTGTAATAACGTTTGCACCCCAGGCTGCATCAAAGCCACCTGTTATTACAGTACCATAATTACCAACAGGAGTCACTGTTGTAGTTGCATCAGTTTTTAGTGTGGCATATTCCGCTTTAAAATCGGCTAACCTGCGGGCATACTGAAGCAGGCTTGTACTTATTACCTGATTAGCCTGTGTTTTTAATCCTGCATCTGATATAGCCGTGTCAGGTTTTCCAAGCTTTGTTAACTGCCCCCATACTTTTTCAAGATTGGCTTTCAACTCATTGGTTGTTGCTATAGAATCAATTTGCTTATCTGCAGCAGGAATAGATTCCCAGGAATCTTTTAAGGCTTCTGCCGAACCCGCAGCACTTATATAATTATCTATAGCTGTATTTAGTTCAGTATCTGAAGGAGAAAACCTTTTAAAGCCACCCGGTATTGCCGCATTTAGTATTGAAAAGTTATACTGGCTGGCAAAGCTGGTATACAGGTGCGGGTAGTAAGCAGCGCCATATTTAAGGCTTTGTATGCCCACATTATCACGGAAGCTTGTTAGCGCATCATCAAGATTGTCATCCTGCTTAACGTCCATAATAACAAAACGGTCCATTAATTCCTGGCACTGTAAAAGTGCAGTTTTTTGAAGGTTACCCAATACATCAGCATCCAGGCTCACTGCGTCAGGAAATAATAAAAGTGTAGGCTCATCATAACTTTCAAGAGCATCTAAACCGGCAGTTATGTCTGTCTCGTCAATATCATCTTCATAAGAACCAACAGAAACTATATAACATTCTCCGCCGCCATTTGCAAAAAATAACTGAAGGCTGTTGTAAAGCTTATACTGGCTTTCTGTAACTGTAGTGCCCGTAGTTGGCATGTTATTAGCATCTAATACTACAGTAATGTCTTCCGGCTGTGGTGCACCGCCAAAATACTGGTTATACTCCAGCAGCGATACAATTTTTAAAGGCTTTAAAGCTTCCGGTGCCGTTTCTGTATATCCTACAAAAGCAGGAATGGCTGTTGCTACCTGTGCAACTGATTGGGGAAAAGCATCAATTTCGTTGATGTAAACCCCCGGGGTTTTGATTGAACTAATATTCATAATTAAAGTTTGTTAAAAAATCTTTTTTTGTTTACTTGATTACTTCCTTTGTTTCCAGTTCTCCCGAAGGGTCATCTTTATTATCTCTCCATAGTTCCAGTTCTACTTCTTTTACAATTGGTTGATTTATTATGTCTTCTTTTTGGATTCGGATCATCCTCATGCTGTATACCACAGAAGGCATATAGCGGCTGCCGAGGTATGACCACAACTGGTTAACCTGATCTGTTTTAAGGCTCACCATATCCAGTATTATTTTTGTAGATTCTTCTTTTTCCTCTTCGGTAGCAGGCGGCGCTATATTTAGCTGCCCGTTGTAGTAGTAAAACACATTTTCGTTCTGGAAGTAGCGTATAACTTCTTCAAGCCTTTTGAGACCGTCTTCATATTTTGTATTTTCTTTATCATAAGAAGAAAACAATAAAGAGATGATAAGGTTTTGTGCAGGCTTGTGAAATCTTTTTACCGTGTTAGACCCAGGCTGGTACTTTTGGTACAGGCTTTGGTTTTTAAGTGTTTTATCTTCCTCTATGTTAACAATAGAAAGTACAATTGCAGATGATGTTTCAACAGGTGTATCATGCTCCTTTAACGTAGCAATATTGTTAAGGTGCACTTTTACGTGCGTAGATGTATTGTCCTCTACCTTTAAAATAAGATCGGCAAGCACATCGGTTATCATCATAATTGCAGTAATTTTTTAGTTGTTTAGGATGTGTTAAAACTATCCTAATTACACAGATTGTGCAATGCGTATTTTTACTGAATTTTATATGCTTCTTGTAAGCATGACGAAAATTGACCCATAATTTGACTTATTTTGGAGCATATTTTTCATAGAATTAATTGACAGAATGAATTTTATATATATTTGCAGTGACTCCTTTGTTTTTGAAGAATCATCTATATGGCTCAGCATCCTGTTATGTTGCTCCCTTTCTTTCTGTACCCTTTATACATAACCTTCAAAAACCATGATAGAAAACAGAGATATACTTAAATCTTATTTTGAGCCGGGAGATAAGCCTTCGCACTCCCACTATGCTAATGTTATAGACAGCCTGATGCACAGGGAAGAAGATAAGGCCCCTGCTGTTAAGCCGGTTGATATTGAGAACGATACACAATTTGTGACACCTAAAGTGGCAGCACTTATTGTAGAATCTGTTGCTGTTAAAACTGTAAATGATATAACCCCCGACGAAAACGGTAATGTAACGGTTACAAACATTAGCGGAAGTGCTGCAACCATTACCGGTACTGTTGCGGTTAGCCAGGTTTCGGGGCTGCAACAGGATTTGGATGAGAAGGTTAGCAGTAACAACCTTAAAACAGTAAATGGTGAGCCGCTAACAGGATCAGGGAATATTACCATAGCAACCGGGCAAAAAAAGATAATTTCAGTTCCGGCCGCTCCTTATACCATTCCGGGTACTTCGCCTGCCGTTGCATTTCCTACAGGTTGCGACGTAATTCCGTTAGAAGGAAACAAAACCTATATATTTAAGGGGAAATATTATATAGCTAATGGTACTTCTCACACTATTTCTATTGGATGGTCAACTGACAGGCTTGGTATTACTTCTATGGAATATTACGCACGGTTATTTTCATCTAATTTAAATGCTTATGCTACAGCGCTTACCCAAACACAGGTAAGTGGTATTGGCATGAAGGTACTAAACAGCTCTACGGCTTCTCCAACTAGCTCTATCGAGTTTGAGGGGGTGATAAGATGTATCACAGGCGGAAACATCACACCTTTAATTGCTTTTTCTACGCCTGCATCTACCCCGCTTAGTACCATGAAAGTTGGCAGCTTTTTAGAATTTACCGAAATTGGAGATGATAGGGTAACCTTTATACAAACCTGAATATGAGCCTTAATATTAAAAAGCTGAACCGCTTTACAACACTGCCTTTTGTTATTGATATGCTGAGGCGCAAAAAGCTAACGCTGCTTAACCCCATGTCGTGGGAAGATTATAACGACAGGAAAACGCTTGAGGTATATAAATCAAAGTCCGGGTATGAGAGTGTATATGTATTGTGCCTTACACATGAGAATGAAACCATACACCACTGGAATTCTTATGCGTCGGGCACAGCAGGTTGTTGTGTAGAGTTTAGCCCATCAAAACTGTTTACTTCTTTTGAGCAGCATAAAGATATTATGCATGGCAGGATGGACTATATAAGCATTAGGGATTTGGGAGATTATCCTACAGAAAATATTCCTTTTTTAAAACGGCTTCCCTACAGGCCGGAGCGTGAATACAGGATTATTGCTTCCGGGCGCAATGCACAGGCAGCCAGTTTTGATATTGATATAGATTTAGGTTCTGTAAGGCGAATTACACTGAGCGGTAAACTGCCCACAACAACTTTTAACAGCATTAAAAGTATGCTTTATGGAATTAATCCTGATTTTAAAGGAAAAATTAGCCATTCAACATTATACCGTAATCCGCAGTGGATAAATCATTTTGAATAATATGACACTGCTCTAAAGTGCATTAACACGGTAGGGCAGAACCGATGATAAAAAATAATTACTTTTTATTAAGCATCTGTTCTGCCCTTTTAACCTGATGAGGCTGAAGTAAAAGTACATTGTTAGGGTCGCTCATAAAATCCCTTAACTCATCAATATTATTAAGTAAAACTTCAAATTCGGCATCATTAAGCCCTTCTATATTTTCCATAGTTATTCAAATTGTAGTATAAACCGGTCTCTGTACTCTATTTTAGCCTCTAATGCTACTGTATAAGGCCCTGACTTTAAATCATGTTTAACGCCTGTCTCCCTGTCAAGCAAAATAATACTTTGCTGCTTAAATAAACCTTCAAATTTACTCAGGCTGATAGAGTATTCAGTAGTAAATACTGCTATTACTAATAAGGGTATTTCTTTTTTGGTATGCCATTTGTCGTCTTGGCGTATATAGTATAACTTCTCATCATCAACAAGAGCGAATACCCTTGATTCGGTCTCCATATCAAGAAAATCATCAGGATATTGTTTTATAGTATAAGATATACTGGATACAGGTATATTTAAATCTCTTTGTAATAAGTCTATATAAAATTTATCAGGCTCAGTATAATCATGCTGTAGTACCTGCATATCAGGAGTAAAGATGATATCGGCTTCTCCTTCCTCAATTTTATTAATCATAAATGCCTGAAATGGCATCAGGTTTACATCCCACGTACTCCTATCGCTCGTTATTTTCGTTAAGACTACATAAGAAGGATTATCAGTATTATTTGTTTTGTGCCATATATGCACATAATCTCTTATCAAACCTTGATTAACAATTAAAAATTTAAGCATACTCAACTTTGACGGATATGGATTACCGATGATATAAAACCCTTTATCTTTTATAGTAAATGATTTAATACCAGTATTTATGATGCCTTGTGAGAAGTTATTGACGGATATTTGCCAGTCTGAAACTACTGAAGGGAAATTAGGGGGAGTCCTAATAAGAAATCCGTTTCCGGGTTCAATAATTGTCGCAGTAGGATCTATTGCAGAATATGCACTTGACAAAGTATTGTATTTATAAAACCTGTTAGTTAATGTTAATGGAGACAGATTAATAACCGGTATACCTGATATCGGAGATGAAAGTATCCAATAGTCAAGGCGTTTTAAGCCTGTCAGTAACCGGTTAAATGTAGCTTTTACAGTTGTTACATCTACATCTTTATTAAGCAATATAAGTTCACCATTATTTTCAACAGTAAAAACTGCTTTTGAGTCCTGCTCTACTGTCTCTCCTAAAACTTTTATAAAACAATTCCCTGTAATAATAAATTCAGTCGCGCCAATGTAAAGGTTATAACAGGTAAAGCTGCCATGCTCAAGCGTTGAGTATTTTTCATTTATTATAACATCACAATTTCCATTGGGCAGCCCATCGCTCCACCTGCCGCCGCTCCAGGTTGTTGTGCCTTTTGTACAGGTATCGTATAGCAGTGTATGCATTATGCCAGTTTTAGTTTACCATACAATAAAACTTCGGGTTTGTCTCCGGCTTGTGTAACCATTATTGCCGCTATTGCATGCTGGCCATATAACTGTGGCAGCATATCGTTTGTGTGGTTAAGTATAAAACCGTCTGTTGCAAAAGCAATATTGCCTGGTCCTGACTGTTGTATGATGAGTTGGAAGCCTTCTTTATACGTAATTAATGTGCTAAGTTTTATGGTGATATCTTCATTACCGGAATAGATAAGCGTTTTTCCAAGATCTTCAGACTGTATATCATATAACCTTTCTGAAACAGAATCATCAATATACTTAATATCAGCCTGCCTGCCTTCTTTAGTATCCAGCTCTTCCTTAAGCATTGCTATCCTGTCAAAAGGGATGGTTTCATCTTTATGCCAGTAGCTTTCCAGTATTGCCCAATACTCATCCTGAGTTGGTTTTTTTCCGGCGCTGAACCATTCTTTAAGAGTATTTATACTTGTAGCTGCCATAAAATGTGTTTTATGTAAAAATAATGTAAACATTAAAAAAGCTCATTACGTAAAAACACTTAACTTGTTTACCGGCAGGAATAGCGAGCAGATAACGAAAAATTAAAAGCCTGCAATTACCTATTGCAGGCTTTTAACATAACTTAGTTGTTTTACCACTGGATTTTTCTGTAATGCAGGAGCATTTAAAGTGGAGTCGCCGGGAATCGAACCCGGGTCCAAACAGGCAATTCAAGAGCTTTCTACACGCTTAGTTTCCGCTTGGGTTTTCGATGATGTGCAAGGCCGGAAACTGCCACACACCACTTAGCTCCTTAAGTCTCGGGACAGCCGCAGAGCAAAACTATCCCCAGGTTTATGTTTACGGTCCTTCTATTCGAAACGCCATAAACCAGGGCTTTTCAGAAGGATCCTGCCTCCCTGCCTTGCAGGGACGTGGCTATATTCTTACTATAAATTCAGAATTAAGCAGCAAGAGCGTAGTTATTTTCGCCGTTTAAAATTTTGAGACATTATTTACGGGATATGTCCCCGTTCCCGGCGTGCTTACCATTCAATTCGACCTGCTGTCAAAACCAGTCGACCCCCATTAGTAAGATGTATTATTTTTAGTCAAAAACAGCACCAAAAATAAAGGCACAAAGATACATTTTTAAATTTTATTACTCATTAAAATTCCTGTATATTTGAAGCAATTAAACAAACTGATTTTAAACTTTCTACAATATATTGGCTAATCTGTTGTAAAACAGGTAAAATAAACCATTTACTAAAGGCACGGCATGAAATTCGGAATTATAAAAGAACGTAAAAATCCACCCGACAGGCGCGTGGTATTTTCTCCTGAAAAACTTGCAGAACTTGTAAGAGAATATCCTGAAGCATCTGTAAGGGTAGAGCCTTCGGATATAAGGATTTTTTCTGATGATGAATACAGGGAGAGAGGTATTGAGGTGAATAATGCTATGGAGGAATGTGATGTGCTACTGGGTGTAAAAGAAGTACCTGTAGAGGCTTTAATTCCGGGAAAAAAATATTTCTTTTTTTCGCATACTATTAAAAAGCAGCCATATAACCAAAAGCTTTTGCAGGCCATACTGGATAAAGACATAACTTTATATGACCATGAAACCATTGTAGATGCTTCTAACAGGAGACTAATTGGTTTTGGCAGGTATGCAGGCATAGTGGGTGCTTATAATGCGTTCAGGGCACTTGGGTTAAAATATGAGTTGTTTAATTTGCCTAAGGCCGAAACACTCTCAGATAAAGAAGCACTTATTGCCAGATTAAGAAAGGCAATTATACCGCCAATTAAAATAGTACTTACAGGTAAAGGTAAAGTAGGCATGGGCGCTAAAGAAATTTTAGATGCCATGAAAATT
Source organism: Flavobacterium sp. (assembly GCF_024305175.1). Taxonomy (GTDB): domain Bacteria; phylum Bacteroidota; class Bacteroidia; order Flavobacteriales; family Flavobacteriaceae; genus Flavobacterium. The sequence continues at coordinate 32,225 of NZ_JAMWYY010000008.1, forward strand.
AAGGAAGTGTCTGTTGCAGATTACCTTACCAAATCATATACCCATCCGGTTTACTGCCATATTGATGTTTTGGATTATAACCGCAGGAAAGATGGTTCGGTAAAAGATAACCAGGATTTTTATGCCAACCCTTCGGAGTATGAATCAGATTTTGAAAAATTTACAAGAGTATCAGATATGTTTATTGCAGGACATTTTTATGGCAATGGTGCGCCTGCTATATTAACCCGTGAAATGCTGAAATCTAAAGATAATAAGGTAAAAATTGTAGCTGATATTTCATGCGATGTTGGCGGCCCTGTGGCATGCACACTCAGAGCCAGCACCATTGCAGATCCTTTGTATGGGTATCACCCTTCTGATGATAAGGAAGTAGATTACCGCCATCCTGCTGCAGTTGTGGTAATGGCAGTAGATAACCTGCCCTGCGAGCTGCCTAAAGATGCCAGCATTGGATTTGGTGATATGTTTATTAATAATGTTATACCTGCCTTTTTTAATGGCGATAAAGACGGCATACTGAAACGTGCCATGATAACACAAAACGGAAAGCTTGCCCCGCGTTTTAAATATCTTGAAGGATATGTAGAAGAACGGGTAAAAGAAGTATAACAAAACACCCTGCCGCCGGCAGGGTGTCTTGTTATAATAGTTTGAGTAAATTTGTGAATTAAACTTTACAGATGTCACTTAAAAATACAGTTACTTTTTTTTGCATGTTGCTGGCGCTAAATTTAAACGCCCAGCAAATCCTGCCGTTTGTAGAGAACTTTACTAAATCTGAATATTCGGGTGATAACCAGGTATGGAATATTACCCAGGCTGAAGATAATACTCTTTATTTTGCAAACAATCATTATTTTTTACGGTACAATGGAGTTAAATGGGAGCGTTACTCACTGCCCAATAAAACAATTATACGCTCTGTATTTGCAGATGGCAGCCGCATTTACTGTGGCTCTTACAGGGAGTTTGGTTATTGGGAACGTATAAAAGGTCTTATGCAATATACATCGCTCACTGCGGGCAATAATTATTTTTCTGATAGTGATAATGAAGAAGTTTGGAAAATATTTAAGCATGCAGATAAAATTTATTTCCAGACTTTTCACCGCATGTATGCTTATGACGGAAAAACGATAGCTACGTACAGGTTTCCTTCGCAAATTTCTTACTGTTATGTTATAGATAATACCATTTATGCAGCAAGTACCCGAAACGGAATGTACGCATTTAAAAACAGTAAGTTTGAGCAGATAGGGGCATGGCCCAAACTTAATGATAACATTATACACGGCATGGAGAAAAACGGCCGTGACATCTACATCTTTACAAAGAATAATGGCGTTTTTAAGGGTGATATCAAGGGAATAAAGCCTTGGGGCAGCAATATAAACACATTGCTTAAAAATGATGTTATACTCTCAGCAGCATTTATAAACACCAACATGCTTGCCATTGGTACAGCATTAAAAGGTATTTATATCATTAACCTTACCGATAACAGTTTTACGGTTATCAACAGGAATAATGCCCTTAAAAACAATGCGGTACTTTCTGTAGCACTGGACACTGAAAAAGACCTTTGGCTGGGACTGGACAATGGTATATCACATATAGAGGTAAATTCGCCTGTATCATTATTTACAGATAATTCAGGCCTTTTGGGTTCGGTATATAGTATTGCGCCAACAGTAAACGGTTACCTTTTTGCTTCAAACCATGGCGTTTTCAGCTATGGGCAACAGGGCTTAAATACAATACCCAATTCGCAGGGGCAGGCGTGGGATGTATTTAAATCAGGTAACAACTACATAATAGGGCATAATGACGGTACATATATCTATAACGGACAGCTAAAAAAAGCCAATCCGGTTAATGGAGGATGGAAGTTCCTGAAAAGCAAATTTGACAAGGCTTATTTTCAGGCTAATTATTCAGGTATAGCGGTTTATACCAATACCGACAATCTCGGGGTTTATAAAACCCTTGACAGTATAGTAAAACCAATTCGTAATATTGCCCAGACAAGGCCGGGCGAACTATGGGCTGCTGACAGCTACAGGAGTCTCTACAGGGTATTATATGATGATGATTTTAATGTTAAACGGGTAGAAAATGTTTCCCAAAAAAACAACATAAAGAGCGATTATGGTGTAAAGCTGTTCCCGTTTAGGGGAGAGGTACTTTTTTATATCAACAACAAATGGTACACATACAACAGTATTAAAGATAAGCTTGAAGAAAATAAAGCGTTTACGGAAAAATTTTCCGGAATCTCAGATATAGTGCCTGTAGACGATGATAACTTTATAATTATAAGGAGTGGTTTGCTGTATCTTATTACACGAAAAGGGGATATATTCACAGAAAAACTGCTTAATGAAAAGTATTATCAGGGCAGGCTTATTATGGAGAATACTCAGGTGTATAAAAATGGGAGCAGCCTGCTTATAAATCTTGATGATGGCTTTATGTCTTATAACATAGCCGGTAGCAGTAAAAAAGAAGCTCCAGTTACTATAGAAGCTTTTTATATGGGCAGGCTTATAGATGAGGATACTCACATAAAATATAACCAGTCTGTAGAGCTTAATATCCTGACAGGATATTATGGCTATAACCGCCCGGATTTGTTTTACAGGCTAAACGCAGAGCCACTGCAGCCGGTTTTAAAAGGCAATATTATACTCAATAACCTTAGCAGCGGCAACCAGTCAGTAGATATCTACCGTAATAATAACGGCACTTATCAGCAAGTTGCTGCATACAGCTTTAATGTATCAAAGCCGTGGTATTTTTCTACGCTAATGGTTTTGGCTTACATAGCGGTTATCTCTGGGATATTCTTCTTGTATTACCGATGGAACAAAGTACGCTACCTGCAAAAAATCAGGCTTAATGAAGAAGAGCTTAAGCACAGGCGAGAGATAATGGAGCTTGAACTTGAAGCAGAGAATAAACTGCGCCAGCAGGAATATGAAAAACATATGCTTGAGGTAGAAGTTCAGGCTAAAGCATCTGAAGTTGCCGGTAAGTCGCTTTCTATTGCCAAGCATAGCGAAATGATAGAGAGCATACAGGAAGCACTTAAAAGCGTTACAGGTTCTGATGAGTTGAAATCACGCATAAGCAAGATTATAAAAACAAACTCAATCAGCAAGAACGAATGGCAGAGTTTTGAGAAGAACCTTGTAAAAAGCCATGAAGATTTTGTAAACCGCCTTACGGATAAATTTCCTGCACTTACTCCTAAAGATATCAAGTTGTGCATCTATTTAAAGATGAATCTGTCATCTAAGGAAATTGCCCCACTGATGAATATATCCTATCGTGGGGTAGAACTACATCGTTACAGGCTTCGAAAAAAACTGGATATTACTACCGAAGAGAACCTTTCTCATTTTATGATTACTATTTAATTTCCTGTTAAATATTATCAAAACATTATCTTTTTCACGTATTTGTTATGGATGTTTAGTACATCATTACTACATCATTTTACTAAAATTTGATGTATACATTACCGTATTAATTTATTTATAATCAATCAATTATATTTAAATAATACATTTTTGATGTAGTATAGGGTAGTTCGTTTAGGTGTCACTATAACGATATAGTTTTTATTTTTGAGTAATGTTAATTTTAATACAATAAAATCCCATGAGGAAAACATTACTTAATATTAGTTTCTGCTTTGTTGGTGCTGCAGCATTTGCACAGGTACCTCCAACACCGTTAGATTCTATTATTCCTAATGATTCTATCTTTTTTGACAATCAGATGGAAGAAGTTGTACTTATAGGTTACGGATCTAAAAAAGCGGGAGCTATTACGGGCTCTGTTGCACAGGTAAAAGCAGCAGATATAGTACGGACACCGGCGCAGTCTCCCATACAGGCCATACAGGGCAGGGCAGCGGGTGTAAATATTGTTACTAATGATGAACCCGGTGCACTACCTACAATCCGTATAAGGGGGCTTGGTACAATTACCGCAGGCCGCGACCCGCTATATGTAGTAGACGGTGTGGAAACTACAAACATTAGCGGACTTAACCCCAACGACATTGCTACAATAGATATACTGAAAGATGCTTCTTCTCTTGCCATCTATGGGCAAAAAGGAGCCAATGGTGTGGTACTAATTACTACAAAACGTGGTAAAAGGGGAGACATTAAAGTTACTTATGATGGTTACTATGGGCAAAAATTTATTCAGCGAGATGTAGATATGGCAGATTCTTACAGGTATGCCTATTATAACAATACAGCTTTAGGTTCTTCATCCTATTTTAACCTCGATTCTCAGCCTTATAATACCAACTGGCTCGATGCCATTACCCGTACAGGTGAGATGATGAATAACACCATCTCTATTTCCGGGGCAAGCGATAACGCAAATTATTATTTGAGTGCTTCAAATTACAAGGAAAGGGGTATTTTGAACGGTACTGCATTTGAAAGGACAAGTGTTGTTATGAAAAATGAGTTCAGGATGCTGGAAGACAAGCTGAAGGTAACCCCTTTCATTAACTTGTCCAGTTCTAATACCACACCTAAACCACTTAGCGCATTTACCAATGCTTACAGGCAGGCGCCTATTATGCCTGTTAGGTATCCTAACGGCAGGTGGGGAGCACCTTTGGTTAACGAAGCAGGCTTTAACGATTTAACGGGGCAACGTTACAACAACGTGGCCAACCCGGTAGCACAGTTATACTATTATAATGAGGAGCGCAAGAATGTTTTACTTACGGGCTCGATTAAAGCTGAACTTGAAATACTGGATTACCTGACATTTACTTCAAATTTTGGTGCTACTGCAGAGTGGGTAAGGGGCTATACTTTCACCCCAACGCGCGAGCTCTGGCTTGCTGCCAACCCTACAGGTACTATAGACGAGTATATTGCACAGAACGCGCAAAACCCAATAATAAACAGGTTAGACCAGCGCAGGAGCTCTAACTACAGGTGGAACTGGGACAACTTTGTAACCTTCAGCAAGTATTTTGATGCACACAAAGTGGTAGCTGTTGCCGGTTATTCCCGAAGTTCATTTGGAATGTGGGAATATCTTAATGCCACACGTTTTGATGTGCCTGAGCAGTCTAACTACTGGAGTCTTAACCTATCCTCTAATAATGAAGAGGTTGCGCCGGGTTCTGTAGTACAAAATGAAACAGGAACGCCAATAGTAAACCTTGCATACTTTGGCAGGTTAGAGTATGAGTATAGGGATAAATACCTGTTTACGGCATCTGTAAGGAGAGAAAGCATCAGTATATTTCAGGGAGACAAAAAAAATGCTGTATTCCCTGCTGTATCAGCCGGATGGGTTATATCAAGCGAAGATTTTATGGGTGATGTAAACTTCTTGAACCACCTTAAAATAAGGGGGGGCTACGGAGAAGTTGGTAACGCTAACTCAATTGCACTTAACGCAGTACAGTTCAATAACGGTAATTATGCATTTGGCCCTGACCAGTCAATTAACCCGGGCCTTTTCAACCCCGGACAAATTGATCGTAACCTTACATGGGAAACCATGAAAGAGTATGACCTGGGTATCGATTTTGCAATGTTAACCAACAGGTTATCGGGTACAATAGATGTATATGACCGTAAAAATGAAAACCTTATCTTACCTATAGATGTTCCTGAAGTACTTTCCCCAGATCCGGTTTTTCTTAACAGCGGAGTAGTATCTAACAAAGGTGTAGAGGTTACCCTTAAATGGCAGGACAGAATAGGTGAAGACATTAACTACTGGATAGGAGGTAACATGTCTTATAACAAAAACGAGCTTGAAGAAATATACAATGAACAGCTTTTTGGAGACTACATAGGCGGTGGACTTGGCAACGGCCAATACACAAAACAGGTATTGTTAGGCCAGCCGCTGGGCAGTTTCTATGTATATAAAACTACAGGCTTTAACTCTGATGGTGGCTTTACCTACAGCGACCAAAGGGTAGTGGCAGGTACTTATATACCAACTACAACCTATGGCATAAACCTGGGGCTTACCTACAAAGGCATAGATTTTTCTGTAGATGCTTATGGTGTTGCGGGTAACAAACTCTACAATGGTAAAAAAGCACAGCGCTTTGGCGGCGAAAACATAGAGTCGGCATTGTTAGACAGTTTCTGGACGCCATCTACGCCAAACGCAGCCAACCCTAAGCCTAATAATGATGTGCCGCGCGCCTCTACCTACTACATTGAAAATGGCGACTACCTGCGCATCAACAACATAACGTTAGGCTATACATTACCGGAAATGATTAAAGGTGTAGATAAGGTACGTATTTATGCTACTGCTGTTAACCCGTTCCTGTTTACCGATTTCAGTGGCTTCTCGCCGGAAATTAGCGGTAATGACAATGGTAACCCGCTTGGCAATGCAGGTATAGAGCTTGACGCTTACCCTACAAACAAATCGTTCCTTTTCGGACTTAACGTAGCATTTTAATAAAATCTGATAAAGAAAAATAATGGTTATGAAATATAGATTTAAATATGGTTCTGTTGCTGCTGTTTTTGCACTCATGGCAATATTTGCGTCGTGTGATGATGAACTGGATGTAGACCCAAGGCAAAACATCAGCGAAGAAGACCTGCTTAAAAACCCTGATAATGCTGTAAAAATGGTAAACGGGGTATATAACAAGCTATTAAGCTATAATATGTACTCGTTTCCGTGGATAGGCATTACAAGTATAACATCAGACGATGCTGATAAAGGCTCTACCCCGAGCGACACCGGTACCGATAAGCATAAACTTGATAACTTAACTTTTGATGCTTCGGATATATCGTTTAATGAAGTTTGGGAAGGACGTTATGATGGTATTTACAGGACAAACAATGCGCTGTTTTACCTGGAACAGTTCCAGATAGATGAGTCGCTTAAAAGCAGGCTTATAGGCGAAGTAAAGTTCCTGCGTGCCTTTTGGTATTTCGATTTGGTAAGATGTTTTGGCGGCGTTCCGCTGGTAGTTGGTAATATAGACCTTAATGATGGCGACGCCATAAACAATCAGGTATTTACAAAAGCGACCAAAGAAGCCGTTTATGCACAGATTGAAGCCGACCTTGAGGATGCTATTAACAGGCTACCACTAAAATCAGATTACCCGCTTGATGATTTGGGCCGTGCCACCAAAGGTGCAGCACAGGCGTTAAAAGCAAAGGTGCACCTGTACCAGCAGGAGTGGGATCAGGCGTATGCCCTTGCAGGAGATGTTATCATGTCGGGTCAGTATGACCTCATGGACGACTATGCAAGCGTTTGGCGTGAAGTAGGCGAAAATCAGGAAGAATCAATTTTCGAGGTGCAGGCCACACTAACACAAGGGCTTATACAATATACAGATGTGCAGGGCCCGCGCGGTACGCCCGATTTAGGATGGGGCTTTAACACGCCGTCACTTGGATTATCCAATTCTTATGAGGATGGCGATGTACGGAGGGAAGCTACAATTTTATATGTGCCATCAGTACTTTGGGATGGATTTATAGCCCCCACAACATGGAACAATCCACGCTATAACTATAAAGCCTATCACAGCAGTATTGCCGAATCGTGGAATGGTAACAAGGCAGAAACTGCAAAGAACCTGAGACTGCTAAAATTTAGCGATGTAATGCTGATAAGGGCAGAGGCCGGTTTTCATCTGGGCATGAACGATGAGGTTGAGAACATGATAAACCCGCTAAGGCTAAGGGCAGGGCTAACAGAGCTTTCGGGCATTACACTACAGCAGATTTATAACGAAAGAAGATGGGAAATGGCTATGGAGCACGAAAGATGGTTTGACATTGTGCGCACAGGCCAGGCACAGGCTGCAATGGCTGCAAACGGTAAAACGTTTGTGCCGGGCAAGCATGAGGTGTTCCCGATACCGGATCCCCAAATTGCCGTGAGTGGCGGAAGACTAATTCAGAATAACGGATACTAATTCTAACTTAATTTAAATTTTTTTACTATGAAAACAATTAAATTTTTTGCTTATTCCCTTATGATTACATCGGGAATTGTATTAACCTCTTGCGGAAGCGATGATGACGGCGGAAGTGAGCCACTTCCACCGATAGGCGGCTACAACAGCGCTGATGAAATAGGCGCTGCAGATCTTCTTGCTTATTTCCCGCTTAACGCAGACGGTAAAGAATCAATTTCAGGTACTATGCCAAGCAGCTCTGTAGGTGCTACTTATGCCGCAGGTGCAAAAGGTAACGGCCTTATGCTTACTAACGGTTATGTAGATTATCCTGCTATACCGGCTATACAGCCCACTACAGGAAACTTTACGGTTAGCTGCTGGGCTAAAATATCTAACACAAAAACTGCCCCTGATGCAGAAAGCTGGATTTCTCCGCTAATCTCTTTCTCAGGTGCCGAAAGTGTAGTGGGTAACCTTGCCGTTTTTGGTAATACCCACGGTTTAACTTCAAGCGACTCTATCCAGATGAAAGCGCAGTACTTCTTTAAAAACCCTGAAGGAACAGGTTTTGGAGGAGATGCTGTTAACATGACTAAAATGGAGCAGTGGATGATTGATGACAATGCTAACGGCGCCCAGCCGCAGCACGCTGCTTTTGCCAACAAAATTGGTGGCCAGTGGGCTCATGTAGTTTTCACTTGGGAAGGTGCTACAGGTACTGCAAGGCTTTATGTAAACGGTACTAAAATATCTAACCCTGCGTGGGAAGTAAGATTCCAGGGCAACGCTATGCCAATGGCTTTCTTTACACCATCTCGTGTAACACTTGGCGCTCTTGCTTCATTTGTTGATGGTACTAACAGCGACGCCTGGAACAAACCGCTTACAGGTGGCCTTGACGAAGTTCGTGTTTGGAAAAAAATGCTTTCTTCTGCAGATATAAACTCTCTTTACGAGCTTGAAAAAGCAGGAAGGTAATTTATAAACCTCATTTCAATAATCCCGGCGCAAGCCGCCGGGATTATTTCTTAAAATGCCTTTTTTGGCAATTGCAGTTACCCCCAAACTTACTGCATATATAATACATACAATTACGCATCAATCTAAAAGAACATTTACAGTGAAAATTTTACAATTAATCATTATCCTTACTTTTTGCATATCATGTTCATCATGCGATACAAGAAATGATGATAATGACACAACTACCGACGATACTCCGCCGGTAACCGAAACCTTTACCGATGAAGAACTCCTTGATATGGTCCAGAAAGACGCCATAAAATATTTTTGGGATTATGCTGAGGTAAACTCTAAACTGGCACGCGAAAGGTATCACACAGATGACCCTTCTAACGATGCCAATATAGTAACAACAGGAGGCTCGGGTTTTGGTATAATGACAATTATAGCAGGTATAGACAGGGGGTTTATACCAAGGGGAGAAGCAGTGGCAAGGCTTCAGACCAATCTTGATTTTCTTGAAACCGCCGACCGCTTTCACGGTGCATGGCCGCACTGGATGAATGGTACTAATGGCGATGTTATACCTTTTGGTACAAAAGATAACGGCGGCGACCTTGTAGAAACTTCTTTTTTGTGCCAGGCACTTATATGCCTGCGCGAATATTTTAAAGAAGGAAATGAGGAGGAGCAAGCGCTTGCACAGCAGGCAGATGAACTTTGGAAAGGTGTAGAGTGGGACTGGTACACCAAAGGAGGCGAAAATGCCCTGTACTGGCACTGGTCACCTGAATATGAATGGGAAATGAACTTTAAGCTGGAAGGCTATAACGAATGCCTTATCACTTATGTTATGGCGGCAGCATCGCCTACCCACCCTGTAAGTGCAGAGGCTTACCATCAGGGCTGGGCAAGAAACGGTGGTATTGTTAATGGTGGGCAGCGTTATAACATTCCGGTAATATTTGATTATAACGGGGCAAGTGGCAATGTAGGACCAATGTTTTGGGCACATTACTCGTATCTTGGCTTAGACCCCCGCGGGCTTACAGACCAGTATGCCAACTATTGGGACCTTGTGCACAACCATACTGCAATTATGTATCAGTACTGTGTTACAAACCCCCGCCAGTGGGAAGGATATGGAGATGATTGCTGGGGGCTTACCGCAAGTTACAGCCGCAATGCTAATGGCAGTGTGGGCTACTCTGCACACCAGCCAAACAATGACAGGGGTGTTATAACGCCTACTGCTGCATTGTCTTCATTCCCGTATATGCCGGAAGAGTGCATGAGCTTTTTACGATACCTGTATGAAAAGAACAGGCAAAAGCTTGTTGGCGTAGCAGGGCCTTATGATGCTTTTGCACCGCATTATGACTGGGTAACGCGTAGGTATCTTGCAATAGACCAAGGTACTATTGTGCCGATGATAGAGAACCACAGGAGCAAGCTGCTCTGGAATTTGTTTATGCAGGCGCCCGAAGTAAGGCAGGGGCTTGTTGACCTTGGCTTTAGCTCATCTACACACGGAATTTAATGTTAAGGGTTATTTTCATAGCAATTTTTTTGTTTTCATTACCGTCTTTCGCTCAAAAGGCGGAAGGCGGTTCTTTTTCTACCGAAGTAACGGTTAAAAAGCAACTTAATTATCTGTTGCATAAACCTGATAATACGCGCCAGCCCAAGCCGCTTATTATCTTTTTGCACGGTTCGGGCGAAAAAGGCAATGATCTCGAAAAAGTTAAGGTACACGGCCCATTTAAATATTTAAAAGACCATAAGCTTGATGCTTATGTACTGGCACCACAGTGTCCGGAAAACGAATACTGGGATGAAGAAGTGCTTTACAGGCTTATACAAAAGATAATCAAAGAAAATAAAGTAGATATTAACAGGATATACTTAACCGGGTTAAGCATGGGCGCATGGGGCGCATGGAACCTTGCATTTGCTCACCCCGATATGTTTGCTGCCCTTGTGCCCATAGCTGGGTTTGTAGACAGGGTACCCATGATAGAGAATTGCAAGATACAGCATATACCTACGCGCATATTTCATGGGCTTATGGATGATGTAGTAGATGTAAGTTATTCTGTAAACATCTATAAAAAGCTGAAAACCTGTAGTACTGATATAGAACTTACCATTTTTGATGATGCCAACCACGACAGCTGGACAAGGGTATATGATGACCCAGCCATATATGAATGGATGATGCAGCAGAGAAAAAATAATAACCAAGAATAAAACCTGATGAAACACAATACGGCACTGCTTTTACTATTAGCCTGCTCTTTTAGCCTGTATGCGCAAAAAAGCAGCGATAAAAAAATTAAGCCACTCAATGAGTTCATACCCGAGCTTATGGCGAAAATGACAATTGATGAAAAAATAAGCCAGTTGGTACAGTACACTGCCGATGGTACAGTTACAGGCCCAAAAACAGGCATAAATTATATAGAAGAAATAAAGAAAGGAAATGTAGGCTCTATACTAAACGCCACATCAGTAAAATATACCCGTGAGCTTCAGGAGTTAAACCTTAAGAATTCAAGGCTTAAAATTCCGTTGCTGTTTGGTTATGATGTAATACACGGGTATAAAACTATTTTCCCTATAACGCTTGGCGAAGCTGCAAGCTGGGACCTGAAAGCCGTAGAGCTTTCTGCGCGTGTGGCTGCCGAAGAGGCAGCCGCAGCAGGCGTGCACTGGACGTTTGCCCCAATGGTAGATATTAGCCGCGACCCACGCTGGGGCCGCGTTTCTGAAGGTTCGGGCGAAGATACCTATTTAGGTTCTAAAATGGCAGTGGCAAGGGTAAGGGGCTTTCAGGGCAACGACCTTATGGCTGCCAATACCGTACTTGCGTGTACCAAACACTTTGCTGCGTATGGCGCTGCCGAAGCAGGCCGCGACTACAACACAGTTGATATGAGCGAAAGGGTATTAAGGGAAACCTACCTGCCCCCGTTTAAAGCTACTGTAGATGCCGGTGTGGGCACATTCATGACATCGTTTAACGAAATATCTGGAGTGCCGGCTACAGGCAGTAAATTCCTGCTTCGTGATATGCTGAAAGGGGAGTGGGGCTTTGATGGCTTTGTAGTAACCGATTATACCGCTATTAATGAGCTTATACCACACGGTTTTGCCAAAGACTCTGCCCATGCAGGAGAATTGGCACTGCGTGCCGGTGTAGATATGGACATGGTAGGCGGTATTTTTATGAAAAACCTTAAAAGGCTATTGCAGGAAGGCAAAGTAACCGAGGCTCAGATTAACGATGCCTGCCGCAGGGTACTGGAGGCAAAGTATGACCTTGGGCTGTTTCATGACCCATACCGCTACAATAACGAAAAACGTGAAAAAGAGATAATCAATAAAAAAGAACACCTTGAAGCTGCACTGGATGTGGCGAAAAAATCGATGGTGCTTTTAAAGAATGATAACAGTATACTGCCATTACGCAAAGAGCAAAAAGTAGCATTTGTGGGTCCGCTTGTTAATGACGAGTGGAACATTATAGGCTCATGGGCTGCTTCGGGTGACAGGTATGGTTATGCTGTTAGCGTTCAGGAAGGTGTAAACAAAATTGTAACCAATAAAGGTAGAGTAACTTTTGATAAAGGTGTTGAGATTGTAGATGCCCGCAGGGACATGATGCAGGCTGCACTTGATAATGCCCGTAAAGCCGATGTTATAGTGGCGGTAATGGGTGAGTTCGAAAACATGAGCGGCGAAGCGGCATCACGCACAAGCCTTGACCTGCCGGGCATACAAAAAGAATTTCTGGCAGAGCTTAAAAAATTAAACAAGCCAATCGTACTTGTATTGATGAACGGAAGGCCGCTTACCCTTAACTGGGAGAACGAAAACATGGATGCCATACTTGAGGCTTGGTTTCCCGGCACTATGGGTGGCGATGCCATTGCGCAAACGCTTTATGGCATGAACGTGCCAAGTGGTAAGCTGCCAATGACCTTCCCGAGAAATGTGGGGCAGGTGCCAATTTACTATAACCATAAAAATACAGGCAGGCCTTACCTGGGCCCAACTGACCCTGAGCAGAAATATAAATCACGCTACATAGATGTAGATAACAGCCCGTTATTCCCATTTGGCTATGGCTTAAGCTATACTACATTCAGCTACTCTAACCTAAAGCTGTCTTCTAAAACTATGAGTATGAACGGCAGTATAAAAGTTAGCGTTGATGTTGCCAACACAGGTAATTATGACGCTGCCGAAGTAGTACAGCTTTACATTCAGGATAAGGTAGGAAGCGTTACAAGGCCGGTTAAAGAACTGAAAGGCTTTGAAAAGATAATGCTTAAAAAAGGTGAAAAGAAAACAATTGAATTTTCGATAACCCCCGAAGACTTAAAATTTTATAATATAGACATGCAATTTACTGCAGAGCCCGGCGACTTTGAAGTTACTGTTGGCGGCAACTCTGCAAGTGGCTTACAAGACAAGTTTGTGTTAGTTAAGTGAGTTTTCATTTTTTTGTGATCTTCGATGGAAAGCCCCTGCTATGGCGGGGGTTTTTTATTAGCAGAGTTTGTAATGAGGCAGGTTTTGCTTTGTAATTGTTATATTATTAATATAAGCTGCCAATGATTGTAGTTTCTTGAGCAGTTGTGGATTTTCACATACTTTTTTTGTCATTTTTATATATACCTCTCAAAACAGATATATGTATATTTATGAAATTTTAAAATCACATGAATAAACTATTTGTTACACTTATGCTGTTATGCCTGGGTACCGCATCTGCCCAGTCTGTACAGTCGCCTTCAGGCGAAATCGTGGCCGAATTTAAACTTGACAATACCGGCCGGCCTTTTTATACCGTTACTTATAAAAACCAGCCTGTGGTTACCAAAAGCTATATGGGCTTTAGCCTGAAAGACATTGGGCAATTTGATAGTGGCTTTACCATTACAGGCACAAAATCGGCAGTGGTAAACGATAGCTGGAAACCTGTTTTAGGTGAGGTTGCCGTTATACAGAACAAGTATAATGAGCTTTCAGTGTCACTGCGTCAGCAAGAGTCAGGGAGGCTGCTAAACATAATCTTCAGGGCATTTGATGAAGGTATTGCCTTTCGCTACGAGTTCCCCAAGCAAGATAACCTAAACTATTTTGTTATTGCTTCAGAAAACACAGAGTTTAGCCTGACGGACGACCATAAAACATTCTGGATACCGGGCGATTATGATAGCCAGGAATATGTTTATAACGAAACAGTGCTTTCTCAGGTTGATAATGACAAACTGAATCTTAACAATGGTATTGCAGTAAAATCTATAGGAGGCAGGTATATTGTGCAGTCGCCTTTGATGATGAAATCTAAATCAGGCCTGTACATTAACATATTTGAGGCTGCCGTGGTAAACTACCCGGTTATGCATTTAAACCTGAACCCGGAAACCTTTAAACTTACATCCCAGCTTGTGCCCAATGCTGTGGGCGATATGGCTTATTTACAGGCTCCTGCCGCTACGCCGTGGCGTACCGTTATGGTTAGCGATGATGCCCGCGATATTGTAGCGCAAAAGATGATACTTAACCTTAACGAGCCTTCTAAAATAGAAGATACATCGTGGATTAAGCCTATGAAATATGTGGGTATATGGTGGGAAATGCACGTGGGTGTATCTACATGGGATTATAGTGGCACGCAGGATGCCAGCCAAAAAAAGCCGACTGCCCGCAAGCCACACGGCGCTACAACCGAGAACACCAAACGTTATATCGATTTTGCCAAGAAACATGGCTTTGACGGTGTTTTGGTAGAAGGCTGGAATACAGGATGGGAAGACTGGTTTGGCAACTGGAAAGAAGAAGTATTTGATTTTACCACACCATACCCGGATTTTGATATTAAAGAAGTTACCGAATATGCCAAAAAGCAGGGTGTTAAAATGATAATGCACCATGAAACTTCAGGCTCTGTTTCCAATTACGAACGCAGGCTCGACAGGGCGTATAAGTTTATGAGAGATTATGGTTATGGCGCAGTAAAGACTGGATATGTAGGCCGTATCATTCCACGTGGTGAGTTTCACGACGGTCAGGCAATGGTAAACCATTTTAATTATGTGCCAAGGCGCGCTGCCGAATATAAAGTAATGGTAAACAGCCACGAATCATCGCGCCCTACAGGCGTTCACAGAACGTGGCCTAACTACATAGCTGCCGAGGCTGCGCGCGGTAATGAGTTTAATGGCTGGAGCGACGGTAACCCGCCAATGCACGAAACCATACTGCCGTTCACAAGGCTTTTAGGCGGCCCGATGGATTACACACCGGGAATATTTGAGATAAAGATGAAAGTGTACGACCCATCAAAAACAGAGCAGGTGCACACAACCCTTGCCAAACAGCTTGCACTTTATGTTACTATGTACAGCCCGCTGCAAATGGCTGCCGACCTGCCGGAAAATTATGAGAAATATCCGGATGCATTCCAGTTTATTAAAGATGTAGCTGCCGACTGGCAGGACACCAAAGTGCTTGAAGCCGAGCCGGGAGATTATCTTACCATTGCCCGTAAAGCAAAAGGCAGCGAGAAATGGTTTTTAGGCGCCATTACAGATGAAAATGCAAGGAACACAACCATTACATTAAATTTCCTTACACCGGGTAAAAAATATAAAGCAGTTATTTACCAAGATGGTAAAAATGCACACTGGAAGAATGACCCAATTAACTATGAGGTTAAAACGGTAGAGGTAACATCTAAAACCAAGCTGAATCTTAAGCTGGCAGCAGGCGGTGGTACAGCCATAAGCTTTGTGCCTGTTAACTAATTGTTTATTATGAACAAACTACTTTTATTACTTGCAGCAACTTTGTTTTTTACATGGGCAGATGCCCAGCAAAAAACATACTGCAACCCAATAAATGTTGATTACGGCTATTGCCCCATACCTAATTTTGTAACTAAGGGTAAGCACAGGGCAACAGCCGACCCGGTTATTACTTATTTTAAAGATAAGTATTACCTGTTTTCTACTAACCAGTGGGGTTACTGGCACAGCAGCGATATGGCAGACTGGACTTTTGTGCCCCGCAAATTTTTAAGGCCGGAGCACAAAGTATATGACGAGCTTTGTGCCCCGTCTTTATCCTATGTAAACGATACCCTTTTGGTAGTTGGCTCTACGCATGGTAAAGATTTCCCGATATGGATGAGCACTAACCCGCAGGTTGATGACTGGAAAGAACTGGTACATAAGTTTGAGGCCGGTGCATGGGATCCGCAAATTTTCTGGGATAAAGATACTGATGAGGTATATCTGTATTATGGCTCAAGTAATATGTATCCGCTGTATGGCGTAAAGCTGAACCGCAAAACATTTCAGCCGGAAGGCGAGCCTGTTCCTGTTGTTACACTAAATGACGACGAACACGGCTGGGAGCGCTTTGGGGAGTATAACGACAATACTTTTTTACAGCCGTTTACAGAGGGCGCTTTTATGACTAAATACAATGGCAAATATTATTTGCAGTATGGCGCACCCGGTACTGAGTTCAGTGTTTATGCCGATGGTGTTTATGTTAGCGATAAGCCACTTGGCCCTTTCACCTATCAGGATTTTAACCCGTTCAGCTACAAGCCGGGCGGTTTTGCAAGGGGAGCGGGGCATGGCGCTACCTATCAGGATGCCAAAGGCAGTTACTGGCATGTTTCCACTTCGGTAATATCCGTTAAAAATAACTTTGAGCGCCGAATAGGTATATGGCCTGCCGGGTTTGATAAGGATGACGTTATGTACTCTAATACTGCCTATGGCGATTATCCCACTTACCTGCCATCAGAAGGAAAGGCGCATACAGGCTTATCATCTTTTACAGGCTGGATGCTGCTTAACTACAATAAGCCTGTACAGGTCTCTTCTACGTTAGGCGGATTTCAGCCCAACTTTGCAGTAGATGAGGATATTAAAACCTACTGGTCTGCTAAAACAGCCAATAAAGGTGAATATCTTATTACCGATTTAGGAGAAATAAGCACTATAAATGCCATTCAGATAAATTATGCTGATCAGGATGTCACCTTTATGGGCAAGCCTGAAACCACTACAGGGCATAAGTATATAATCTATACTTCAGACGACGGCAAAAAGTGGAAGATACTCATTGATAAAAGTAAGAATACCAAAGATGTACCGCATGATTATATTGAGCTTAAAACATCTGTAAAGGCACGTTATATAAAACTTGAAAATATACAAATGCCGACGGGTAAATTCGCGATAAGCGGATTGCGTATTTTTGGTAAAGGCAACGGAGAGAAACCGGGTGCGGTACAGGATTTTGTCCCGCTTCGTGTAGAGTCTAAAAAGAAGGGCGAGCGCAGGAATGTATGGTTTAAATGGCAGCAGGAACCCAATGCAGATGGTTATGTTATCTATTTTGGCAAGTCGCCGGATAAATTATATGGTTCTATTATGGTATATGGCAAAAATGAATACTATTTTAGCGGACTGGACAGGAGCGATGCTTATTACTTTCGAATTGAAGCATTCAATAACAACGGTATAGGCCCGCTTTCAGAAACTAAAGAATCAAAGTAACGCATCATTCTATTTTTTATAATCACATTATTCACATTAACCTTTAACAAACATGAGTTCAGAACAGACAAAAACCAATTATCCTGCTCTGTATACCCTGATTACAGTTTTCTTTTTCTGGGGGTTTATCGGGGCATCAAACGGTGTTTTTATCCCTTTCTGCAAGGCTAAGTTCGGGCTGGACCAGTTCCAGAGCCAGCTTATAGATTTTGCATTTTATGGCGCTTACTACATGGGGGCGCTGTTATTATTTGTTTTTAGTACGCTTATCAGGAAAGACATCCTTAACTCCTGGGGCTTTAAAAAGGGTATTATTAACGGGTTGCTTATCAGTACCGTTGGTGCAGTTACAATGATATTTGCCGTACAGTCGGGCGACTATTACCTTATTTTAGGGGCTTTATTTATTGTGGCACTTGGCTTTTCGCTACAGCAGACTGCTGCCCAGCCGTTTGCCACATCATTAGGTGAGCCGCATACTGCCAGTAACAGGCTAAACCTTGCCGGTGGTATAAACTCTTTGGGTACTACTATAGGGCCTATTGTAGTTTCATTTGCACTTTTTGGTGTAGCAGCAGGTATAGACATAGAAAAGTTTGCCCAAAGGCCCGAATCGCTTGATATGATGGAGATACTCTACATTTTTGTAGGCGGTTTATTCCTTATCGCAGCGGGATTATTCTTCTTTTCAAAAAAATTACCTTCCGGTAAGATTGAATCGGTTTTTGAGCCTGCCAAAAAAGCGCTTGGTACACTTTTAACCATCACGCTGATACTGATATGTATCTTTGCTTACATTTTTTCACGTTATGAAGACCCTGAGTTTATAGAGCGTTTTATTACCAATAAAGGTAAAGACTATCTTGGCCTGGGGCTTACTGTCTGTACGCTCCTGGTAATTGTTTTCGGGTTGCTTTACGCAAACGTTGCAGCCCAGAAAAAACCCGAAGGCTGGGGCGCTATGCGCTACCCGCAATTGGTATTGGGTATGTTGGGTATTTTTACTTATGTTGGGGTAGAAGTAACTATACAGAGTAACCTTGGGGAGCTTTTAGGTACCCCTGAATTTGGCTCGCTTGAAGGCTCGGCTATTGCGCCTTATATTTCTATGTACTGGGGTTCGCTTATGATTGGGCGATGGGCAGGTGCAATATCGGTATTTAACCCTTCTAACACTATGAGGAAGGTGCTGCTTATTATTGTTCCTTATATTGCCTATGGCGTTGTTTTGGCGGCTAATGCCATTTCAGGACAGGATATAACACCATTGTATGCTTATGCAGGTATTGTAGCCATACAGATAGCAGGCTTCTTTATGGGGCAGGATCACCCTGCAAAAACACTCATGATATTTGGTATTATGGGTATGATTGCTATGCTTATAGGGCTTTCTACAGAGGGTATAACCGCAATATATGCTTTTATGAGTGGTGGTTTATTCTGTAGTATTATGTGGCCATCTATATTTTCACTTGGTATTGCAGGTATTGGTAAATATACTTCTCAGGGTTCAGCATTTTTAGTAATGATGATTCTGGGTGGTGGTATTATCCCGCCGCTACAGGGTAAGATTGCCGATATTGTAGGCATACATGAGTCTTATTTTATACCTGTTATTTGCTTTGCATATATAGCCTTCTACGGTTGGTATGTGGTTAAGATACTTAAAAAGCAGGGTATTGCAGGAGAAGTAGAAATGGGAGGAGCACATTAATAAAACTCTTTATAAAACTAAAACCCGCTATGCATTATGCATAGTGGGTTTTTTATTAATTGTAAAGCGCGTATCTTTGAAAGAAACACACATCATGAAAAAAGTACTTATAACGATTTCAGTAGTTTCAGCTTTGGCAGTAACAGCCTGCAAAGGCAAGAAAGGCGATTTTACCGAAGAGCCCGCGGTAGTGGAGTATGTTGATACCACGGCTACAGATAATACTGAAGTTGCCGTGCCTGAACCTGCTGTAACTACTCCGGCTGATGGCAACGTTATAACCGTATACGGCAAGGTAACCAAAATCATTATGGGTAAAGACGGCTATACTGCAAGACTTTATTTACCGACAGGCGAACAATATTCGGCTACTATAAGTATTCCTAATTTAAATGACCCTAAAGATTACCGTAAGGTTAAAGAGGGTGATGATATTACTGTTACAGGCGAGGTTACACACATAGAAAATGATGTGCTTATAAAAGTAACTTCACTAAAATAGTAATACCCGGAAACGTTAGTTCCGGGTATTCATCATTAACCTAAACGCGACTGGTTCCAGTCAATCTTGCGGGACACGAACATCACTGCGCCCAGTATCAGGAACAGGCCAATACTTCCTGCAAGCAGTGCATAACTTTCAAGTTGTATTATAATGTAAATAAAGCTGTAAAGTGCCGTTAAGGAGGCCCCTATAAATAATGGGAACTTTATATTACGGAGGATAGAAACAGAATAAAGCGTTATCATTGCCACAACAGATGCGCCTGCAATAATATAAGCCAGAGCAAAAGAACTATGCTCTGTAATAGAGATAAGCAATGTGTAGAACATTATGAGAGCCAGCCCTATCATGGTGTACTGAAAGATATGGATGTTTATTTTACTTATTACCTGTATCAGGAAAAATATTAGAAAAGTAAGCCCTATAACAAGAAAACCATATTTTGCAGCCCTTTCGTTTTGCTGGTATTGGTCTACAGGTATCAGGAAATTTACTCCAAATGCATAGCTGTCTATATCGGGCAGCCTGCCAAAGTGTTGCTGTGCAAACGGCCTGTTAAGGTGAGAAACACTCCATGAGGCATTAAAGCCATTATCGGTAATTGTTTTGCTGTTCGGGATAAAATTTCCGGTAAAGCTTGGCGTGTGCCAGTTCGATTGCATTTCGGCAACAGTCAGTTTGCCAATAGGGGCTATTTTAAGCTGCTTGCTGCCCTTGTAACTAATACTGATGCTGAACGGCATTTCTCCGGTTTTAAGCGGCGACAGGTCGATTGCATTCGTTTCCAGCTCCGAAAGTGAATCGTTTTCATTACCTGCAACAGGCTCAAGAGAATACTCCTTTCCGTTAAAAGTTATACTGGCTGCCCCATCTATATTCTTCAGGTCGTTACATTTAAGCACTAAAGAGGCTTTATCCCATTCTATAGCCTCAGGATTAATTTTCCGGCTGCTGAAATCAGGTGCAATATATTTACCATTTGCAGCAACTTTTGCATTAAAAACCGTAGCCTCATAGTTGTTTCGATGTAGCGGCTGGGTGTCTATATTACTACTAACCTTTAACTGCTCCGGATAAAAATAGGCATAATAGGTACTGGCTGTTCTTGTGGTGGTTACCCGTTTTGTTTTTTCGTCAGTTACCTCTGTAATTTCATAATCAGTATAAGGTACTTTAAGGATTGGGCCGTATAAATATACGCTGCCGCCCCACTGGTCGCTTATTTCGGTTACAACATCTTCCTGCCGTTCTGCCCGTTCCCAAATAAGGCTCTTTACATACTGCAATGGTATCAGCAGTACAAGTGTAAGCACCCCCACCATAATAATTTTTGCTGTTGCAGAGTGTAAAAAGCCCTGCTTGTGTTCCGGTTGCGGGTTGTTGTACCCGGGTTGATTGGTTTCCATAGGTTTACATTTTAAAGGTTTGTATTGATGCCAGCAGCTAAAGGACTTTATAGTGAAGTTGGATGGTATAAATAAACGCTGCTGTAATTTTTAAAAGATTGTTTATTACGGTATCATGAAGGCATCTTTTATGCGCGTAACCGGTAATGGCAGGAAGCCAAAATGATTGAGGTCATAAAAGCGCAATGCATTTTTGCCATCGCGGTAGCGCTTATAGAAATACTTTACTGAAAGCGGGCACAATACCAGTCCCGATACCATTATAAAGAGCATCCGTATGCTTAAGCCGCCATTCCCAAAAAGATAGTAATGCATGCCAATTTCTTCGGTTATACTGTCATTTTTGGTTAAAAGCACCCTTAGTATATCGTCACTGTCGGGCACCGGGTCGGGTTCTATGCTGTTGCTGTGCAGGTATTGCCCCAGGTTAAAGCCCAGGCTGCCTTCGGGGTAGCGTATAAGGTCGTCCATACTTAGTTTTTGTCTTTTCGCTGATAATGTGTTCATGATATGATTTTTATTGTTGAGTTTTTTTAT
Source organism: Flavobacterium sp. (assembly GCF_024305175.1). Classification (GTDB taxonomy): domain Bacteria; phylum Bacteroidota; class Bacteroidia; order Flavobacteriales; family Flavobacteriaceae; genus Flavobacterium. The sequence goes on from NZ_JAMWYY010000008.1 coordinate 53,889, forward strand.
TTTTCTGCTGAATAGAACATATTGAATAACAGGAATAAAAAGCAGCCAAACCCAAGGGTGATACCCAAAGGTGTGCTTTGCGTAAAGGAAGAAAGCATATCAGCCGTAAGTGACAGCGGCCTTTTTAGCACATCCCAACTGTTATAGCGCAAGAAGCGGCCAACATATATGCCAAACCCGCACAGCAGGCAGATAACCCCGATACTAACCCACGCCAACAGTGGGTTAAGCTTTATGCTCAACATATTGAACATGTGTTTCATAGAAGTAAGTCCCGATAGTATTCCTGCAATGGTGAAAGAGATCAGCAGCAGCACATCGAACCAAACGGGTACTGAGCTGTCTTTTTTGAGATGTATAAAATCAGTAATAATATAGGGTGCATTGGGCAGGAATAAAAGCCACATGATCATCATCGGGTAAAAGTAGTGCCTGCGTTCTATTACAACCGGATTATTAATCATTACCGATGATATAAGCAATGGTATATAGGCCAGAAATAAATTCCACATCAAAAAGAGGTAGAATACCGAATGTGTAATTTTTACCCTTACCAGCAAAGTGAATACACAGAATAAGGCAAGGTAAAGCAAAGCGTAGTGCTGCCTGAAAGTTGAGGTAATAGTGTTCCTGATTGTGTTCATAGTTTTATTTAAAGTTCTTTGAATTTCAAAGTTAAGAATCATTTAAAAAGAGCTGTCGTGTTTTATAAAGCTCTTTGAATTGCAAAGTAAAATAATGTTTTTTAATCTTGCAAGGCTAAATCTATTTTTATGGAAAATTTTGTATTGGGAAGTATTTTAGGTATAAAAACTAAAAAAGGATAGCATTTGCTATCCTTTTACTATTTAAAATTCATTTATCGTTTTTCTAATTGCCACCAGCTTTTTCATTAGCCCTTCAAAATAATCAAGGTGAAGCATATTAGCGCCATCACTTTTAGCATTTGCAGGGTCAAAGTGTGTTTCAATAAAAATACCGTCAACACCCACTGCAATTCCGGCCTTGGCAACGGTTTCAATCATGTCGGGCCTGCCGCCTGTAACGCCTGTTGTCTGGTTAGGTTGCTGTAAAGAGTGGGTAACATCAAGTACGGTTGTGGCAAACTGCTTCATGGTAGGTATTCCCCTGTAATCAACAATCATATCCTGGTAGCCAAACATAGTACCCCTGTCGGTAACCATAACGTTTTGGTTGTTGCAGTCCAGTACTTTCTGTACGGCATGTTTCATGCTTTCAGGGCTCATAAACTGGCCTTTTTTAAGGTTTACAGTTTTACCGGTTTCGGCTGCGGCAACCACAAGGTCGGTCTGCCTTACTAAAAAGGCAGGTATCTGTAATATATCTACATATTGCGCTGCCATTGCAGCATCTTCATTTGTATGTATGTCTGTTATGGTAGGCACACCAAAAGTTTGTGATACCTTTTGCAGTATTTTAAGCGCTTTTTCATCACCTATTCCCGTAAAGCTGTCAATACGCGAACGGTTTGCTTTTTTAAAAGAACCCTTAAAAACATAAGGTATCTGTAAAGCATCAGTAATGCTTACTATTTTATCGGCTATGCGCAGCGCCATGTCCTCACCTTCTATGGCACATGGCCCTGCCAGCAGGAAAAAATTGCCGCTCTCGGTATGTTTTATCTGTGGTATGTTGTTAATCTCCATTTTATGCTGTTTAGCTGCAAAGATACAATAAACTTTTACTTAATTTCTTTAATGCCAAATCCTGCCGGAGCCATTATTTTGCCTCGCTCATACAGGTTAATATGTATGCGTTTCGGCTCTTTAAGCCCCTGCCATGTCACTTCATATATATCAAGCAGGCCTGCACCCATATTATTTTTTCCGGAAGGGAAGGGGCAGCAGCTATCTACCAGCCTGTACGACACTTCCTGACCTTCAGGGCCTGTTAATGCCCCAAAATAGCGCTTAACATTTATTTCGGCACTTTGCACCGGCATAAAACCAAGGTTCACAGGATAATCAGGGTCATAGCCATACTTTGTATCGGTTGCCGTTTCGGTAAGTATAAAGTTTCTGTCTGCCGATAAGGCAGGCATAGGTGCCTTATCATCTATATTTTTAATGGTATTGCGGGTGCTGATGCATGATGTGGCTGTTGCAATAAGCAACCCGAATAGTAGTATCTTTTTTCTCATAATGCGGGTTAATAATAACTCAAAAGTAGTAAAATTTAATAAGCTGCATGGGGTGTTTATTTACTGCATTTGGCAAGGTTGCAATCTATAATTGCTATTTTTGCACAAATTAGTTCAATATGTATAGCTTTTACGGTACCTGGCCCTGGTATGTGTCAGGTTTTATTATAGGCGCAGTAATGCTGATGCTCATTTATTTCGGAAAAACATTCGGAATGTCGTCTAACCTGCGTACACTTTGTTCTGCTGTTGGGGCAGGTAAGAACTGCGATTTTTTCCGTTTCGACTGGAAAAGCCAGCGATGGAACCTTGTTGTAGTATTAGGAGCCATCATAGGAGGCTTTATAGCTACCCACTATATGAGCGACGGAAGCGGCGTAAATCTTAATCCGGACACGGTTACAGAACTCACAGCAATGGGCATAGATGCGCCCGAAGGGAAATTACTACCCGATGCTATTGTGGGTTATGACGCGCTAAAGTCGCCTAAAACAATTACGATATTATTATTAGGAGGGCTGCTTGTAGGCTTTGGTACACGCTACGGCGGGGGGTGCACATCTGGGCATGCCATAACCGGGCTTAGCAACCTGCAATTGCCTTCGCTTATTGCGGTTATAGGATTTTTTATTGGTGGGCTTATCATGTCGTGGCTGTTATTGCCGCTTATTTTTTAAGAAAGAGAAGCTATGAAGTTTATAAAATTTTTACTGGTAGGGATAATTTTCGGAATTGTACTTACAAAATCTGAAGCTGTATCATGGTACCGCATTTATGAGATGTTCCATTTCCAGTCGTTTCATATGTACGGCATTATAATGACAGCGGTTATAGTAGGGGTAATTGGCGTACAGTTAATAAAGCGTACAGGAACAAAAGATATAACAGGGCAGCCAATAAACATTCCTGATAAAGACAAAGGCTGGAAAAATTATATCATCGGGGGTACCATATTTGGTTTGGGCTGGGGGCTTGTTGGTACCTGCCCTGGACCGATTTTTATATTAATAGGAGCAGGTTTTATAGGCATTGGTATAGTATTTATCGGGGCATTGCTGGGAACCTATCTGTATGGTATTTTAAAAGATAAACTGCCGCATTGATTAAAAATAAAAGGATGCCCTCCCCGGCATCCTTTCAAGTAAACTAACTTAAACAATAAAAAGCAAAACTTAGTTCGAGTAAACCCGAACATAATCTATAACAAATTCCTGCGGAAATATTTTATCATCAACTTCAGGGCCGCCAAAATTACCGCCAACAGCCACATTTAATATAAAGTAGAAAGGTTGGTTATATGGCCATACATCCACACTTTTATCTTTTGGCGCAAATGTGTAAACCGACTCCCCGTCAACAAAAAACTCAATTTTGTCTTTTGTCCAGTCAATAGCGTATGTATGGAAACCTTCCTCAATATCTTCAAAGCGGGTTTTTTTGGTGTTAATGGTATTACCGTGGCTTGCCTGGGTGTGTAACGAAGTAAACACCATATCAGGCTCTTTACCTACATACTCCAGTATATCTATTTCACCGGCTTTTGGCCAGCCCACCTGCTTAATATTTGAACCCAGCATCCAGAAGGCAGGCCAGATACCATACCCGGTAGGTATTTTCGCACGAGCCTCTATATAACCATATTTAAACTCTTTTTTGCCTGCTGTGGTTATACGGGTAGAGGTATAGCTGTCGCCTTCTTTTTCAACTTTTATGGTAAGCATGCCATTGGCTACTGTATGGTTATCGCGGGTGTATATCTGACGCTCATTGTTACCCCAGCCACAAATGTTGGGGCAGCCGTCGCCAAGCTCATAATTCCATACCGACTCATCCAGCTTGTTGCCGTCAAAGTTCTCTTCCCATAGTAACTTTCCTTTATTCTTAACCTGTGCAAAGGCTGCTGCCGTGCAGAAGAGGCTAATCAATAGTGTCTTTTTCATTTTTTTGATGTGTGTAGGTAAAACTGCCCTTAAGCGTAGCGTCAGAACTGCCGCCTACATAAACTTTAAAGTCGCCCGGTTCGGCTTCCCATTTTTTATTGGCAGTATAAAATTCTATTGTTTTTTCGTCGATAGTAAATGTTACCGTTTTGGTTTGTCCGGCTTTAATATCTATTGTTTCAAAACCTTTAAGTTCCCTTACAGGGCGTGTAACAGAAGCATATAGGTCGTGCAGGTACAGTTGCACTACTTCTCTGCCATCTCTGTTGCTGGTGTTCTTCACCTCTACAGTTACCGTTATTTTCCCGTTAGCTGAAAGTTTATCGCTGCTTAACCTAAGATTACCATATTCAAACGCAGAGTAGCTTAAACCGTACCCAAAAGGGTAGAGGGGGCTGTTCTCAACATCAGTATAATGCGACCAGAAAACACTCTCAGGATCTTCATTAGATGGCCTTCCTGTGTTCTTGTGGTTATAGTAAATAGGAACCTGCCCCACATTTCTCGGGAAACTCATAGGCAGCTTTCCTGCCGGGTTGTGGTCGCCATATAATACCTGTGCAATAGCATTACCGCTTTGCGTGCCCAAATGCCATGCTTCTAAAATTGCAGGCACATTTTCTGCCGCCCACGGAATTGCAAGTGGCCTTCCGTTTGTAAGTACTAAAACAATATTAGGGTTGGCTTTATAAACTGTTTCCAGCAGTTCCTGCTGTACACCGGGTAAACCAATATCGCTGCGGCTGCGCCCCTCACCGGTTTGCAGGCCATGTTCACCTAATACCATAATTACCACATCAGCGTTTTTGGCAGCGGCTACTGCCTCTGCAAATCCGCTTTTATCAGTAGTGTTTATATCAGTACGTGTAGTGAATTTAGGCTCGCCAAGCGCTACATCGGCACCTTTTGCATAAGTAAGGTTATTGCCTTTATACTGCTGTAGCCCTTCCATTACAGATATGGCAGTGCCATCGTCAGCTCCTATACGCCAGCTGCCCAGCGGACTGGTTTTATCTGTGGCAAGCGCGCCTATAACAGCAATTTTTTGTCCCTGCTTTTTAAGCGGCAGCATGTTATTATCATTCTTAAGAAGTACTATCGATTTTTTAGCCATATCCAGCACCCCGTCATGAAATTCTTTCTTACCGATGGTTTGCTGTTCGCGGGTTTCGTCACAATACTTATAAGGATCATCAAAAAGCCCAAGCATAAATTTAACCCTTAATATACGCCTTACTGCTTCGTTTACGGTTTCTTCGCTAACACGTCCTTCCCTTACAAGTGCTGAAAGGTGCTGTACATATCCGTAAGATTCCATATCCATATCAGAGCCTGCTTTTGCTGCATACTCGGCAGCCTGCTTAAGGTCTTTTGCATAGCCATGAGCCATCATTTCTGCCATAGAACCCCAGTCAGAAACTACAAACCCCTGAAAGCCCCATTCTCCTTTTAATATTTCCCTTTGCAAATAAGCATTACCCGTTGCAGGAATACCTTCCAGCTCGTTAAAGCTGTTCATAAAGGTTAGCGCGCCTGCATCTGATGCCGCTTTAAATGGGGGTAATATAATATTGTGCAGGGTATTGTCGCTAATATCTACAGTATTATAATCGCGCCCCGCTTCGGCAAAGGCATAGCCTGCAAAGTGTTTGGCACAGGCTGCAAGGTTAAATTCGCTTAAGTCACCCTGAAAGCCTTTAACACGGGCTTCGGCAATGCGGCTGTTAAGGTAAGGGTCTTCACCCGCACCTTCCATAACGCGGCCCCAACGGGCATCTCGCGCTACATCAACCATGGGTGCAAACGTCCAGTTAAGGCCGGATGCTGCGGCTTCTGCCGCACCTATCTCTGCCGATTTCTTTATTGCCTCCATATCCCAGCTTGCGGCTTCGGCAAGTGGTATGGGGCTTATGGTTTTATAACCGTGAATTACATCATACCCAAAAATTACGGGTATCCCCAGTCGGGTTTCTTCTACGGCAATTTTTTGCAATGCTTTTACATCTTTAACGCCCCTTACGTTGAGCATAGAGCCCACCCAGCCGTTTTTAAGATGCTCATATTTGCGCGCTGCCGAACCTTCCTGCGGGGCAGGGCCGGTAACATCCCAAAATCCGTTGTATTGGTTCATCTGGCCCACTTTTTCCTCGAGGGTCATTAGGTTGAGAACTGAGTCAACCTTTCGGTCTATTGGCAGTTGTGTTTTTTGCTGCGCGCCTGCCTGCGCAATTTTATCCTGCTTTGCAGTACTGCATCCAAGTGCAATGGCCAGTAAGGCTGCAAAAGCATATTTAGGTAAATTATATTTCATTATAATCTTTAAAAATCAATAATAAGGAAGGTTAGCAAGGCTAACCCTCCCGATTACTGAAATGTGAAATTAAATAGATGCGAAAAACTTATTCCTGATACACCTTGATGTAGTCAATCTCCATAGAAGACTGAGTAAACGCAGGATCTATGCTTCCGCCGAAGTTACCGCCCATAGCAATGTTTACAATCAGGAAGAAATCGTGGTTAAATGGCACTGCATTAGTGTTTGCAAATGTTTTAAACTCGTTGCCATCTACATAAAACCTTATAAAGTTAGGGCTCCAGTACACTTCATAGATGTGGAACTCCTCTGATACGCCTTCTACCACTGTTGAAGATGTATTGGCATTACCGCCAGAGTTACCCGGGTAGTGTAATGAACCATGAATTGTATTTTGCTGGTTACCCACGTGTTCCATAATATCTATTTCGCCACAAGCAGGCCATATACTGGTCTGGAAGTTAGAGCCCAGCATCCAGATGGCAGGCCATGTACCACCGCCTGATGGCAGTTTTGCCCTTACTTCAACCCTGCCATAGGTAAAGTCGAATTTGTTGTGCGTGTTAAGCCTTGCAGATGTATAGGAACCATTGCCTTCTTTTTTAGCTGTTATTACAAGGTTTCCTCCCTGCACTTTTACATTCTCAGGGCTGTCGGTATATGACTGTAACTCATTATTACCCCATCCGTTATTGTTGCCGTACTCATAATTCCAGTTGTTGCTGTCCGGTGCGCCGTCAGTGTTAAACTCATCACTCCAGATGAGGTTATCATAAACCGGCTCATCGTCAGAATAAGGAGGCTGTGTTGTAAAAGTATGGTACCATGCCAGTGCCGGGTTATTGCCCTGAACTGCCCTTACGACCATTTTATTTTCAGTAATCTCCATTATCTCATAAGTGCTTGTACCAATGTAGTACCCCATAAATCCGCCATCGGCAAAAGTCATTTGGGTACCTGTACTCACACCTTCAGGAACGTTAGACTCCGCAGGGCCAAGAAGCACTACTTTCTCACCAGATGTATCAAAAGGAAGGCAGGTATCTTCTGTCTGGTTACCACCTCCTACACTTGTATAGCCTGCGTTAAAGAATGTTGCGCCTCCGTTATCATGTGTAAACTTAATTGTTTCACCATCAAGTGTAAAAGTAAATACAGCTTCATAAATACAGCTGCTTGATGGCGAACCTGCTTTTTCGAAAGGTGCTGCTGCATACCATATTGGCGCAGTGTTATTACCATCCGATGCGTTATTTGGCCCTACGCCAAGGTGGCCGGCTGTTGCTGCTGCCCAGTACCATGTTTTAGAACCTGAACCTGTTAAAAGCCCTGATGTAACAGGGTCGTTAAAGCTGCTGAACACATTTTCTACCAATAAGGTAGTGCTTGTTGCATTACCGCCCCTGCCATAGGCCACTACTGTAACCTCATAAGAGTTGATGCCGTTTGTAGTAAACCTTTTGGTATAAATACCGCCTGATACCGTTGCGCTGGTATTATCAGGGAAAATAAACTTATAGCTTATAGCATTGTCTGCTTTTGCGGTAAGCACCACATTACCCGATCCGTCTCCGTTTGGCATTTCGGGGGTTACACCTACAATTTCATAAGATGCTTCCAGGTTTGCCGGTGCGTCAAGGTCTCCAAACGATTTGTCGTCGTCCTGGCAACCGGTTGCCAGCACAAGCAGCATAAGGAGTTTTACCGTGTTGTTTAAAATCTTTTTCATAATCTTTTTAATTTGTAAGTTGTACATCGTCAAAATAATAGGCTGCACCTGTGCCCGGCTGTCCGAAATCGAAGAACAGCACCAGCATCTGGTAGCCATTTGCATTGTTTATGCCTGTAAAATCGAAAGTAAGCTCTTCCCACTGGTTAGTAACCGTGGTTGTGGCAGATACTTCGATATCCTGTGAGGTTACATGCGGATCCATGTTTTCGAACTTCATCAGCACTGTTGCACCTGCAACAGGCGACCATACTTTCATTTTTACTTTTTGAAGGGTAGAGAAATCTATCGGGTTATCCATTGGTATGGCAACACCTGCCCAGGTTTCTGCTCCTGCATTTTTAAAGTACTGGCCCACAAAACCGCTTGTGTTAATGCCAGATGGGTCAGGGTTAGCAATACGCTCGCCTGAAGCGCCTCCAAAGTTGTTCCATGTAAGTTCCTGTATGGCACTTTCAAATGTAAGCGGAAGTTGTATTGCGTCGCTTGCGCTTGATTGTGATATGTCGTCAAAATAGTAGGTATCACCTGTACCCGGGTTGCCTGCATTAAAGAAAAATACGAGTTTAGAGTATTCCTGGTTTTGATTAGCACCTGCAAAGTTGAAAACAAGTTCTTCCCACTCGTTTGCTACGGTTGTAGATACAATTTGTTCTGCAAATATGCCGCCATCGGTAAGGTTTTCAAGTTTCATAAGTACCGGTATTCCTGCCGCAGGCGACCATACTTTAACCCTGAAATAAGCACCGTCTGTAAAATCTACAGGGCTGTCAAGGGTAAGGAAACCACCTGTCCATGCACCGCCGCCCGGTGTCATAGAAGCTACAGTTGCGCTCATGTTTATACCCGAAGCATCAGGGTTATCTATAACCGCCGAAACCGCTCCGTTAAAATCGGTAAAGGCATAGTTTAAAGATGCATTTTCAAATGTAATAGGCAATAACAGCGGGTTGGTTATAGTTACCTGTTGTGAATAAGAAGTAGTAGCTGCGCCACCGCTAAATGCTGTAACAGTTACAGTATAAGTACCTGTTGCGCTGTAAGTATGGTTTACTACGTCTCCCTGGTTAAACTGTACAGGCTCCTGCGCCGGGTCTTCGCCATACATAACCTCAAAATAGGTTTCGTAATCGGCAGTAGCGCTAACGTTTATCTGTAGCGGGCTTCCTACTACAGTTGCAATGCTAACCTCAAGGTTTTCAGGTGCTATAAAAGATACTGTTAACGGCAATGTAACCTCTGATGTTTTGCCGTTAAGCGCTACACCTACAACTTTTACATTATACTCGCCTTCGGCATAGGTATGTGTAGTTTTTTGCCCTACACCTACAGCTGCAGGCTCAGCAGTGCCATCACCAAAATAAATATCAAAACCGGCTACACCTTCGCCATGGGGCGCAATGGTAACAAGCCCGGAGTTATCCTGTGTAATGGTAAACAAAGCCGAAATGTTTTGCGGTGCCGGCGCATCGTCTATAAATGATGCATCGCTGTCGTCATCGCTGCATCCTGCCAGCACTGCAATAAATAATATGCTGAAAAGAAATTTTATGTTTTTCATATCCATTTTATTTTATTAATAACCGGGGTTTTGCTCCCAGTTTCCGTTAGAGAATTCTATTTCTTCAATTGGTATGGGGAATACTTCATTTTTACCTGCGGTAAAGCCCTCTATTTCCTGTGCGGCTCTTTGTGTCCTTACAAGATCAAAAAAGCGGTGGCCTTCTCCAAATAATTCCCTTCTTCTTTCTTCAAGTATAAAGCTGTAAAGCGTTTCGCCCGAAGCTGTTATATCATGATTATTGTCACCAAAAGCCCTGCGCCTTACTTCGTTAAGGTACTCTCTTGCTTTTACATCATTACCTACCTGATTGTATGCTTCGGCAGCCATCAGCAATACATCAGAGTAGCGTATAGCCCTATAGTTGTTAGGGTTTGTAAGGTTAAGGTCACCCGCTGCATCCACACTCCTTGTACGCGGTATGTACTTCCTGTTAAAGAAGCCTGTATCGTTATAACCTGGGCCATAAGTAGCGCCTGTTTCAGCATTCCACTCCTGCATGTCCAGTATAGTTACATCTTCGCGAAGGTCGCCTTCTTCAAAAATACCAGCTCCTTCAGGAGTCGGTACATTAAAGCTGAACCCTGAAGTATATAATGGGCCTTCGTAATTACGCGGACCGCTGAAGCCTACCGCCACGTTACCCTCGCTGCACTGAAGGCAGCCAAAGCCTGCACCTTCTATATCAGTATATTGCACTTCAAAAACAAACTCAGGCCCGTTTTCTCCTGCCATTTCCCAAATAGAGGCATAATCATCTACAAGGGTAAAGTTGTAATCCATTATTACATTATCCAGGATTGCTGCTGCTTCTGCATATTTACCCTGGTACAGGTATACTTTGCCTAAAAGTGCCTGTGCTGCTGCTTTATCGGCACGGCCTACCTGTAGGGCTTCCGGTGCAAGGTCTTCTATCGCCATTAAAAGGTCTGACTCTATGCTTGCATAAACTTCATCTACCGGAGAGCGTGGTACTGTCTTTTCGTCTCCAAGCTTAAACCTTGCATCGCCTTTAAGCGGAATGGCACCAAACCATTTTACTAACTCAAAGTTATAGTAGGCATGCAGAAAACGTGCTTCAGCAACAATCTGCTCACGGCCTTCAAATTCCGTCTTGTCCTTAAATTCCAGTATATAAGCCGACCTGTTTACGCCTGCAAACATCCACCTCCAGATATCGCGAAGGTTAGAATTCACAGATGTGTGCGACATAAGGTCTATCTGCTGCCAGCCAATAACGTCTGTTGCGCTTTCGCCGCCGGCAAATGTATTATCAGATGCTATTTCACCTAAAATGGCATTGGCGTAGGTTGACTGCAAAAGGTCATAAGCGCCTATTAGTGCATTATAATATTCCTGCTCAGAATTGAAATAGTTCTCTGAACCTATGGTATAAACAGGCTCTCTCTCTACAAAATCATCACCACATGATACTGTGGTTGTTGCGATGATGCTAAACGCCATGATGGCTGTTATTATCTTTCTTTTCATTGTTTCTTTTTTAGAATTTAACGTTTACACCAAACATATATGTTCTTGGTACAGGATAAAAACCATAGTCTATACCTGATGAAAGTGGGTCACCACTTGAAGCTCCAGGGTCGAAACCTCTGTATTTTGTAAAGGTATAAAGGTTATTAACCCCTGCATATACCCTTAATTTTTCTATACCTGCCTTTTTAGTAAAGTCGGGGCTAATTGTATAGCCAAGCTGCACGTTCTGGATACGGCAATAAGAGGCATCTTCTACATAATAATCTGATAGTACATTATTAGATGTTGCTCCTGTAGTAACACGTGGTACTGAGTTGCTGGTGCCCGGGCCTGTCCACCTGTCAAGTACATAGTTCATCCTGTTAACATCAGTAAGGTTTCTTTCATAGTTACGTACCATTTCGTTACCAAGCGATGCAAAAGCAAAAGCAGTAAAGTCGATACCTTTATATTCTAACTGAAGGTTAAAGCCCATTGTAGCATCAGGTATCGGGTCACCTATATTGGTGCGGTCATCTGCATTTATAACACCGTCTCCGTTAACATCTACAAATCTTATATCTCCGGGCTGTGCAGGAGCGCCAAGCGCTGCCTGAGAAGGGTGTGCGTTAACTTCTTCCTGGTTCTGGAAGATACCGTCTGTCTGATAACCATAAAAATATCCAAGTGGCTCGCCTACCTGCATGCGTACAGGAGCCGGCTGGCCTACACCAAAAGCACCACCTTGCAAAAAGTCGGCACCATTAATTTCGGTTACTTCATTATTTATAAATGTTACGTTATAAAAAGCCCTGAATTTAAAGTCTTCTCCTATCTGGTCTTTATAAGTAAAGCCAAGCTCAAGGCCGCTGTTCCTCACATTACCTGCGTTAACTGTAGGGTAGCCGCTACCCGGTGCACCTGTACCTACAATATCAGATGTAGGAAGCCCTTGTACAAGTAATGCATTTCTTGTATCTACAAAATAATCGGCAACTATTTCTAATTTGTCGCTAAACAGCCTTAAATCGGCACCTACGTCAAATTTCCTTGCTTCTTCCCACTGTATAAAAGGGTTTGCAAGCACACCGCTGGCAGTACCGTTAACAAGTTGTCCGTCTATAACATAGGTAGCTTCTCCATTTAAAAGGCTTACGTACCTGTTGTCGCCAATTTTGTCATTACCAACCAAACCGTAGCTTGCCCTTAGCTTAGCAAAGTTAAGTATTGCTGATTCGCCATAAAAAGGCTCATCTGAAATGATCCATCCTCCGGTAACAGAAGGGAAGTAGGCTACCCTGTTTTCCGGGCCGAATTTAGTTGAGGTATCTCTTCTTAGCATTGCTGACATCAGGTAGCGCCCTTTATAGTCATACTGCAGCCTTCCGAAGTGTGACAATCTTCTTTCGTCATACTTATAAGAACTTGCTGTCTTAGCATCTGTAAAACCTGTGGTTAGGCCAATATCAGCAAACTCCCATGAGTTATTAGGTACATCAAAACCGGTTGCAAATAAGCCTTCCCCAAACTGCCTGTAGGCTGTTGTACCCAGTGTAACTGTAAAGTTATGTGCCTCTGCAAGTGATTTTTTATAGGTAAGGTAAGCATCAAAAGTGTAGCTGTTATCGTTAACAGAGTTTTGGTCTACGCGGCTCCTTACATTATCAAAAACCTTACCGCCATAGCTTACCTGCGGGCTAAATGTCCTTCCACGGCCTTCGTTGGTATCAAAACCCATACGGCCTGTAATGGTAAGGTCTGTAATAATATCATAATTAAGCTCAAAAACACCCCTAAAGTTTTTTGAATCATAATCATTGTAGGTATTGTCTATCTGAGCAAGCGGGTTTATAATTTCGTTACCCAGGTTACTACCGGGAACATCTGCGCTTCCTGTTGGCAATACTGTAAAGTCTCCGTTAGCATCATACGGACTGTAAATAGCAGGTGTATTGATTGCATTGAAAAGCACAGAACCCAGCACGTTTTCGTTAAACGACTGCCTGTTTATATCTGTATAAATTACGTTAGTGTTTAATCTCAGGTTGTCAAGCAGGTCGGCAGTCATACCGATACGGAAGGTGTTCCTGTCGTAGTGCGACTTGCTGCCGCCAACAATACCTTCCTGGTCAAGGTGAGAACCGCTTATGTTATAGGTAACTTTATCACCACCGCCGGACATTGTTATGTCATGCTGAACAATTGGCACTCCTTTTTCAAATACCTGGTCCTGCCAGTCGGTACCCCTGCCAAGCCCCGAAACATTAGGGAAGGGTAGTGGCTGTCCGTTATTTGCATAAGCTTCATTTAATAAAAGAGCATACTCGGTAGCATTTAGCAAAGGCAGTTTGCGTGTTGTTTCCTGCATGCCAATATAGCCGTTGTAACTAACGCTTAGCTTGGTATTTTTCTTACCCTGCTTTGTCCTTACCAATACAACACCGTTTGCGCCCGCAGCACCATATATAGCTGTCTGCGCATCTTTAAGTACAGTTATGCTTTCTATGTCGTTAAAGTTAATATCGCTGAGGCTGGAAATATTACCGTCTATCAAAACAAGTGGTGAGGCATCACCATTTGTACCGATACCGCGTATGCGGATATCAAGGCCCGCCCCCGGAGCACCCGATTGTGTAGTAACGTTTACACCACTTACAGTACCCTGTAGCGCCTGTTCAATTTTTACAGGGCGAAGGTCTTCTATAACTTCGCTATCTACTACGCCCACTGCACCGGTTACTTCTCTCTTTTTTTGCGAGCCGTATCCAATAAGTACAACTTCATCAAGTGTTTCTGCATTTTCTGTTAGCGAAATGGTAAGGTTTTCGCTGTTGTTTACTACCCTCTCCTGTGTATTAAAGCCGATAAAGCTAAACATGAGAGTAGACCCCGATGGTACCGAAATGCTGAAGTTACCATCAATATCAGTAACAGTACTGATGGTGGCATTTTTTACGGTAATGTTAACCCCGGGCATAGGCAATCCGGTTGCCGCTTCATTTACCGTTCCTGTTATTTCTGCATTTTGGGCAAACCCAAATGCCGAGAGCAACAGAAAGGCAATTAAGAATAGTTTTGACTTCATATAGGTAAATTGTTTTTTGTGATATTTTAAAATTAGGCTTATATAATTTTAATGATTGAAAATGAACCTTTACAAAAAATATACATCCTGTATTTTTTTAATATAATATTATGAAGAGTGTTTGTATATGAGGTTTAACAGCGATTAAAGCTGTTAAAAACAACACACTAAAAGTTTACGAAAACCTTGTAAAAAGGCACTTTGTATAGGTAGTGTATAGGTGTAAATGTTAAATGTTGTAGTTGCCTACAAGGATAAAATGTACTCTACAAGGCTTAATTCGTGAGGTAGTTCCATTTTTTTGCGCAAACGATATCGCTTTATCTCTACACTCCTTACCGAAATGTTAAGCAGCGGAGCGATTTCTTTAGATGATAAATTGAGCCTTAAATAAGCACACAGCCTTAAATCATTCGGCGTAAGCGAAGGGTGAAGGTTTTTAACTTTTTTAAGAAAGTCTTTATCAGCATTATTAAACGCTTCTTTAAACATATCCCATGTATCATCTTCATTAATATTCTTATTAATGGTAGAAATAACCGATTTTATATTCCTGTCTCCATCGTTGGTTTTTTTCAGGTCATCTTTTATCATCGAAAGAAGCTCGTTCTTCTTAATTAGGTTCATGGTAGATACAGCAAGCTCACGGTTTTTATTCTCAAATTCCTGTTGTAGCTGTTCGTTTTTAATCTTCATGAGTTCCTGTTCGTTCTCAAGCTCCTTAATCTCAAGCTGGCGCCTGTTTTCTTCGATAAGTTTTTCCTTTTGGCGATGATAGTAATTCTTGTAGGCCCGGTTTATGAAATAAGCAGCTATTACAGCTAAAACAAGGTATATTATTAAGGCAAGGTTAGTAGCATACCAAGGCTTGTTAATAGTAAATTCATACTGTGCTGTGTTTGGCGACAGTGAATTTCCGGTTTTGGCCCTTACTTTAAAAATGTAACTGCCCGGCGGCAGGTTCTTAAAGTTGCTGAACGGCCTCGTGCTCCATTCGCTCCACTGGTTCTGCATCCCTTCCAGCATATACTGAAATTCAGCATTTATATACTTGTTATATTCGGGTACTGCATAATATATAGTAAGGTTATTTTCCTTATAAGGAAAGCTGCCGCTGCTGGTAACGGCTACCTGGCGTGCATTTTCATTAAGTACATTGGTGGCAATGTTGGTAATGCCAATACTGTACGAATTAAATTTAAGGTCATTTAAATTAATAGTATAATAACCATCTGTTGTGCCAATGAGATAGGTATTTGGTGAAATTTGTGTAATATTTTCATACCCAACCATAGAGTTGGTAAGTGTAGAGGGTATTGGTATTACATTATGCTTAAGCTCTGTATTAAGCTTACCTGCCGTAAAATAGTTGATGTAATTTTTTGTGAAGAACCACAACCTGTTGGAATGATCTGCCGTTAACTTACCAGATGTATATTCATCTTTCAGGAAAACTCTTGTGAGGCGGTTATCTTTTACAAATTCCCTTTTCTTTGCATCAAGCCTGAAGATACCATCTTTAGATGCATAGTAAATGTTGCCATTATACTTGCAAAGGCTGGCATTTTTACCTTTTGTGGGAGATGTATAGGTATAAAAGTGTTTTGCTTTTGCATAATTTTCATCTGTAGTTATACGGAAAACACCCTTATACTCGTGGCTGATATAAATGTTGTTGCCGCTGCTTACTTCAAAATACCTGCTGGAATAGTCAAAGCCCTTTATCCAGTTACGGAATTTCCAGTTGCCGTTGTTCATCTCAAGTACTGATATGCCGTGATAATTACCCTGCAACAGCAGGTTAGGGTTAGACGGATGCTTTTCAAACTTCCAAGTACCTGACGCTGTAAACACTTGCCTTGCTGTATTATTTGTAATAATATATGTACCCGAATCATGTCCGCAGAATAAGGTGCCATTGTATGTGTATAAAGACCATACCTGACCTTTGGTGCCATTTATAAATTTAAAATCTTCTTCAGAGGAATACGGTTTATAAAAAAGCCCTTGGTTTGTGCCAATGTATAAGAGCCCGTCATAGTATGCAGAGGTATATACAGTACCTAAAAAGCCCGTATCATCTACAAAGCTCCTTACAGGCGATTGCAGGTTAATGCAGTTTATGCCATTATCCAGCCCCACCCACAGGTTTTTATCGTGATCCTCATAAAGCGATAGTGCAGTATTATTACTGAGCCCTTTGTTTTGTGTTATGTGGTATTTTATACTGCCGTTTCGCCCCAAAATAAATATACCGTTAGATACCGAGCCTAGTGCAAAAGTACCATCACTTAGCATTTGGCTGCTGTATATACTACTGTTTTTAAGTGCAAAGTCCGCTTCGGTTTGCCACGGGGTAACCGTGCCGTTGCAAAACTCAAAAAAACCGTTATACTGTGTTTGCAGCAGCAGACACTCATTACGTGAAAAAATGTTTACAATTTTATTGCCTTTAATATCCGGATGGTTAGAAACCAGCCTGCTTTTACCGTTTTCTATTTCATAAAGCCCTGTGCCGAATGTTTGGTACAGTATGGTGTTGGCAACAGTAAATACCTTATTAATACCCGCCTCTGATTTTATTATCCTGAAGCTTTCATCTTTAGTGTTATAAATAAATATCTGGTTTAACGACTGAAAAATAACCCAATGGTCGTACTGCGCTATATTCCAGAATTGTTCATCATCCAGTATGTTTTTTTTGATTTTATTTCCTAAAGAAAAGTATTTGAGTGTACCGTCTGCCTGTCTTTCCCAATAGCCAAACTCCATGTAACATCCTGTATAGATACGATTGCCTATTGCTTTAACAGATCGCATAATGGTTTCGTTAGGTGTATGGTATAACGTCCACGTGTTGCCATTATATTCCAACAGCCCATCATTATTGGCAAAGTACATGTACTGCTGGCTGTCCTGGGTTATCATCCAGTTTTGGTTGGCAGCATTATAAATGCCTGTATTATATTTTATAATAGGAGGCAGGTCCTGCGCAAATGTTTGGGTTAATGAACCAAGTAAAACAAGTATGTAAAAAAATCTTTTAAACAAAGCGTTACAATTTATTAGCAATATAGTTACGAATATACCCGAAAATTCGGAATTTTAAGCCTGTCTTTTTGTTTTTGCACATGTTGTGTGTGCATTAAAGAAAAAACCGCCCTGTTTAAAAAGGGCGGTTCTTACATTAGCATGAAAAACAATTACTCTTTATTTTTTGATAAAGCGTGCTGAAGAAGTGTTTCCGTTAACAGTAGTACTGATAACATACATACCGCTGTTTAGTGCAGAAACATCTATAGTTGCGCCTGATGTTTGCATAACTTTTTGCCCCATCATGTTGTATATGGCTACATTTTGTACTGTTCCTTCTACCGCAATGTTAAGTGTACCTGATGTAGGGTTAGGATAAATTACAGCAGCATTTTTAACCACTTTATCTACACTTAGTGCTTCGGCAGAAACAACTGCATTGCCTAAAGCTTCCATTTGATCAGGGTTTGCATTAAGCCCTGTTACAGCATAACCATACTGCACAAATGCCGCCGTTGGAAAATCTGCAACATCTACATTAATATTAAAAGATTCTCCTGCAACAAGTGGAGTAGGAGTAAAATTAAGAAGTTGATAATCAGCCGTCATTACTTTTACAAAAGCAACACCGTCATATCCCTCTGCAAGTGTGTTGCTAACACAATATCCGCTGAATACTACATTTTGACCTACAAGGCTATTATCTTCTACATAAGTATTGCCTTCAAATATTTTATTACCAATTTCGCCGTTTGCCCAATAAGGGTCTGTACCGTCTCCGTAGGTATTAAAGTTAGGGTATAATATAAAAGTATTATTCTCCGAATCAATTTCAGTTTTAAGCTCTTCAAGGCTCCATACGTTTCCGTTTTCGTAGGTTGTACCATCAAGTTGGAACCAGTTAGCATAAGCATTAATCGTCTGGGTAGTGTTAGGGGCTAATGTTACGGTCACAGTTTCCGGTTCACTAACTTGTGGCTCACCTTCAGTAACAACAACGTAGCCATTAGCCTCCATATCAGCAGGATTGGCATTAACACCTGTTACCATGAAACCATACTGAAAATGTACTGCAGCCGGATATTCCGATGTATTAAGCTCAAGGGTAAAGTTTCCGGGCTCAGAAAGTATAACAATATCTTCAGCAATGGTTTGCCAGTTTCCGTCTAATACTTTTACAAAAGCTTTTGCCTCATAAGCATTAATAAGAGTGTTGCTTACTACAGTCCCGCTAAAAGTAACATCTTCACCTACAAGCGCATCATTAATAATCATTGTAAGCCCTTCGGTAATTTTATTACCGCTTCCGTCAGGATTAGTCCAATACGGGTCGGCAGTATTGTAGGTATTGTAGTTAGGAAACAAACTGATTGTATTTTCAGCTACATTAATTTCTGTTTTAACATCAGCAAGGCCCCATTCATTATAAAATGCATAAGTACCATCAAGGTTATACACATTCATACCGCCAATCCAGGCATCTTCCGCATCAACTGTTATGTTAGTTTGTGCTGTGGCATTATAGTCGGTTAACGACAATCCTAAAATTGCCGCTGCCATTGCAAATTTCTCTACGTGTAATTTTAATTTCATAAGTGACAGTTTTAAGTTTTTATAAAAGTAATAAACAGCGAAAACGTTGTAATTATATAAGCCTATATAGAAACTCTACATACATTAATTATTTGCCTGAATCTTTAATGAATACTTATATTTTAAGCCTTCTTATTAAGATTTGCATAATTAATGATCTCTTTAATTTACCTGTAAATCCTGTATTGTTGTAGTAATGTATAGGTGAAAAGTGCCGCTGATAACATTTGTTGAGGGAATGATTTCTGTTATTTATAACTTAACATGAAATGTTTTTAATCAATTTGTTAAATAAAATTCAATTAACTAATCCTTAAAATATTCTGCTTCAAATTGTAAATAGCTTTGCTGATGTATATAATCAAAAATATATGAAAAGTATTTTAAGCCTCTTAATAGCCTGTTTTCTTTTTTCCTGTTCAGACACCGGTGCCGTTGCAGATGCTTCATCTGTTACAGCAGATAATATACTACCCGGAGTTTACAGTATTGATTCTGTTGTGTCCGGTATTGCAGTTGACATTAATGGAGACAGCATAAAAAATACAGATTTATTATCAGAATCTGATTGCTACAGTTCCGGCAGGGTTGTATTGGGCGATAATGGCTCTTTCCTATATGTGTGCAGCAAAGCAGATGTGTTTAACGGACAATATAGCTGTGCCGAATTTACATATGAAGGCAGGTGGGAAGCAAAACAGCAAAACGGAGATGAATCACTTATAATGGCTTTTTACACCGATGAAGATGGTGAGGAGCAAAACGTAATGTTTTGCAAGGATTCTGAAGGGCTTCACCTGAAATATGTGATGGCAGATCTGCCTGATACCACTACGGGGGGCAGGTTACACCCAGCCAACGGATCTTTATGTTACACTTTTAAAAAGCAGCAAACAGACATTTTATAGAATTAAAAAAGTAAACTCAGCTTTATAAAGAGTTACCATACAAAAAAGCCCGGTTAGTAAACCGGGCTTTCGTAAATCATTTTGATTTTATATATCGTCAAAGCTTACATCAGTAAAGCTCTCTGTGCTTATTGTTTCTTCGGGCTTATCACCAAACAGCTTACGAAAATCTTTTTGGTGCCTTTCCGATATCACTTCTTCGCCTTTATGCTCAAGAACATAAGATGTCATTTCATCAAGTATTTCCCTGAAGGCTGCAAAATCTTCTTTATAAAGGTAAATCTTGTGCTTTTTAAAATGAAAAGAGCCGTCATCTTCGGTAAACTTCTTGCTCTCAGTAATTGTAATGTAGTAATCATCAGCTTTGGTTGCCCTTACATCAAAGAAGTATGTCCTTCTGCCTGCCCTTAAAACTTTAGAAAAGATTTCCTCCTTTTCAAGCATATCATTTTCTCTCATAATCCTTCGTTTCTTTTATATGGTTTATGTAGCAACCAAAAATCTAAAAAAAATCTAAATAATCCAACAATTAATCCATTTCTTTTTCAGAAAGTTGCTTAAGATATAGTTCCTTATAATACCCTGTTTCATTTACAAGTTGATTATGAGTGCCTTGCTGCAGTATCTTTCCGTCTTCCAGGATGATAATCCTGTCAGCATTCTTGGCAGATGAAACCCTGTGGCTCACAATTATTGTGGTTTTGTCTTTACAAATCTCCAGCAGGTTGTTCAGTATAGCCTCTTCGGTTTCAGTATCTACTGCCGAAAGGCAGTCGTCTAACAGTAGTATGGGGGCATCTTTTATGAGCGCCCTTGCTATGGAAACCCTTTGTTTTTGTCCGCCCGAAAGTGTTATACCCCTTTCGCCCAACACCGTTTCATATTCTTTTGTAAAGGTAACAATGTTATGATGCACCACGGCTTTTTTGGCAACCGACACCACTTCATCATCTGTAGCCAGTTCGTTACCAAATTTAATATTGTTTTTAATAGAGTCAGAGAACAAAAATGCATCCTGCGGTACAAAGCCAATACTGTTGCGCAGGTCGTTAAGGTTGATGTTTTCAATGTTCTCTCCGTCTATTGTTATGCTGCCCTGCTGCACATCATAAAGCCTGCTGATAAGAGACAGCACAGTAGATTTGCCTGAACCTGTTTTGCCCAATATGGCAAGCGTTTCGCCTTTCTTTACATTAAAAGATATGTTTTTGAGTGCTGTAATGTTAGTATCTTCATAAGTAAAAGTTACATTATTAAAGGCAATTTCACCCATAATAGGGCTATGTACGTCAGTATTATTTTTAATATCCGGTTCTGTTTTCAGGAACTCGTTAATCCTTTTTTGAGAAGCCTCGGCTTCCTGTACCATACTCGATATCCATCCTAAAGAAGCCACGGGCCACGTAAGCATGTTGATGTACAGTATAAACTGCGCAATAACCCCAATATCAGGAATACTGCCGTTAATATACATCATGCCGCCTACATAAATTACCACGAGGTTACTGATACCGATGAGCAGTATCATAAGCGGGCCAAACTGCGCGTTTACTTTAGCAAGGCTCATGTTCTTGTCTTTACTGTCACGCGATAGTGTAGTAAAATCAGCCTGCTTTTGCCCTTCCAGGGCATAGGCTTTAATTACTCTTATACCCGAAAACATTTCCTGTGTAAAAGTGGAGAGCTTAGAAAGGTTTTGCTGGTAAAGTGTGCTGCGTTTGTTTATCTCGGTACTTATTTTAAAGATGCTGTAAGACAATATAGGCAACGGCAAAAGCGTGTATAGCGTTAGCTTAGGCGATATAATATACATATGGGTAACCACCACGGCGAAACGTATTATGGTGTTAAGTGCATACATAACGGCAGGGCCTACATACATCCTTACTTTGTTAACGTCTTCGCTAATGCGGTTCATAAGGTCGCCTGTGCGGTTGCGCTTATAAAAACTCTGCGAAAGCTTCTCGTAATGGTAAAAAATTTCATTCTTAAGGTCGAACTCTACGTGGCGCGACATAACTATCAGGGTTTGGCGCATCAGGAAAGTAAGCACACCTGCAATCAGGGTGGTTGCTACAATAAGGAGTATGTTCGTGAACAGCTCATCTTTTATTGCATCTGCACTAATGTTGTTCTGCTGATGGTATTCTTCTATTGCTTTTATAGAATCTCCAATTAGCTCCGGAGTAAATAAAGAGAATATCTGGGCAACTATGGTAATGAAAATTCCTAAAAG